>JAYUGL010000282.1:0-3462 GCA_043738385.1 Sterolibacteriaceae bacterium
CCTCAAGTCGCATCAAGTGCTGCTGACCGAGCAGGGCCACGAACGGGCCGAGGAAATTCTGGCGCAGCAAGGCCTGCTGCCCGAAGGCGGCAGTCTCTACGAGCCGGCCAACATTCTGTTGATGCATCATCTGTACGCCGCGTTGCGCGCCCACAACCTGTACCACCGCGATCAGCAATACGTGGTGCAGAACGACGAAATTATTATCGTCGACGAATTCACCGGTCGTCTGATGTCCGGGCGGCGCTGGTCAGAAGGCCTGCATCAGGCGGTTGAGGCGAAAGAGGGCGTGAAGATCCAGTCAGAAAACCAGACCCTGGCGTCGATCACCTTCCAGAACTATTTCCGCATGTATGGCAAGTTGGCCGGCATGACCGGCACCGCCGATACCGAGGCCTACGAATTCCACCAGATCTACGGTCTGGAAACGGTGGTGATTCCCACCAATCGGCCGATGGTGCGCAAGGATGCCAACGACCAGATTTACCGTACCGCTGCGGAGAAATATACAGCCATCATTGCCGACATCCGCGATTGCCACGAGCGCGGCCAGCCGGTGCTGGTGGGAACGACCTCCATCGAAAACTCGGAACTGCTGTCCGATCTGCTGACCAAGGAAAAATTGCCGCATCAGGTGTTGAATGCCAAGCAGCATGCACGCGAAGCGGAAATCGTGGTGCAAGCCGGCAGCTCGGGCATCATCACCATCGCCACCAACATGGCCGGTCGCGGTACCGACATCGTGCTGGGCGGCAGCATCGAAAAACTGCTGGATGCGATTCGCGAAGATGAATCTCTGCCGCAGGAAGAAAAGAATCGCCGTACCACCGAGCTCAAGGCCGAATGGCAGGTGAAGCACGATGAAGTGCTCGCTGCTGGAGGTCTGCATATTGTCGGGTCCGAGCGTCACGAATCGCGCCGCATCGACAACCAGTTGCGCGGTCGCGCCGGCCGTCAGGGCGACCCCGGCTCCTCGCGCTTTTATCTCGCGCTGGACGATCAACTGCTCAAGATCTTTGCCGGCGACCGGCTCAACACCATCATGGTTCGCCTCAAGATGCCCGAGGGCGAAGCGATTGAACATCCGCTGGTCACGCGTTCCCTGGAGTCGGCGCAGCGCAAGGTGGAACAGCGCAACTTCGATATGCGCAAGCAGTTGCTGGAGTATGACGATGTCTCCAATGATCAGCGCAAGGTGATCTACCAGCAGCGCAACGAACTGCTGGAAACTGGCGATATTTCCGAAACCATCACGGCGATGCGCCAGGGGCTTATCCACGACATCTTCCGTGTCTATGTGCCAGCGGAAAGTGTCGAAGAGCAGTGGGATATTTCCGGTCTGGAGAAAGCGCTGGAAGGAGAGCTTCAGTTCAAGCTGCCGGTCGCGGAATGGTTCAAGTCTGATCCCAACCTCAGCGACGAAGATCTGCTGCGTCGCATTCTCGACGCCGCAGACGCTGCCTACGCAGAAAAACTGGCGATTGTCGATGCCGAGGCCTGGCACGGTTTCGAACGCAACGTCATGCTGCAAAGCCTCGACAGCCACTGGCGTGAGCATCTGGCGGGGCTCGATCACCTGCGTCAGGGCATCCACCTGCGCGGCTATGCGCAGAAGAATCCGAAACAGGAATACAAGCGCGAAGCCTTCGAACTTTTCGAGACGTTGCTCACGGCCGTCCGCACTGACGTGAGCAAACTGCTGATGACAGTGGAAATTCGTTCGCAGGAACAGATCGAAGACGCCGAGCAACACCATTCCCAGGTGGAGAACGTGCAGTATCACCATGCCGATTTTGATGAGGCACTTGGGGGCGCGGAAACCAAAGTGGTTGCTGCGCAACCCGAGCAACGCGTTCTGCCCAAGGTGGGCCGCAATGATCCCTGCCCCTGCGGCAGCGGCAAGAAGTACAAGCAGTGCCACGGCAAGTTGAGCTGAAAACGCCAACGCGAACCATCGCCGAGGATGGCGATGCCATCTTCATCCTCGATCAGACCCGGCTTCCCGCCGAGTGCATTTTCCTTCGCTTGACCACGTTGCATGAAGTAGCGGAAGCCATTCGCGAAATGCGGGTGCGCGGCGCCCCGCTGATCGGCGCCACCGCAGCCTATGGTGTGGCCATCGGTCTTGCCGACAAGGCCAACGACCTCACGTACATCATCGATCATTTGTCAGCGACACGGCCCACTGCTGTCAACCTGAACTGGGCCTTGAGTCGCATGCAACGGGTGTTATCGATGCTGCCTGCACAAGCTCAACGCGCGGCCGCCTGGCAGGAGGCGCGCGCCATTGCAACCGAAGACGAAAACGCAAACGCCGCCATCGGCCGGCACGGTTTGCAACTGCTGCAAGAGATGGCGCGGCCTAATAAGCCAGTCAACGTCATGACCCATTGCAACGCCGGTTGGCTCGCCACTGTGGCGCACGGCACCGCACTTTCCCCGATCTATGCCGCGCACGCTGCCGGCGTTGCCATACACGTCTGGGTCAGCGAGACCCGGCCGCGCAACCAGGGCCTGCTGACGGCGTGGGAACTCGCACAGGCTTCCGTTCCTCATACCTTGATCGCCGACAACGCTGCCGGCTTGCTGCTGATGCAAGGCCGGGTAGATTGCATCGTGGTCGGCGCCGACCGGATCGCCGCCAACGGCGACACCGCCAATAAGGTGGGCACCTATCTCAAGGCGCTCGCCGCACACGCGCATTGCATCCCGCTCTACGTTGCTGCGCCACTATCCACCATCGATTTCGATTGTGCCAACGGCGCAGCGATTCCCATCGAAGAGCGCGCTGCCGCGGAACTTGGGGCAGGCGAAACGCCGGTTGCCAACCCAGCCTTCGACGTCACACCGACAGCACTGATTTCCGGCATCATCACCGAACGCGGCATCACCCTGCCCGGAGAGTTACACACACTGATACCATGAAAGAAACGCAACTGAAGAGCAAGGTACTGGAAACCGCGCAAGCGATGAACGCCAGTGGCATCAACCGCGGCGCATCCGGCAACGTCAGCGCGCGCTGGGGCGAAGGCTTCATCGTCACGCCGACCGGCATGCCCTACGAACGCTGCACGCCCGACGACATGGTGCGTGTCGACTTTGACGGCACACCGCAGGGTGACCGCAAACCTTCGTCCGAATGGCGCTTCCATCGCGACATCTATCAGGCCTACCCCGAAGCTGGCGCCGTGGTCCACACGCACGCATCTTTCGCCACCAGTCTGGCCTGTATGGACGTTGAGATTCCACCCTTCCATTACATGATTGCCCGCTTCGGCGGCGACAGCGTGCGTTGCGCCAGCTACGCCTTATTTGGCACCCAGGAACTGTCGGACGCAATGATCGCCGCACTGCGTGATCGCCGCGCCTGCCTCATGGCGCATCACGGCATGGTGGTGTTCGGCCGCAATCTGGAGCATGCGCTGGCCCTCGCGGTGGAACTGGAAACGCTGTGCGAGCAAT
>JAYUGL010000283.1:0-9757 GCA_043738385.1 Sterolibacteriaceae bacterium
GCGAGCCACTACAGTTGAATGCGCGCGAGATTGTGTGGATCACGGCTCCGGCGCATATCGTCGAAGTAGATGATCTTGAAGGCGATCCATAACGACCCGTTTCTGACGGTGGCCACAGTCAGCTATCGGGCACTCCATTCAAAGACCGCCGCAACTTTATTTCGCATCGTACGATAATGAAAGACCTGCCCCTTTCCCTCGTACTTCCCCGCGGCGTTCGAGCCGGTCAAGGTCGCGCCAAACCTGAAGAACCCGCACGAGCACCGCGTCTACGAACGGCTGAAGGAGTGGGGATCGCTGAGCGGCGAGACCTGGTTCCTCGACGGCGGCGTCCTCGACAACAAGCCGTTCAGCTACACGCTGCACGAGATCTTCAAACGGGCGGCGGTGCGGCCGGTGGATTGGAAGCTGCTCTATGTCGAGGATGTGTCAGAACCCCGCGTGATCGGGCAACGATTGCCTAGAATCCGACCGTCTTGGGCATCAGCTGAGCAATGTAGGGCTCCAGTTCCTTCAGGGAAACCAGCAAGGCGGAGAAACACTGGATCGCCTGCGGATTTTCGTGCAAGGCACGGAGAATTTCCCGTGCGTCTGCGTCGGCGATGGTGACCCCATCGCCAGCCAGGCTCTGCGACAGTTCCTGGCCTTTTTCGTCCAGTGCGATCGAAAGCGCGGCGGCCGTGATGGCGGGTGCATCCAGCGCGCTGAGGATCAGCGAGACTCGCGCGATCGTTTTGGCAACGATCGCGAGCGAGAACTGCGGGGCCGACGACCAGATGCCACGGACAACGCGTCCCAACCAGAACGCCATTTGCTCGGTCGTCACGGCTTCCGGAATGCTGGTCAGAAGCTCCCACGCCACGATTTTTTCCAGCTTCGTCCAAGCAGCCGGCGCCCGCTCACGCACACATAGGGCAGCCGCATGCACCCGGCGGGCGATCTCAATCGCGGCATTGGCTTCCACCCGGTAATGGTAGAGTTTCAGGCCCCAATCGACGAGCAGCGTGCTGAACATCGCCGCAGGCCCGACGAATACCCCCGCCAAGAAAGCAACCTCGGTGTTAGCCAACACCACCAGATACTGGGCGGAGCTCACACCTTGCACCCATGCGCCGAGCATTTCATTGCGGATAAACTGCGGGGTGGACCATTCGTACAAATTGCCGTCCTTAAGGTAGTAGACAAAAACCGTGTCGGCGCTGACCAGCAACCCGCTCTCGCCCCAGATCGTTCCCGGGCGCAGTTCGCCGCCGTTCGGCAACGGTACGACTTTCGGAGCACTCGCGAGAAGACGCGCCGCGCGTGTTTCCGCCTCAGGTCCGGAAAACAACAAAGTCGGCCTGCCCAATGATCCACCTTGCGGCCAGGAGACGTTCTGAATCACGCCACTCGTACTTCCACCGGCCGCGTCGACACGCAGGCCGTCCATCTGCACACTGGTCACGTCGCGCATGCCCTTGACGACATCGTGGGCAACGTCCCGGTCTTTCTGGCTGCCGTCTCCACCGCCGGTAAACGAATCCAGGATGTTGTTCGTGAACCGGCGTCCGTCCTCGGGCGTGATGGCAGTATCTTTGACGGCATCCTGCACGACTTTCATTTGTTCGGCCGTACTCGAGGCCGTCTTGCCGGCCCCGGCGCCATCGCCGACCATCTTCTTCAGGGCCGAGAGCCGGAGCTGCTTGGCGTCAACGGTATCGATCTGGCCCGCGGCCTCCGCCTTGTCGATCGCGCTCATGGCCTTGTCCTTGGCGTTGATCATCGAGGCCTGCTGAGCCAGCGTGGAAGCTTCCTTGCCAAACTTGTAAGCGGTATCGAGCGCCTGACTGTAGGCGGCGGCGGCGTTGGCCTGGGTGGCCGCGAGACCGGTGATGTCCGGGAAGGACTGCTTGCCTAGAGAGTTGAGCGCACCGGCGACTCCGGCAGGGTCGGGCGCGGCCGGCGCGTTTTGAATCGAAACGATCGGTGCCGGAAACGACGAAGGCTGGGCGGACGCCGGTTCGGCCCGGCGCGTGTCGGTCGAAATGGTCCCAATCGAAGGAGGCTCGTCGATGGGCGATTCCTCCCAGCGCCAGAATTTCGAATCGTCGATTTCCTCGCAGGAATTGCAGTTGCCCAGGACCGCCTCGGCAAACACGCCGCGCGTGGGCAGGCTCACGCGCGCGGGCGGCACCGGTGATTTGAGTTTGTAGAAGCCCAGCAAATCGACGCGGTTGCCTTTTTTGTCCTTCACGAATCGCGGGTCGAGGTGAACGCCACGCGCGACCGGAAGGATGACCGAATTGCCGACGATGCCGATCAGGCGATTTTCGACCACGGAAGCGACGCTGCGATTGTTGGATCCCGGCGCGTAGTAGCCGTCGAGCAGCATGTAGCGGCGATTCGGATCCATCGACCACCAGATCGCATGATGGTAATACTCGAGATTGTCGTTCAGGTGCTCCACCAGCTCCGTCGCGAGCCGCTTGTCGTCGGTTCGCGGACTCCGTTGTTCCCAGGAGTCCAGCGGGGTAAACAACGTCGCTCCCGTCCCCAAGGTGATCGGCTTCAGGCTGAAGTCGCCCGCGGCGGAAAAAATTCCTGTCACCCTCGGCGGATCGATGTCGTCGTTGACGCGGTTGTCGTCGACGAAGCTGTGTTCGAAATTCGCGGTGCGGTAACGGATCGTCGCCGCGTTGACCATCGCCTTGCAGCCCGTCGGCATCCCGGCCGACGACTTGATGATCAACTGGCTGATGTATGCGCGGCTGACCTGGCCGGCGAGCGTGCCCCGCAGTGAGACCATCAACGGAATGCCAGGCTGGTAGGTCGAAACCAGCGTGAAGTCCGCGCCCTTGAGGAGCACGGGAGGGGAGGACCCGACCAACGCCCAAAGCTCGAGCTGGTCGACGAACGCCTCGACGACCCCCGGCATGATTTCCGCGTGGAATTTGTCGTAGCGTTCCTGGGGCGTCGGCTGGGAATAAAAATCATCCACGACTCCCTGGACTCCCTGCGACGCGGCCTTCGTGAGATTGATTGACGCTTCAGTGACTTTTCCCGCGACGAGGGATGCTCCACCGGTCGCGATGGCCAGAATCACGCCCCACGCGCCGTCGGTGGGATTCACAATGTTCGCGATCTCTTTCGCTTTGTCGGCCGGGTCCGGCGGTTTCGGGGGCGGACGCACCGGAAAGGGTGGCATCGGAATCATCACGGTCAGCAGGAATTCGCCCGCGATCGACTGGATGCTTTCGTCGGCATAGCGATCGAGCGGCGCGCCGGTTTGAAGCCAGTTGGTGTGGACTCGACGCGCGGCATCGAATCCGCCAGTGAGCTCGCGCCGTTTGAGATAGGTTTGGAGCGACTGCCGCCAGCGCAACGCCTTCATCAAATCAAACCGGCTCATGGGCAGCGGCACGAAGAGGCATTCCTGCACGTCGGTGAGTTTGTGCTCCAGCTTCAAGTGCCGCAGCACTTCGAAGTATTGGACGGTCATCGCGTGACAGTGATTGTGGTTGGCGACCACCTCCGTCGTCGCCCGCACCGCCTCGCCTTGCGCGACCGTGTTCACAACCGACGAACGCAAACCGCGAACCGCCGACGCCGATTGCAACGTGCGATCGCGCAGACTCTGCAGCGAACTCGACGAGAGGTTGCGTGCCGAATCCTGCCACGCGCCCGAGTCGCTCTGGCCGTAGCCGCCCGACACGCCAACCAACGCGCCGAAATTGAACGCCTGGTAAGATCCATTGCCCGCCGCGCCCGTGCCCGCGCCGACTCCCACCGAGGTGCTTTTCGATCCGCCGCGCGACGACTCCGTCAGAGCCCCCGTCACGACCTCACCGAGATCGCGATCGCGCGAGAGCGCCGCATTCAGTCCCTCGTTGCTGAAGGTATCCTCCGATCGCTCGGTCCGCTCGCGTCGCTCCCAGTCCACGACCGAGATCAACTTCTTCTGACCCGGCGCAAGGGGAAGACTGTAGAGCAAATCGCCCAGCGAGTAACCGTCCGCCGACCAAACTTGTTTGAAGTGCAACAGATGTCCGTGGGCTATTTCGGCGGCCTGGTAAAACGTCGGCGTTCCGTCCCAATCGATCTGATTGTCGCGGTTCAGCACCGCGCGGCGCGGGGGTTTGCCACTCAATCTCTGGGCTTCGAGCTGGGCACGCGCCGCGGCGTCGAGGGCCAGCGCGCGCTCCCCGATCTCTGTGGCTTTGGCCGCTTCAGCGGCGGCGGCGGCCTGGATGGCGTCGGCCGCGGCCTTGGAGGCGGTCGCCGCTTTTGTCTTGGCGTCGTCCGCCGCCGTCCGCGCCGCAGTCGCGGCGGTGGCCAGCACGGACGCCGCAGCGTCGACGATCGTCTGAACAGTCCGATCCACCTGCGCGTTGTCCGTGGAAAATACGATTGAGAGCGGTTCGCTGCTGATCGCCGTGACTAAAGCATCCGCTTTCGCGAGGGCCGTCGCGGGATCAATCCCTGCCGCCGTCAACGCGTTTGAAATCTGCCGAATGGCCTCCGACGCTTTCCAGAATGGGTCTCTCCTCCCCTGCAACATGTCTTTGACCGCTTTCTTCACGTTGTCGAGGTTCAAGGCCGCGGAGAGAGCGGACGAAAGCGCCTCCGCTCGGACCGCGGCGGCTTCTTTCCGCTGGGCGTCGATGACCGCAGCCGCCGCGGCCGCTTTCGCGCTCTCGGCCGTCGCGGCGGCGGTTGCCGCCGGCGCGATCGTCGTCAGCGGAGCATCGGCCCCTGGCGCATCGTCGAGAGGATCGCCGGGCTTGAAACCGACAATCGCAGGCTCGCTTGTTCGCACGACCGTGTAGAAATCGAACTCCTCGATGGCGCGATTCGGCGTGTTGAATTGGATGCAGGTCCCGGTGCCGAGATCCGTGGAATAGGTGTCGGGCGCATTGTCGATGTCCTCCTGGCTCGGCGTGCGCGGCGTCACGTCGCGAGCCCCGCAACAATCCTCCTTGGACGCCGGCTCCAGGGAGTCCGGAATCTCGACGGGCAGCAGCAGTTTTTCCGGAATCAGGCCGTCACTCAGGGCGATGGCAATTTCGTCCCGAATGCCGGCGACCAAGGCGGAGGCGCGCTCGTAAGTTTTATTGGGCGTGTCGCCAAAAAAATAACCGGAGATGTCCGTGCGCGTGACGAGGATGGGCGTGCTCTGTGCCTCCTCCGTCGCGGCGCCTGCCTCCCGCGCGAAAACCGAAACCTGCGACTTCGCCGGCACTGGCCTCCCAGTGGGATCGAATACCCGGCCGCTGATTCGTCGTGTCTTGGCCTCTGGAATATCCACGGGCTCAGTGAGGGCGATCGGCGCGACGTCCTTCATATCCACCAGAATCACCAGGGAGTCGGTGCTGTCCGCGATTTCGCGCGACACGTCCGCGATAGTTTGTCCGGCCGGTCCCGATACGACGAAGCGCAGCGTTTTGCCGGCGAGCTTGGGCTCGTCGGGAATGCTGAGGTGGAAGTGTCCCGACTCATCGGTGCGAGCGGAGACGTGACTTTGGTTAGTGCGCAGCGACCGCGAAACAGCGGCTTGGGGGAACGCCACCGCTCGCGACCGTGCTCCCGGCTCCGCTGGCTGCAGTCGTTCTCCAAGCTCGGCTGGCACTTCCAGATCGAAGAGAACTTCGACCCGGCATCCACTGAGCGCCGTGAGGGCGGCGTCGGTCGGCTTGATAAGACCGTCGATTGTCAGTGGCATAAACTGATAGGAATTTGCTTTGACGCTGTAACGATAGGCATTTTAAACACCATTTTTCACCAAATGGCAATCTATACCCCTCCCCGGTGATCAGTCAATCGCATTAATTTTCGTCAGTCCCCGTCGTTTTCCTGACAATCTTGCCCAATAAGGTGTTCCGAAGTGCCTAATTGGAGGCGTGAATATCGGCTGATCGAATGGCGGGTATTGGGCAGGCATTTCGGCATCCTGACCGACCGGAGTTGGCCGATCGCTGACCGACGGCGGCTAAAAACCCCTACCCCCGCCTTTTTCTCAACCGTTCCGATGTCATGATTTAATCTTGAAAACCGTTTTTATCAATAGTAAAATGACGGTATGACCAAGCCAGTACATAGGCACAATCACACAAATGTACATTTACACATTATTACATTTATGCTATAGTGAGAACCATTAGCCACTGTGTGAGCAAAAGCCATGAGCCGATTAACCATCGAAGTCACCGAGCAACAACACCAGAGCATTAAGGCGCTGGCCGCCTTGCAAGGCAAAAGCATCAAGGAATACGCGATCCAGCGTTTGTTTGCCGTCACCGCTGACGAAGAAAAGGCCATGCAGGAATTGAAGGCCTTGCTCGCTCCGCGCATTGCCGAAGGGCTTGCCGGGGTTGTGTCCGAGCAAAGCTTTGACGACATTGTTGAAGAGGCGCTTAAGGTGGGGGATGCTGCTTGACCCGGTTGTATGTTTTGCATCCAGCGGCCGCCGCCGATTTGCGCGAGATTACTCGCCATAGTCGGAAAAAATGGGGCGAAGCGCAAACCCGCACCTACACCACCCAGCTTAAGCACGGCATCGAAGAACTCGCCAAGGGCAGCGGTTTTTACAAAGATTTGAGCGTTATCCACCCTGGTTTGCGCATGGCTCTTTGCGAGCATCATTATCTTTTTTGTTTGCCGCGTGACGACGCCCCTGCTTTGGTGATTGCCCTATTGCATGAGCGCATGGACATCATGACGCGCTTGAAATTAAGGCTCAGCATCGCATGACCGACCAGCTCCCTGCCCTGCCCTCGTCGTCCCGCCTGCTCACGGCGGTCGAATACCAACGTCTCGCCGATGTCCCACCGGAGATCGAGTGGTTCGACAATCTCGGCAACGTCGGTACCCGCCGCGCCTATGAGAATGCCTTGAAAGATTTCATGCAGTTTACGGGGATCGTGAGGCCGGAAGAATTTCGTACCGTGACTCGTGGTCACGTCATTGCGTGGCGCGACGAGTTCGCCAAGCGCGAACCCGTGTTGAGCAGCCAGACGATTCGGCATCGTCTCGCGGCGTTGTCGTCGCTGTTTGAATATCTCTGCGAACGTAATGCCGTGACGCACAATCCGGTCAAAGGCGTGAAGCGCCCGCCGGTGGAAAGTTATGAAGGCAAGACCCCTGCCCTGGGCGATCATCAAGCACGCCAGTTACTCGATGCGCCCGATGGTGTCTCGATCAAAGGCAAGCGCGATCGCGCCATGTTATCCACCCTGCTCTATCACGCTTTGCGGCGTGAGGAGCTATGCAAGCTGAAGGTCAAAGACTTCAAACACGAGCGGCGCGGTGTCGCGCATCTCAAAATCTCCGGCAAGGGCGGCAAGACGCGTTATGTGCCGTTGCATCCGGCCGCGAGCGGATTGATTACCGAGTATCTTGAACTGTCAGGGCATGGCGATGACGATAGCGGCGCATTGTTTCGGCCGCTGCATCATAGTCGCGATGTCGCGTCGTCGAAGTCGCTCACGCCGGACGCGGTTTATAAAATGGTACGGGAATATTCAGCGGCGCTGGGTTTTGAAATTGGCGCGCATTCGTTGCGTGCGACGGCTGCGACCAACGCGCTCGATCATCAGGCGGATATTGCCAAAGTGCAGGAATGGCTCGGCCATGCCAATATCGCCACGACGCGGATTTACGATCATCGCAAAACGCGGCCCGAGGATAGTCCGACGTTTAAAGTGAGTTATTAAGCGTTCGCCATAGTATTGGTCGGGCTCCTCACCAGTCTACCAAATAGTGCGCTCAACCTCTTTCTCAGCGATTTTGGCAAAGCCGCGAAAGTGAACAGCTCCGTATGAGATTTAATCTTCAAGTGTCATCGCGGATTCATCGTGCTCAGATCACGAAACATGCTAATGGGTTTGACGTGATTGGTGCGGGCCACCAAAATGCCGCTTTATAAGCCGACCGTTCGGTCGGCCAATACCCGTTAGGCTTCCGAATAGGACGCTCTCGAAAGGAATCCGACCAAGCCATGCCTCAAACAACCCACGGCTTCATTGACTCCGCAACGCTTCACGACGCATTCTTTGCGCTCGCCGATGGCAAACGTGCTCAGTGGAATTCTTGGATGGCAAAGAATCTGGTTGACTCAACGTGGCTTATGTTATTCGACAATTTAACCATAATTCCAGGGCCAAAACATGCAGGAACTCGTGCCGCACCAGGTTATGAAGCGAAGTTAGTAAAGCGCATGCCAGAACTTCTGTTTCCAGTTCTGTCGAGTCAAAAAGCCATTGTGAGCACGAAGAGATGGGTAGACCATCGGAATAAACCTCTACTTAATGCTTGGCTCGCCACCAAGCGTCAAGAAGAATTTCCTGGCTGGGCGGCACATCTGCGAAGAGCTGGATGGCCAGTTCACTTCACCGGGAATGGATGTCTCTTTGCAAGGGATGACACTAAGTGGCTGGCGGAACTTCTAAATGTTTCAGAAAACACACTTGCAGAAGCGCAACACCAAAGTCAGTCCGAAGGCAATGTACGGAACTGGAGCAAAGGGAGAGGCGGAGATGTTGCAGAGTTAGCGGAACAGGCCTACTTGGTGTCAATACTATCAAGAGGCAAATATCACGAGTACCTTGCGCGATCAAACAGCCTTCAACTTATATCGCATCCTGTTCGAAACTTGATAACGAATAGCACGAACAAGCAGCGGCCCATCCCAGCCACCAATTCGGAACAGCACTTTGTTCACATGCTGATTGGCAGTGCATTGCTAGAACCCACCGCTGATAGACGAGTCGAGCTCTGGATAGACAATATCGCTCGCGCTCGGTTGGCAATTCGGACGAAAGCGATAACGTTGCCTGATACTGTCGAAGACAGCGACGCCATCAATCATGCCATTACATCGGCTAGAAGGATATCGTTGCCGGGATCAGCATCTTGGCAGCGAGATCTATTGACCTGGGGCATAGGCGGCAATATTAGTGCTGTAAGCGCGATGTTCTTGGGGCCTTGGGGACTAGTTGCTGGACTATCGCTTGTCGCTTACAAGATGGCGCGCGGCCGAACAGTCGGCGAGAGTCTAGCCCTTTCTGCGACAACAGATTCGAACTTCCGTAGACTTGGAAGAACTGTGGCTGGAAAGATCTTTCGTTAAGCAACGAGTTGGCTATCCAAAAACTCTTGACAAAATACATTATCAGAATCTCGTTTCGACGAACGAGAACTTTGAGTCTGGCAGTGTCGTTCGCGATTTGAAGTTTACATTCGTCTTTAATTAAAGTGCCCTATATTCCGCGTCAAACGACTGCTTTAGGGACATAAAATTGAGCGATCGACTTTACACTTTTGGCCGACACGCGACCGCAAGTGGTGGAGCATTAGCGCGCGAATCGTCGCAGATTTGGGAATATTTTCATGTATGAGAACGTCCTTTATCATACATGATGGCACCCAACACAGCCCCGAAAGCTTCGTACATGACTTTGCAAATTATTTGGCGTAGAAATTTGCACGGTATTTGGCGCATTAACCCGGTTCGGGCGATCTGGTAATTGCCCATAATTCCGGCGTCAACCAATGACAAGACCCGCTCGTGCCGTTACCGCAATTGCGGGCTTACGCCAAATAGCCCGCAAAACTTTACGCCATTTAAATTGCAAAGTGACAGCAAAAAGGAATAAAAACACCAACACAGCGGGAGTAAATCTAACCCCCGTCATTTGCCCGAATTCGTAAGGTCCTTTAGAAAGGCCGAGAAAATCGCGCGGTCATCGTGATCGGTCAACACGCGATCGAACGGTCTGAGATT
>JAYUGL010000284.1:0-23500 GCA_043738385.1 Sterolibacteriaceae bacterium
TTTGCTGGTGATCGGCGTATCCAGCGTGCCGAGACGCAGGCGAATGACATCGGGCAGATGCGGACGCCGACTGTAAATCGGCGAGCCGCAGTTCCGGCAAAAAATGCGCAGCATGCCCGGGGTTGATTCAAACTCCGCCAACGCCTGCTCGCCACTCAACAGCTTGAAACCTTGTTTGCTGATCGGTGCGTTGGTCGCATAGGCGGTGCCGTTTGCCTTTCGGCATATTTTGCAATGGCACATGATGATCGGGCCGAGTTCCGAATGGACCTCGTAGTTCACCGTGCCACACAAGCAACTCCCTTTGAGCATGCGAATCTCCCACGGCAAACACATGAAGCCCCTCGCCCGCGTCAGCGGGAAAGAGCCGGGAAAGCCTCATGCAAATACGCAAGGGAATGCGACCACCGCAGCGCGCGATTGATCGGAACGCTGGTTCCGATCAGACTTGATGAAATGTTGCCGCCCTTCAGTGAACCGCTGCGCGCAACAAGGCTTGCGCCTGGGCGACACGTTCACCATGACGCGATTCCTCTTTGCCGTTCTGGCGAAGCAGTCTTGCCACCTCGGCATGGGGTTCGTTATCGGCCCATGTCTGATAGGTCTTGTCGCCGCCGAGTTCACTCTGCACAAGGTTGGCCAGAAAGTCGCCGTCGAGGGCGTCGAAGTGCAGATCCGCGTGGTAAGGGTTCAGCTCAATCTGCGGTAACGAAAACGGCGCACCCAGCAGACCCAGCGCCTTGACCAGACGATGCGCATGACCGCGCTCTTCATTGCCGTTACGCTGCAACAGGCCGGCCACTTCAGGAATGTCTGTCGCGCGGGCCAAGGCCATATAGAAACCTTCGGCACTTTGCTCGATCAATGCCATCACCTTCATGTCATCAGCGGAAAGCCGGGCGCGGGTTCCTAAAAGGGCAAATGCCTCGCCGGCAGTCGCCGGGTAGCCAGAGGGAAAATCGGTCATCGGGGTCTCCTCGTTCAGTGGTTGGGGGTGTCCAGGGCCTTTATCGACGCCTGCCCATAGCGTACCAGCCTTCGATGCGGGCGACAACTGGTCGGTACGCCCCGCAACCGGCCGGTATCACCCGTCTATCCCGCCCCACCTTGGTTACGTTCGCGGCACCTCATAGCCTGTGGACGTCGCCTCGCCGATGGTCCAATGCCCTGCCGCCGTTCATCGACGTTGAAGCCTCGGACTTCGGTTGCGCCAGTTACCCGGTCGTGGTCGGGTTCGTCCAGTCCTTGGCCAATCGTCAGGCACTGCCCTTGCCATAGAGAATCATCTGGGTGCAACGAAAAAGGGCGATAGTCTTCCCTGTTTCCCTGTGGCTGACCACCGCATCCCAAACCTGCGTGGTCTTGCCAAGGTGCACCGGCTTCGCGATGCATTCGATGGTTCCTTCCCGCGCCGTGCCGAGATGATTCGACTTGAGTTCAATGGTGGTGAAGCCTGTGGCGCCCTCAGGCAGATTGGCGATGCACCCGTAGCCGGACGATGTATCGGCCAGCGTCACCACGCCTCCCGCATGGAGAAAACCATTGGAGGCCATGAGCAATTTCGCAACGGGCAGCTCGGACCGTACCTCGGACGCACTGATGTGCGTGATGACGATTCCCAAATGCCCGGGCAGGTGTCCGGCGCTTCGCTGGTTGAAAAAATTTGCGTCTAGCATGGATATCTCGACGTTGCTTTACACCAAGGTCGCGCCGATGGCCACACCGGGACGCGCAATGTCATTGATCCGCTGCAAGGTCGCACTATCCAGCTTGATGGCTGCGGCATTGGCATTCTCAGTGATGCGTGCCTGACTGCGGGTGCCGGGGATTGGAATGATGTCCGGCCCTTGATGCAGCAGCCAGGCCAGCGCCAGCTGCGCCGGAGTGATGCCCAGCCCCTTCGCAATCGCCATGAATGGGGCAAAACGATCTCGGTTGTGCGTCAGGTTCTCGCCGACGTAACGCGGATCGGCCCGGCGAATGTCGTTGTCGTCGAGATCACCCACGGTGCCGGTCAGAACCCCCCCACCGAGCGGAGACCAAGCCACCAGCGGGATGCCGAGCTCGCGTAACGTTGGCAGCAATGTTTTCTCGGCGTCGCGCTGCCATAGCGAGTACTCGTATTGCACCGCCGCGATCGGGTGCACCGCATGCGCCCGCCGCACCTGCTCGGCGGTGACATTACTCAGCCCCAAGTAACGCACCTTCCCCGCCCTGACCGCATCCGCCATCGCGCCTACCGTTTCCTCAATCGGCGTCGCCGGATCGATCCAATGCTCGTACAGCAGGTCGATCACGCTCACGCCCAAGCGATTCAGGCTGGCATCAATCGCCTTGCGCACATAAGCCGGCTTGCCATTGATAGTGAGCGAGAAGCCACGGCCGGTCGGGTAGTCCGTGCCGGTCTCCTTTTCATCGAAGACGATGCCGAACTTGGTGGCGACAAAAGCCTGATCGCGCCGGCCCTTGAGCGCGCGGCCGACCAGAATTTCGTTGTGACCACCGCCGTAGGCGTCGGCGGAATCGATCATCGTCATGCCGGCATCAAGCGCATGGCGAATGGTCTCCTCCGCCTGGGCATCATCGGATGCGCCGTAATAACCTTCCAGCACCATGGCGCCGTAACCGAGACAACCGACGGCGGGCCCGCCTTTTCCAAGACTGCGTTTCTCAATCATGGTCGTCCCTGTTCCAGGCTAGGCGCCCAATGAATCGGTAAGAAAGCGCATCCGTGTTGCACAAAGCTTAACGACAAAGTTGCACGAGAATCATCACTTCGCCAACCACACCGGCGAAAAATACGATGGTCCGCAGATAGAGTATGCCCATGGTGTAGCTCACCGCATGTGCGATACGGGCATAAAAGAACACGGTTGCGCCCATCGCCGTCATCTCGTTGGCCTTGCCGGCGACATGGGCCACCAAAACCAAAATCGCAAACGGCGCAATATTCTCGATCAGATTCTGGTGCGCCCGGACGGCGCGCGAAACCCAGGCTGGCACTTCAATGGCCTTATCGCGATTGCCGATCCCAAAGCTCAACCCGCCCGGCTGTATGGCTCGCGCGTTTGCGTAAAACAGTACCCACACCACGGAAAACACCGCCGTTGCCACCAGCATCCAAAGATCAGTTGTCATCGTCATATCTCCTCTTTTTTGTTTTAATCCAAAAGACTGCGGAAGCAGACTACCAAATCAAAGGAAGCAAGTTCTATTTCTCGGTAAAATAATTCGAACCCGATCTCTTTGACTACTGAACCGTTTGTCCATTGTGCCGTAACCAACCCGCTGCATGGTGACCGGCCGGATCACGGTGGGTCCAATGAACCACGCCTCCTCGTGCGTTCCACGCATACTCACCCTTGAACTCAACGGCGTCACCCGCGCTGAGCGAAGAGACCCGTGGCGCGAGATCGATGTTGTGAGCGATCAAAATATTTTGGCCCGAACTGAGACGGACGATGAAACGTTGGTGACGACTGCCATCGTTGTCGTCCGGGAGAACCTTGGTCACCTGTCCCTGGCCTTGAACCCGAATATTGCTGAGATGATTCGCGAAAGCGCTGTCGAGCGCTGAGCCACTTGGTGTGGAATTTGCTGCGGGCACCTCTGAAGGCCGAGGAGACGAATCTGCGGTAGCCACTTCCGAAGCCCGGAAGTCAGAATCTGCTGCATCCATTTCCGAAAGTCGCGGATGCTGCTGTACGTATGCGACGTACCCCGCAATGGCGATGACGATTATCGGCAGCCGTTTTTTCATTTGCCGACAATCACTTGTGGATTCCGGTATTCAGTGGCGTAATGGGCGAACGCCTTGGTGACTTTTCCGTCGGGGCCGAAATGAAACACCTCGGCCGCGAGCCGGTCGCCCGCACCTTTTCGAGATCATGTGCGTTCCACGCGGCGATCCAGTCCGTTGCAAAATGTTCAGCAAATCCGATGTCCATCGGCATGTCCTCCACTACGTGTCCTTAAGCATCCATGCCCGCGGGTTGTGTTCGAAGCCGGGCTTGGGGTAGTACTCGTTGGCGTTCATCAGGCTCATTGGAAAGACTGCTCAGCCGCCCTTGGCCAGAATGTGGGTGGGAATGCCGTCAAGGCTTATCTGGTTCTTTTCTTGCCAATACTGTTTCAAGCCGTCATCACCCCGCTTCGTCGCCCAATCCAGGAGCGCGTCGCGGTCTTCAACATGCGAGTAAAGAGGCACGGCCATCCCGCAAGAAGTCTGCACAAGATCCAGCGTGACGTCGAAAACCTGGCGTGCGCCGGCTAGCGGCTTGAACAGCGGAAAGAGTTCGTTCCATTCCGGGTCACCCTTGTGAACCACCTTCGCAGTGCCGTACAACCGCAGAATCAAGGGCGGCCCGTCAAAGGCACAAAACATGAGGGTCATCCGTGGCGCTTGCTGCACATGGGCGGCCGTTTCGTTGCCGCTGCCGGTGACGTTCAGCCAGGCGACACGATTGTTGCCCAGCACCCGCAGCGAATCCATGCCCTTCGGGGAAACATTCACCCGACTGTCCGCGGTGGCAGTGCCGACGAAGAACATCTTCTGCGCAGTGATGAATTTGATGTGACTCTCGGCGAGTTCGGTGAATCGCTGGCCCATGGGGTCTCCGTGTCTTTACGCTGCTCCGCTCGAATAGAGCTTCATGCCGCAATCATCATTGGGGATGAGCATCAGCAAATCCGTGACACCAACATCGATGCCTGCCTGCGAGAGCAGCGTCGTCGCCTGCCCGCGATGATGGGTTTGATGGTTGAAGAAATACATCACCAGGCTGAAGAAGTTCCACTGCGCGGCCACGCCCTTGGTATTTGCATAAACCAGCACATGGTCAAGGTCATGGCAGCCTCGTACAGCCTGGCATTCATCCATGCGTTGTATTCCGCCATCCGGCGGATGTGATCGGTACGGGTTGTCGTCATGTGTCACATCGCGTTCAGCACAAAGCGGGGCCAGGTGTTAGTTGCAGTTGCCGCCTTCGCTGCGATAACCCACGATCATGCCCTTGGGATCGACCTCCCAATGCACGATGCAGCCTTCCCTTTCGGGGGACTCGTAGATCGAATTGCCATTTTCAAGAAAGTACCGCGTGTCTTTCCATCCGCTGCGACTGGCGTAGCTTTCCGGCCGTTGATCAAAGGCAATGCGCTGTGCCAGCGGTTGGCCAACCCATGGATTCGCATGTTCAGTAAATAGCGGCGGTGGCGGTGATGCGCAAGCTGCGAGAAGCAGCAGTAGGAGAGCGATAACTTTGGGGTTCATCATAAGAGAGCTCACATTAGAGTTGATCGACTACCGAACGCGGTTCGGCGCAATGAAGCGTCAGGCGCCAAGCAATGCAACATAGACAACCGCCGCAAAAAAACCGGGCGCGCTCCGTACGCCATGGAGTTTGCCCCACTTCTCCAGTAAGCCACGCTTTTCAGCCGAGGAAATATCGCGGCCCGGCGCGAGCAATTGGTGGTTCGTGGGCATGATGACGATGAAGGTAAATGGAATCACCGCGCCAATCAAAAGCGCGCCGACAAGCCAGGCTAATGCGCCTCCGAGCAGCCACACAGCGACCCCGCTCAGGAAGCCCACAATCGCCAGGCTGGCTTGCATGACCGTGGCTCTCTTGTAGCTCGGCGCCCACACTGTTACGGCAGTTACAGTGTCGCAGCCCATCCGTGCGGGATGCTCGACGAGGTTGATGTAGATGGCCGCCCCCGCAAACAGGCAGGTACTCAAAGCCGCCAGAAACTGCAATGTGTGAATCATGGATTCCCCCTGAGTGTTGATTGCGTATAAGGTCAGAGATCGGCGGCTGGGTTCGGCCTTATTCGGGACTATGCGCGCCGTTCTTTGCGCCCAAGACCTTCCACGACGAACGTCAGGACAAGTGTATTCAGTGACACACCCTCTGCCTTTGCGCGCGAAGCCAACCGTGCGTGGACCGTCTTTGGAACACGCGCGACGAACTTTCCGGATGCGACGCCACCGCTATTCGGCGCAGGAATTTGTAGCTCCTTGGCCTTGAGTGCGGCGATCGTGGACTTCAATGCGTCCTTGCCATTTGTGAGCGCTTCTTCGACGGTTTCTCCATCAGAGAGGCAGTCCGAGAAATCAGGGTAGGAGATCAGAAAACCACCGCCTTCCTCTGCCGAAAGCGGACGAATCTCAAACGGGTAGTCAATTCGTTTTCCCATGGTCATGCTCCTTCAACGAGTTCCAGAAACTTCTTCACGTAGATCGGCTTGATAGGACGATGGGCCGGAACGGGAAGAACGAGGAGTTAGGCACGCGGTGCCGCTGGAACCAGACCATAGGCCGACATTACCGCCAACATTTTTCCCCGATTGGGAGGGCCGCCAGCGTTGACGACTTGGCCAACATCCCGAAAATACTGGGCACCGATGTCGGGCGTGAGGACAACAAGAGCGCGCGCAAGCTCTCCGTGTGCGTTGCTGAATTGGTGGACCGAGCCTTTCGGTGAGAACATCCATTCTCCCGGATGCAGATGGCGCGCGACGTCATCCAATGAATAGCAAAGCGTACCTTCGAGAACGTAGATGCATTCTTCGTTGTGTGTATGACTATGCGGTGGGGGAACCTTTGCCCCTGGTGGAATCGTCAATTCGAAAACACCCATCCCGCCCTTGGCTGCGCCATCGATCAGATACTTGATTTCAAGCGTACCCACTTTGATTGTTTCTGGATTGGTCATCGGGTTCTCCGTTGAATTTGTCGAAAATTGAAGCGAAGCTAAAGGGGTAGCATGATTTAAATTACCAAATCACACTGACCCATTTGATTGTTTCAAGTATTAGCGTCAGCGTTGGATGCACTGCTTTGTCGGGAGATATATGCGCGTAGCCCCGTGATAAGTGATGAAACAAAAATCAGGCACGACAAGATGAATTGACTGAGTATGCCGAAGGTCATTTGCGCGAATGGAATGTCAAAAAAGTCGGTAGGCCAAATCCATACTGAACCAAGCATGAGTAAGAGGGTTGGGCTAACTTCCTTGGCAAGTGCAGCGGCGCAACCCACCCAGATCAAGATCCATGGCAAGGTGAGCAATGGGTGGTCATGAAAGAGTTGTAAGTTTTGCTCATAAAGCCACCAGACTGCAAATAGGAGAAATACCGCGATTGGATATCGAATGTACCAACGGGCATTTTTAGCTATCTCCAGCAAGGCCCAATCAAGAAATCCGCGCTGATACTTCATGAATCCCCCAATGCTGACGCCCAACGTTCGAAGTAACAGGCGCTGCGCAGCTTCATCGCACAGCGTCCTGTTGACTGCCGGGTTATGCCCCATGGATTTTGCTCGTGCTGGTGGACCAGCCATCAGAAAACAGGCCGAACCTGTCTTCTGCAGGAATTTTGTCGCAAAGCAGTAGCTTGGCTTCTTCAACTGCCTCGAATGCTCGCTTGGCATTTCCCACCGTCACTTGGAGTTCAATCTTTGATTTCGGCGGAACGATGAGCCGTTTGTCGGCATCACCTTCAGTAATGAACCGGTCGTTCAGTATAGCCTCCGGCTTTGGATGCGCGACAAGGTTTCTGAATTTTCCTAACCAGCAAATGGTTCGCCACGGGTCGTTTTTTGACGAGTAAGGAAGGCCGAGTCGCTCAGCCAACAGCCGAACTTTCGCAAGTGGGCTGGCGGTCTCGAAGTCTTTCCAATCGGGCACGATTCGGTCACCGATTGCGTTGCTGAGTGCTTCAATGGCCAGAGCAGAAAAAGTAAGCGCGACAAATGTACTATCGAACCAACCCACCTCCTTCCGTTCCGCTTTCGCAAGCTCAAACCTCGCCACACGTAACAGAGTGTGGTGAGCGGAATAGTGGCGCTCTTGAACGCGCCGAAAGTCACGAGCACCGGATGTCATGGGGCATAATGTAATGTCGACCGCATAAACGCGGATATATCACACCGGATGCGCCATAACATCGGAAAATCCGCATCAGCGATTTCTTGATACAACTGGATTATTGTCATTTTTGGTATTTAGGAATACATACTAAAAAACGGCAAGCCCCGCAACGCTTCGACCACCCGATCAGGCGCAATAACGTGTTCGTTATTGGCACTATACCCGATGCACCTGCGAGTAAAACTCCCATTGAACCAAACGGCAGGCTAACTCCGATTTCTAGCGCAAGTTCGCGAAGGCATCTCTGGCGGCAACGCCAATACCGGACTGGTCGGCGAAGAATCCATCCATGCCAAGCGCAAGGAATACGCTTATCTCCTCAACCAGCTTTCCGTGCATGGCCGGATCGGCTCCTCTCCTGAAATTTGTCGGAAGAAAATGATTCTCGGCGCGAAAGGTCCAGCCGTGCACTTTCAACCCGACCTGGTGAGCGTCCTTGATCAGGGCGGTAGGAGCACCCAGGCTGCCGTCTGCATGGCGTGGAATCATCATGGACTTGTTGACGCCGATGCCATCAGCGTAGAGCGCAATCTCCGCCAGACCGGCGGGCTTTGTCATCGTCGCGTAGCTGCGCGGATCATGCCTGGCGATGAAATCCCATGGCGCGCCGGCGGCGTCCATCAACTGGATCAACGGCAACTCGGTCAGTTTGCGCAGCATCTTGAGGTTATCCACTTCGAAGGACTGGATGAAGATCGGCGCACGCCTGCCGGCATAGCCGTGCCGCCGCAGCGCGGCGACCATGGGTTCCTCCATCGGCAGGTCGATGCCACGAAAATAGCTGGGGTGCTTGGTTTCGGGATAGATGCCGATCGGATTTGGCGCAGGGCGGCCCTGGACACGGGCATCCTTGGCGCGTGCCGCATCTGTAGCGACCACCATATTGAGGATTTCTTCAAAGGTCGGGATTTCGAATTGCCCGTCGAAGCGGGTGTTGGCAGCGCGCAGCGCCGGCAGGCGCTCACGGCAGCGCAGAGTCTTGAGTTCGGCGAGGCTGAAGTCTTCGGTGAACCAGCCGGTGATGGTGGTGCCGTCGATGCTCCTGGTTGTTTTTCGCGCGGTGAATTCAGCACGGTCGGCGACGTCGGTGGTCGCCTCCTTGATGCCGCCGTCCTCATTGAGGATGGCGATGGCATTCTCGTGGCGCGCCACCAGCACGCCGTCGCGGGTCATGACCAGATCGGGCTCGATGTAGTCGGCACCCTGCTGGATGGCAAGGAAATAACCGGCCAGCGTGTGCTCCGGCAGGGTGCCGCTGGCGCCGCGATGGGCGATGACGATGGGCCGTGAGGCGCGCTCTTGAACCATATGTCGTTTTCGCCGGCCTGTGGATGGATTACCTGCGGCTTTCCAGAAACTTCTTCCAGGGTCCCCAGTAATAGAATTCCCAGCCGTGGCTGACGCCGGCAAAGTCATGATCGGGAACATTGACGTGGGTGAGTTCCAGGAGCGTGCCGCGGCGACCTTGCTTCATGAAATTGAGCACCAGCGTCGAGTCAAGGTCCGCAGCCTTCCACATGGATGAGCGCCATGATTGCACGACCAGTTGCTTGGGCACGACCTGCAATATCTTGCCCTGTAGCTGCCCGCCAAAGGCTTCGAACTTTGCCCCGGCCCGCGGCGCGATGACGACCGGAGCGCCGGTGATTTTTGCATGCAGTTTCGGGTTCAGGTAGGCATCGAAGACATCCTCCGGGGATGCCGCGAGTTCTACCGCAAGGTGGACTGTCTTTGCCATATCAATGTCTCCTCACGAATGCATTCGGCTGTGCAGGTTGGCATGAATTGCCAGTATAGTCTCTGCCGAATTTCCAAAACCACGCAGTTCGACGCGCCTCAAGCGCTGCACCACTGGCTTCCATGGCAACCTTCCTCCACCATCTCTCGCTCGCCTCGCCCCTGTTCGTGCTGGTCGCCATCGGCTATGCGCTGATGCGCTGGGGCAAGTGGCCGAAGAGCGTTGCCGATGCGCTGACCCGCTTTGTGTTTTCAGTGGCGCTGCCGGCCATGTTGTTCCACCTGATGAGCGATCTTTCGCACCTGCCGCCGGTGGATGCGCGACTGCTGGTGGCATTTTTCGTCGGCTGCCTGGTGGTGTTCGTGATCGGCCGCGTGGTCGGCCACATGCTGTTCCGGCTCGACGGCGTGGCGCAATCGGTGTTCGCGCTGGGTGGCGTGTTTTCCAACAACGTGTTGCTCGGCCTGCCGCTGGCCAAGGCGATTCTGGGCGACGCCGCCCTGCCCTCGGTAGCGCTGGTGCTGGTGTTCAACGCGCTGACTTTATGGACACTGGTCACCGTGTCGGTGGAATGGGCGCGGCACGGCAAGTTCTCAGCGGCGGGGTTTGCCAAGACAGCCAAGGGCGTGATCACCAACCCGATTGTCGCGGCCATCGTTGCCGGTTCGCTGTTCGGCCTCAGCGGATTCAAGCTGCCGACGCTGATCGAGGCGCCGCTGGCGATGACGGGCCAGGCCGCCGCGCCGATGGCGCTGATCGCGCTCGGCATGGGGCTGGCGGAATATGGCATCCGCGCCGAATGGCGGCAGAGCATCGCGATCTGCGTACTGAAATTGGTAGTGCAACCGCTGGTGGTTTGGATCATCGCGCGCATGCTGGGCCTGCCGCTGTTGGAGACGCAAGTGGTGGTGCTGCTGGCATCGCTGGCGGTGGGCGTGAATGTGTACCTGATGTCGCGCCAGTTCAAGACCATGGAAGGCCCGGTGGCCGCCAGCCTGGTGATCTCGACGGCGCTGGCGGCGCTGACTACGCCGCTGGTACTGACGCTGATCGGCGCGGGGAGCTAGCGCTCGAGCAAACCGCCCAGCTCACGATCCAGCCAGCGTTGCGTCTTGGTGTTGGCATCGAAACCGACCTGCATGGCGGTGACGGAAATTTTTCCCGCCGCGATGACCGCGGCTTCATCGCCGCTTTGCTGCGTGGTTGGCGACTCTGCATTGCGGCTGAATACCAGGCCAGGCAAGGCCAAGTTGCCGGCGCCGGCCTGCGACATGTCGTCGACAAATTTCAAACCAATTTTCGAGTAGCTGCCGTGGCGCGACAATGACCACTTCAATCCCCCACTCTGGCCCTCGATGAATTTCGGATAGTTGACGTTGAGTGCCACCCCTCTGGGCAACAGCCTGCTGCCTGTAGACTTGGCTTTCAGTGTGTCAATGAGCTTGACGACCAACTTTGCCGCTTCGGCTTGCAGTGCGGGGTTGTCGTTCATGTTGTTGTCGGCGCTGATGGCAATTGCACTCAAGCCCAGTGCCGCGGCGTACTGCGCATTGCTGACGGTGCCCGACATGTTCACCAGCGGCCCGGCGTTCTGGCCTTCATTGGGACCGGAAATCACCAGGTCCGGCGCCATGCCCCAGCGCTGCCGCGCAACGATGTCGAGGCCGTAAGCCGTGGCCATCACCGGCGTGCCGTCGACGTACCAGTAATTGGCCTTGCCGCTCATCTTGCCCGCACCAGGTGCACCGACTTCCGCCGCGCCGCCGCGACACGCTCCGGTCAATGCCCACAGTGGTTCGAGAAAGTTGATCGCCCCACCCTTGCCGCTCTGGTTCTGGCAGGGGACGCTGACCACCACGTCGTGGCCGGCCGCCACCAGTGCTTCGTATTGCGCCTGGATGTTGCCGGTCAGGCCGTCATCGTTGACCAGCAGGATGTTGAGTGCGCAGGCCGGTGCAACCCATACTGCCAGCGCGAGTGCGACAACGGTGCTACGGAAAAGGATGGGCATGGTGAAGATCAATCGTGGTGAAGGAACGCGGTCGACTATCCGGCGGCAATGTGACTCGAAAACGACAGGTAATCGTTGGCAACGATTCAACTGGCGGATAAATGTCCGTCGCGCAAATGCAGCACACGGTCGGCCTGCGCCGCGAGTTCGGGATCGTGGGTGACGATCACCAGCCCGGCGCCATGCCGCGCATTGAGATCGAGCATCAGCTTGAATACCGTGTGCGCGGTTTGTCGATCGAGATTGCCGGTCGGCTCGTCGGCCAGCAGGCAGGCCGGTTGCGTGACCAGCGCGCGGGCGATGGCGGCACGCTGGCGTTCGCCGCCGGAAAGCTCACCGGGGCGGTGGGTGAGGCGATGCGCCAGCCCGACTTCATTGAGGATCGCGGCGGCCCTGCGCTCCGCTTCTGCGCGCGGCATGCGCCGGATCAGCAGCGGAATGGCGACATTCTCAAGGGCCGAAAACTCAGGTAGCAGATGGTGAAACTGGTAGACGAAACCCAAGCCTTCGTTGCGCAACTTGCCACGCTCGGCTTCGCTGATATCGGTGAGATCGCGACCCAGCACGCTGACCTTGCCGGCACTGGGCTGATCCAATCCGCCCAGCAAATGCAGCAGCGTGCTCTTGCCTGATCCACTGCTGCCAACAATGGCGACCGACTCACCGCGTTGCAAGGCGAAATCCACACCGGTCAACACCGGGACTTCCACGTCGCCCTGCCAGAACGATTTGGCCAGGCTGGAACAGAAAATCACCGGCTCACTCATAGCGCAATGCCTCCGCCGGATTGATGCGCGACGCGCGCCAGCTTGGATACAGCGTCGCCAGCAGCGTCAGCACGAAGGACACTGTGGCGATCACGCCGACGTCGCTCCAGTGCAGATCGGAAGGCAGCTCGGTGATGTAGTACACGTCCTTGGCGAGGAACTGGATGCCGAGCAGGTGTTCCAGCGCCGGCACCACGACGTCGACATTCAACGCCAGCGCAATGCCTCCGGCCACACCGAGCAGCATGCCGGCCAACCCGATGACGATGCCCTGCACGATGAAGATGACCATGATGCTGCCGGGGCTCGCCCCCAGCGTGCGCAGGATGGCGATGTCGGCCTGTTTGTCGGTGACCGCCATCACCAGCGTCGACACGATGTTGAAGGCAGCGACGGCGACGACCAGAAGTACTATGAGAAACATCATGTTTTTTTCGATGGCGACGGCGCGGAAAAAATTGGCATTGGTGCGCGTCCAATCAGTGACGTAGGCATCGTCGTCGAGGAAACGTAGCAGCAGCTCACGCGCGACTCGCGGCGCTTCAAGCAAATCAGCCACTTTGACGCGTACGCCGGAGACACGATCCTCCATGCGATATAGCTTTTGCGCGTCGTGCAGGTTGATGAGCGCTAAGCCTGAATCGTATATTTGATGGTCAACATTGAACACGCCAACCACCTTGAATTGCTTTAAGCGAGGTAACACCGCTGCCGGAGTGACCAGTCCCTGTGGTGCAATCAGCGTGACCTTGTCGCCCATGACCACCTGCAAGGCGTGGGCGAGGTCGCGGCCAAGCACAATGCCGAACTCGTCGTCGCGCAGATCGGATAGCTGTCCGGCCTTCATGTGCTGCGCGAAATCGGCTACCTTATCCTCAGCCTCGGGCAAGATGCCACGCACCATCACACCTTGAGTCTGCTGGTCAAAAACGAGCATCCCTTGAGCTTCAACGTAAGGCGCTGCCGCCAATGTTTTAGGATGTCTGCTGACTGCTTGAACCGTGCCTGCCCAATTGGTCAGTTCACCGTTCGGCCCCGAAATCTGGATATGTGAAACGACGCTGAGTATCCGCGTGCGCAGTTCCGTCTGAAAACCGTTCATCACCGACAAGACAACAATCAGCGCCCCTACCCCGAGCGCAATGCCGAGCATGGAGATCAGCGAGATGAAGGAGATGAAGCGGTTGCGGCCGGCGCCGCGTTTCTTTGCGCGCGTGTAGCGCAGGCCGATGAAGAGTTCGTAGTTCATGTGGGCTGTATCTGCATCAACCTACAACACTTGCACACAGAAATTGATCGGAGCAACGGTTTCGGGGGCGAAGGTGGGATTTCGCGGGGCACTGCCCCGTGCCGCCGTAGCCGGTCGGCTGTGCAAAGCCGACCGTGGGAACAAGGAAATAATCAAAGGGAGTGCTCCCCTTGTTCGTGTCAATGCTTTTCCCGCCCATGCTTCAGAAACCTTTGTGTGATCCGGGCTCGGCCGGCATGAGTGCATGTTAACATGCACTCATGCGCCTCACCCTCGTCATTCCCGGCCTGCTCTGGCCGCGACAGGCCTTGCACGACACCGTTTTTGACCTCAGCCTGCCGGCGATGGAAACCCTCCTCGGCTTTGGTACACGCACGCACACACCGCAACGGACGCTGGGCGAATGGTGGCGCGACAGCTTTGCACTGCCCGAGATGAAATTGCCCTCCGCCGCCTTGCGTCTGCTTGCGCTCGGTGTCGATCCGGTCGAACGCTGCTGGCTCTGCGCCGACCCGGTGCATCTGGGTCTGGACCGCCAAGGTGCATCGCTGAGTGATCCGGCCCGGCTCGAACTCGACGATGTCGAAGCCTGTGCGCTCCATGCATCGCTGGCGCCCCTCTTCGCCGAGTTCGGCGATTTGCATTGCGACACGCCGCTGGCATGGCACCTCGCGCTGAACGTGGCGCCACCGGTCGTAATCGATGATTTGCGCGACATGCTTGGCCGCCCCGCCGATGGGCTATTGCCGCCAGGCGATGCCGGGCGACCGTGGCGGCGCGCCTTGAACGAAGCACAGATGCTGTTGCATACCCATCCGGTCAATCTCGCCCGCGAAGCGCACGGCAAACCGGTGATCAACAGTCTGGCGCTGTGGGGGGCCGGCCAGCGCCCCGCAGTGGCAAAGCCATCTTTTGATCGACTGTTGAGCAACGACACGAGCATTCGCGGACTGGCGCTGTGCGCGAAGCTGGCAACTACTGACCTTCCCGCTGCGTGGGAAAACTCTGCCGGGCGCACCGTCGTCCACTTCGACGGATTGTTAGCACCAACGCGCATGCACGACGCACTGGCCTGGCGTGACGCGCTGACGATACTCGATAAAAGCTGGATCGCCCCCGCGATCGCCGCCGTGAAATCAAGGCGAATGAGGCAGATTGACCTCATAGCATTCGGCGAAGAAGACTCACTGACGCTGACACTGCAACGCCACGATCTGTGGAAGTTCTGGCGGCGGCCGGCGGCCCTCGACGAGTTGGCGACGTGACACGCATCGTCAACCGCCGTTCGCCGGAGCGCACCGTATGGGCGCTCGAACAGGCCGGCATCCCGCCGCTGCTGGCGCGGCTGTTCGCGGCACGCGGTATCGCGCGGCGCGAGGATGTCGACACGCGCATCGCGGGCCTGTTGCCGCCGGAGCAGATGAAGGGCATCGCCGAAGCCGCGACGCTGCTCGCCGACGCCATTGCCGATGGACGCCGTTTGCTGATCGTCGCCGATTACGACTGCGACGGCGCTACTGCGTGCGCCGTCGGCATACGCGGCTTGCGCGCGTTCGGCGCCAATGTCGATTACCTGGTACCCAATCGCTTCGAGACCGGCTACGGCCTGTCGCCGGAAGTAGTGCAACTCGCGGCGGCCATGAAACCCGACATCATCATCACCGTCGACAACGGCATCGCCAGCGTCGACGGCGTGGCAGAGGCGAAACGTCTCGGCATCGCCACCCTGATTACCGATCATCACCTGCCCGGCAGCGAATTACCCGACGCCGATGTCATCGTCAATCCCAATCAGCCCGGCTGCCCGTTTCCGAGCAAGGCCATGGCCGGGGTCGGCGTGATGTTCTATGTCCTCCTCGCTACTCGCGCCGAATTGCGCAAGCGCGGCGCATTCGCCACCGAGGCGGAACCGAATCTCGCCAAACTGCTTGATCTCGTTGCGCTGGGCACGGTCGCCGATGTTGCGGCGCTCGACCACAACAACCGCATCCTCGTCGCGCAAGGACTGGCGCGCATACGCGAAGGCCGCATGCAGCCCGGCCTGCTGGCGCTATTTCGCATGGCCGGGCGCGACCCGCGCGCCGCGGCATCATTCGACCTAGGCTTTGCGCTGGGGCCGCGCCTCAATGCCGCCGGACGTCTGGCCGACATGGGGCTTGGCATCGAATGCCTGATCACCGACGACGCCAACCGCGCCCTCAACATCGCGCAGGAACTAGATGCACTGAACAAGCAGCGCCGCAGCATCGAGGCCGACATGCGTGACACCGCGGAAACATTGCTGGCCAGCGTGTCTGCCGACGACCGCGCCAGCCTGACATTGTTCGACCCGGGCTGGCATCAGGGCGTGATCGGCATTCTCGCCGGGCGTGTGAAAGAAAAACTGCATCGCCCCACCTTCGCTTTCGCCCGCGCCTCTTCGGGTGTAAAAGGCAACGACGGCGAACTCAAGGGATCGGGGCGTTCGATTTCGGGCCTGCATTTGCGCGATGCGCTGGACCTCGTCGCCAAACGCCACCCTCACCTGCTGCTGCGCTTCGGCGGCCACGCCGCGGCGGCGGGCCTGACCTTGCGCGAAGTCGATATCGGATTGTTCGAGCAGTCGTTCGAGGAAGTTGCGCGGCAGTTGCTCTCCCCCGCCGAACTGACACGCACGCTGGAGACCGATGGATCGCTTGAACACGGCTACTGCAATCTCGACACCGCGCGCATGATTCAGCAGGAGGTATGGGGTCAGGGATTTCCGCAACCGCTGTTCGCCGACCAGTTCGAAGTGGAAAGCCAGCGCCTGCTGGGCGAAAAACATTTGAAGCTATCGCTGCGCAAGGCCGGCAGCCGCTTCGAGGCCATCTGGTTCAACGCCTCCGACGCCGTGCCGGACCGCATCACCGCCGCCTACCGATTGAGCATCAACGACTTTCGCGGCCTGCAAAGCGTGCAGCTTGTGATTGAGCACTGTGAACCGGCATAGGCACGAATCATCTACCAGTACATCCCGATTCCAATGCTCAGCAGTCGAGCACCATCGTGCTCGTAACTGATTCGCAAATCAGTGTGCGAATCGATTAACCACCGCGCTTCCGCCTCGGCAACGCCATACCTTCCTGCGCGGGTGCCCACCGGAAAACGTTCTTCGTAGGCAAGTTTCGTCCCGAAGCGGTCGCTCTGCCGGAGGATCAAATTCGCCGATGCCTTGGTGTAGGCATATCCCTGATCCGCCCGATTTGCCTGGAGCGCGCCGCCGACATAGACAGCACTGAAGAGGTGCTCTGACAATTGCTTTCCGTATCCGATATCGCCTTGAAAACGCGGTACCAAACAGTCGTCGCAATTCAGTCGCTGTTGCTCGACTCCGACGTGCAGTTTCCAGGCAGAACCATTGTCTCCGGGGAGTCCGGTCAGTCCGGGATTGACGCTCTCAACACCAACCATATCGAGCTTCTTGATGTAGCCCTTGCCCTGACGAACATTGAGCTGGATATCGCCCATGATGAGTGCGGCGTTTCGAACCTGCCCACTTTCCGAGTCCAGCACATCGTAATACGCCGGCCGGATCCGGATAGAAAGCACTCCGCCCATGGCGCTGTTATGACCCCATCCTGCTTGAAACCATCCCAGTGGACGGGATAGGTGCGGCGATACCGGCTGTTGCGAATTGACTTCAGGCAGGCCGGGCGGCAATTGATATCGCTCCGACAATGCTTTGACGTATTCCTGCCGGGTATCGCGTGGAGCAATTTCGAGAGGATTGCCGACAAACTGGTAGTAATCGATCAGAGTATCGAGAACTGCCTGCTTCGAAGGCGTCGGCAAATCCTGGAAACCCGGATCATTGAGGGTATGCTGCTTTTCAATCACTTCTTTGAGTAAGCCCACTTCGGGTACTGACAGACTTCGGTATTTATCGTAAAAGCGTGATTGTCGCGACGGTAGGTACGACACACTCGCGAGGAGAGATTTTCCGCGATATTGTGCCAGTCCTGTTTGTTCGATCATGGCTTGAGGAATTATCCAGGGCCATTTGCCGGGAATTATTTCCAGCCCATCGACAACCTGAAGGATCTCGGCCATTCGATACGCGCAGTTATGTCGGAAAAAGTGATAGGTGTACCGCTTGCCGAGAACCTCCCACGCATGCGCAACAACAAGATCGACTGCATCCTGCGGAAGATCGAGCTTGTACTCCCATAAGTCGCGCAATTCGATGTCGCCGTAATTGTGATTATGGAAATAGAAATGAATATGGCTGAATCCACCGTCATAACCACCCAGGACGCTTTTGAAGATATAGGTCAGCGTGTCATCCTGCTTCCCGACGATCGCGCCGTAATTGACGCTAACGTCCATCAGTCGGGTCTGCGCCTGATCGTCCCTGAAGTTGAACTTGAGCAACGTGTGCCCATAGTAGGACGCGGGATTGCCCAGATAGCCGGTCGCAAACACGATGCTGAGCGACCCGACGCTTCCGGATCGTGTCCAAGCGTCAAACGCAGGACATTTGAGCGGTGTCGAAAATGCCGGATGATCACCAAGCCTCGCCCGAAACCATTGCCAGCGGGCGGGAAACCGGCACTGCGCATGCTTGTCCGGATCGTCTGTCGGGGGGGCGGCGAATGCCGTCAGCGTTGCTTGAAGTTCAAGCAACGGATCGGACCTACCACCCGCATCGAGAAAAAAATCATCGCTGTGAATTGCACTCAGCCAGCCGGTGGGACTAGCTCCATCCACCTCGTAGTGCCCCAGTTTCAACCAACCGGGTTCGTATGCCAGCTTCGATAGTTGAGTTGAAGTATCTGCCTGCGCCACCAGCGAGGTCAACAAGAATACCAGGAGATACGGTCGAATGCCGCTGAGAAAGCGGGACACCGCTAAATTACGGAAACATTGGGCAAAGCCGGCTGCCGGCTGAAAGGACCGGCAGCCTATCTGCTATCAGGCAGGGCAGCTGGCGATTACAGCGTGTTCAACGATCGAGTAATAGTTTGAAGCCTTGTCGAGGTGGGACTGATCAACGTAGTCAGGAGCAGCAACAGACTGACCCATGGCAGCGCGCACTTGCTGAGCGGCAACTGCCTGATGAGCACCATCGCACCCAAAAATATTCAGCACGGTAGCCAGGTGCTCACCCTTGCCTGCTGCAGTTTCTTCAGTGAGTTTGTCGTAGGTGTCATTGATGAACATTGCCGCGACAATCTTCTTGCCGCTGCAGGTCTGCGGGCTGGACGTGGCGGAAGTAATCGCGGTGGTGCCAACGTCCCAGATGACGTTGGATGTCACCGCCGCCCATTTGGTTTCGGTAAACAGCGACGCCCCAATACCGCAGTCAGCGTATGGATTCGGGCCGGACCCTGGAGTTTTGTCCTCAGCAAAGGCTGTCATGCTTGACGCTAATGCAGCGACAGCAACCGAAACCAACAGCATCGATTTTTTAATGTCCATTTGGTAGACTCCCCTTTTCGTTAAGTATAGATAACATAAAGTCTGTTCCATTATAACTCTCTGATTTTAAATAAAAATAGCCCATAATTTGGTGCGTGACATCGGCATGGCTGCAACAAACACTAGAGAGTCATTTAAACCGTCGCGTTACGTCTTTACGTGGCGATCTTGGCACTTATATTAACCGATACTTATGCGAATCGAATTGGTTTATCAGGTCACAGACAACAAAATTGTCGTCTAACAGCCTGGCCTCAATGCCATTCGCGACTTAGCAGTCAGGCAATCCCGCCAGCAACAATCGCCTCGCGCACGATCTCGCTCAGACCTTCGCCACCCGCATTGATGTACGCCATCATTTCCTTGCGCATGCGCGGTTCCCAGTAGCGTTTAATGTGTCCCGCAATCCCGTCCAGCGCCTCCTGACGGTCTGGCATGGCCTCGAAGAAATCTCCGATGTTGTTGGCCATGCGTACCAAATGCTGCTGGTCCATTTTGCTGAGCCCTTATGCGTTGAAACGCACGCGTTCCGGGTGCGCGTAGACGACGATGTCGTGCTCGCGGGCAAAGCCGACCAGCGCAATATTGGCGGCGAGCGCGGTGTGAATAGCCAATGCGGTGGGCGCGGAAATCGCTACGAGAATCGCCATGCCCGCCGTTGCGGCTTTTTGCACCATCTCGTAGCTGGCGCGGCTGGTCACCAGCGCGAATCCGGAATCCGTAGGCATACCGGCTCGCGCCAAGGCACCGACCAGTTTGTCGAGCGCGTTGTGGCGGCCGACGTCCTCGCGCAGCATTCGTATCTGGCCTGTGGCATCGCACCAGGCAGCGGCGTGCACCGCGCCGGTGGCCAGATGCAACACCTGCGCGGTACGGATCAACTCCAGTGCCCGGCCGATCGCTACGGCATCGACAGCGAAATTGTGGTCCACGCGTTCTACCGGCCGCAAAGCTTGTGCAAGGCTTTCGGTGCCGCACAGCCCGCAGCCGGTGCGACCGGCAAGATTGCGCCGATACTGCTTGAGTCTGGCAAAGCGGTCACCCGAAATCTCCTGCCGCAACGTGATCCCCTCTTCCGACTCGACGACTTCGACGCTGTAAAGATCTGCGGCCGTGGCGACGATGCCTTCGGAAAGCGCGAAACCCAGCGCGAAGTCCTCCAGATCGCATGGCGTCCCCAGCATCACGGCGTGCGAGATGCCGTTGAATTCCATCGCCACCGGCACTTCTTCGGCAACCTGGTCGGTTCCCGAAAATTTCCTCCCCGCACGCAGTCCGCTGGTCGCGACTTGGCAGCAGCCCTGCCCGTGTTGCGCAGGAAGTTGTTCCGCTTTCATTTTGCGGTCAGTGCGGCGACCGCCGGTTCGCGCTGCTTCAGCAAGTCTTCCTGGACCTCGCTGAAGCGCTTGAACTTGCGCTGCCACGCGGAAGGCTGCGCCACCGGCATGACCTGCACTGCGGTGACCTTGTATTCCGGGCAGTTGGTGGCCCAATCGGAGTTGTCCGTGGTAATCACGTTGGCACCGGACTCGGGAAAGTGGAAGGTCGTATAGACCACGCCCGGTTGCACGCGCTCGGTGAGCGTCGCGCGCAGCACGGTCTCGCCGGCACGGCTCTGAATGCCAACCCAATCGCCGTCGTTGATGCCGCGATCTTCCGCGTCGTGTGGATGAATCTCCAGCCGATCCTCCGTGTGCCACACGACGTTGTCCGTGCGGCGCGTCTGCGCACCGACGTTGTACTGCGACAGGATGCGTCCGGTGGTGAGCAGGAGAGGAAACTTGCGCGTCACCTTCTCATCGGAGGGGACGTATTTGGTGATGACGAACTTGCCCTTGCCGCGCACGAACTGATCGACGTGCATGGTCGGCGTGCCCTCGGGCGACTCGTCATTGCATGGCCACTGAATGCTGCCCAGCTTGTCGAGCTTGGCGTAGCTGACGCCATTGAACGTGGGCGTGAGCATCGCGATCTCATCCATGATCTCCGATGGATGCGCGTAGTTCATGAGGTAGCCCAGCGCGTTGGAAAGCGCTGCCGTCACTTCCCAGTCGGCCTTGCCCGCCTTGGGCGGCATCACCTTGCGTACGCGCGAGATGCGCCGCTCGGCGTTGGTAAATGTGCCGTCCTTTTCCAGGAACGACGAGCCGGGCAGGAACACGTGAGCGTACTTCGCCGTCTCGTTGAGAAACAGATCCTGCACCACGATGCATTCCATTGCCATCAGCGCTGCGGCGACGTGTTGCGTGTTGGGATCGGACTGGACGATATCCTCGCCTTCGCAATACAGGCCCTTGAAGCTGCCGGCCAGCGCGGCGTCGAACATGTTGGGAATGCGCAGGCCCGGCTCGGGGCTGATGCTGACGCCCCAGGCCTGTTCGAACTGGCCGCGCGTCACGCTGTCGGAGACATGGCGATAACCCGGCAGTTCATGCGGGAACGAACCCATGTCGCAGGAGCCCTGCACGTTATTCTGGCCGCGCAGCGGATTGACGCCCACGCCCTCGCGGCCGATGTTGCCGGTGAGCATGGCCAGATTGGCGATGCCCATCACCGCGGTCGAACCCTGGCTGTGCTCGGTGACGCCGAGGCCGTAATAGATCGCCGCGTTGCCACCGGTGGCGTAGAGCCGCGCGGCACCGCGCAATGTTTCAGCGGGCACGCCGGTGACGGCGGCCATCGCTTCCGGCGAGTTCTCCGGCCGGCAGACGAATTCTTTCCAGTCGTTGAAGGCTTTTTCCTCGCAACGCTCGGCAATGAATTGCTGGTTCGCCAGCCCCTCGGTTACGACTACATGCGCCAGCGCATTGACGACCGCGACATTGGTGCCGGGAAGCAGTTGCAGATGGAAGTCAGCCTTGACGTGGGGCGAGTCGACAATATCGATCTTGCGCGGATCGATGACGATCAGCCGCGCACCTTCACGCAGCCGCTTTTTCATGCGCGAAGCAAATACCGGATGGCCGTCGGTGGGATTGGCGCCCATCACCATGATCACATCGGCGTGTTCCACCGACTTGAAGGTCTGCGTGCCGGCCGATTCGCCCAGCGTGGTCTTCAACCCATAGCCGGTGGGCGAGTGGCAGACGCGGGCGCAGGTATCGACGTTGTTGGTGCCGAAGGCGGCGCGCACTAGCTTTTGCACCAGGTAGGTTTCTTCGTTGGTGCAACGCGAGGAAGTAATGCCGCCGATGGAATCACGGCCATCGCTGGCCTGGATGCGACGGAACTCGCTGGCCGCATGATTGATCGCCTCGTCCCAACTGACCTCGCGCCACGGGTCGGAGATCCTGGCGCGGATCATCGGCTTGGTGATCCGGTCCTTGTGAGTGGCATAGCCCCAGGCAAAGCGACCCTTGACGCAGGAGTGGCCCTCGTTCGCCTTGCCGTCCTTCCAGGGCGTCATGCGCACCACTTCATTGCCCTTCATCTCGGCCTTGAAGGCGCAGCCGACGCCGCAATAGGCGCAGGTCGTGACGACGCTGTGCTCGGGCTGGCCCAGCATGATCACCGTCTTGTCCTGCAAGGTCGCGGTGGGACAGGCCTGCACGCAGGCGCCGCATGATACGCACTCGGACTCCATGAAGGATTGCTCCTGCCCCGCCGAAACGCGCGATTCGAAACCGCGACCGCTGATGGTCAGGGCGAACGTGCCCTGGGTCTCCTCGCAGGCGCGCACGCAGCGATTGCAGACGATGCACTTGGAGGGGTCGAAGGTGAAGTAGGGATTGGATTCGTCTTTGGCATCCTGCAGATGATTGGCGCCTTCGAAGCCATAGCGCACTTCGCGCAGGCCGGTGACGCCGGCCATGTCCTGCAACTCGCAATCGCCGTTGGCCGCGCAGGTGAGGCAGTCGAGCGGGTGGTCGGAAATGTAAAGCTCCATCACGCCCTTGCGGATCTGTTGCAGTTTCGGCGTCTGCGTGAGTACGCGCATGCCGCTCTCCGCCGGCGTGGTGCACGAGGAGGGATAGCCCTTGCGGCCCTCGATTTCGACCAGGCAGAGGCGGCAGGAACCGAAAGGTTCCAGACTGTCGGTGGCACACAGCTTGGGCACCATGATGCCGGCTTCAACGGCGGCGCGAATAAGCGAGGTGCCGGACGGCACGGTGACGGCCACGCCGTCGATGTTGAGGGTGACTTGCGCGTCTGACGTTTGGGCCGGCGTGCCGTAATCGGTTTCGGTCAATTTGAACATGGCTCTCTCCTTACGACGCCTGATGATCTTCCGGCAACAAGCCGAAGTCTTCGGGAAAATGATTCAATGCCGAAAGCACCGGCAAGGGCGTCATGCTGCCCATCGCGCACAGGCTACCGTTTGCCATGGTGTCGCACAAGTCGCGCAGCAGGGCAACGTGCGGAAGT
>JAYUGL010000285.1:0-3449 GCA_043738385.1 Sterolibacteriaceae bacterium
CGCTACCTTTGAGACTGAACCCTCAGATACAAGGCCTATCGGGGCGACAACCATTCTGACGCAGGGGGAGCACCACCTGTTCGCCCTTGCTTCTTGAACAACTCCAGCTGCCTTTGCGCTTGCTGGATGACCTGTTCGGTCAGTCGGTCGCGTGAATCGAGGATGGTGCACGCCTTTGGCTTGTTCATCCCCGTGATGCCGTCCGAAGGTTGGGCACTTTGTGCCGGGCTGCTGTTAGCAGGCAGCCACTCAGGGCGGTGCTTTCAAAGATGAGGTTTGCTCCGCAAGGGGCCACCGAAGGGCTGCGCGCTATCGCACGTCCCCACTGAACTTCCCAAGAGAAATCTGGGTGTTCGTGTCTCGCAGAAAACTAAAGAACCCCGCTTTTCCCTGATGCAGGAATGACAGTTTGAACACTACGGCGCTTTGCCGGGCGAAGACACGTCTGCACGAAACGTCAGACATCACATTCAGAGAAAAGCGAGGTTCAGGATGAAGACCATTAAAGACACTGGAGCTTGGCACACGAGCAATCGATACCGCCGACTCTTCAAGCAACTCAAACCCCGACAGCAAATGCAGGTGCTGATCGACGAATTTGGTGACTCGCATCTGCATCGCGCCAAGAAGGTCGGCAGAGCGACGGTCAAGGCGCGGGCGTACATCTGCTACCAAGCCCTGACCACGATCGAAAACAGCAAGTTCAAGATCCAGAATCTCCTGAACATCGACCAGCGTCACATCAAGGCGGTGACCGACTCATGGACCCGCGGTGAACTGTCCGCAAGCACGATCCAGACTCGAACATCCATCCTCAAGTGGCTGGCCACCGGGCTCGGCAAACGAGGCCTGATCCAGGACATGAGTTACTACGGCATCGCGGACGACGCGGTCAAGCGCACCTACGTCGCGCAAGTGGACAAGAGTTGGTCGGGTCACGCAGTGCTCTCGTCCGAGATCATTTCGAAGGCAATGACTCTTGATGTGTGGGTGGGCAACCACTTGAATCTGATGAAGGAGTTCGGCCTTCGGATCCAGGAGGCGGTGATGCTCAATCCGGAGGAATCCGATCACGGCGACTCGCTCTTCGTCGAACACGGAACCAAAGGCGGCAGAACCCGAATTGTTCCTATAGGGACAACGGAGCAGCGCAAGGCGCTGGATGCCGCCAAGGTGCTGGCGGAGCGGAGCTCAATAAAATGCATGTGCCCGCCGAACAAGAAAGTGGACCAAGCCATTCGCCGCATCCACTACATCTGCGGCACCCTTGGCATCACCAAGGCAAAGCTCGGCGTGACGCCGCACGGGCTCCGCCATCAATACGCCAACGACAAGTACGAGAAGGTCAGCGGCAATCCGTCCGCGGTGCGTGGCGGCAAATCGATCATCGATCGCGCTCGCGACGAAGAGGCAAGGCGCCAGGTCACCCAGGACCTGGGCCATGTGCGGTTGAACATCACCGCGGCGTACACCGGTCCGCGAATTCAGGGCCGGCCCCGCGGTCCGGCGGCTCACCCGACCGCGGCGCCGCCAGATCAGACTTCCAGCGCCGACTGAGTCGCGAGGTGCGCCGCAACCGGCGAGCTTTCCGCGACGCTGGTGAGGCGTCAGTCAGACGACCGCACCGTCAGGCCTGAATCGGCGTGAGCTGTGGCGCACCACTTTCAGCGTCGCACCGCCGACAAAGCAAGCTTGCCCGACTCGCGAGCACGCCGCCGCAGGTCACCACCCGCTATATATATCGAGGTGACCTGCAAATTGGCGTGGCCCAGCGATTTGGAGACAACGTCGAGGGGAACGCCTGCGTCGACCGAGTGCGTCCCGCAGGTGTGGCGCAACCAATGCGTCGTCGCGCGCAACAGCGGCGCCGCATCGTGGGGCCGACCGGATTGGATCATCCGTTCGGCAGCGCGCGCGAAGAGTTGCTTCAGTTGCCGGTACAGACTCTGGGCCGACATGCGGCACTGCGGCCCTCGATTCGACCTGCCGTCTCTCGATGGCATGCGCAGGAGCAGCGGTCGATCCGCGTGAACGCGTGGGTCATTGACTTCACCGTGGGCTGACAGCAACTCGCCAAGTTCATTGACGAGGTTCGCATCGACCGGCACGTCGCGAAGTTTGAGGCCTTTCCCCAAGACTCTGATGATCCAGCATCCGCGGGCGCATTCCGGATCGACACTGGCGAAGTCCGCCGGACCTGTTGCTTCGAACGCCAACCACCGCAGGTCACCGCAATCAGCTGCGACGACTTCCGACAGCCGCAAGCCCGTCGAATACAGGAATCGAGTTGCCCAAGCCAGCTGACGGTCACGAAGCTTCCGCGGTCCATCGAGAAGCTCCTGTTCGACAGCCGACCATTGCTCACGCGTAAGGCTCCGGCCGGGATCCACCTGTGCATCGCTGTTGCGCGGCTTGGCCACCCCCGTCCAGGGATTGCCGGCCAAGTAGAGCTGGTCCTGCAGGAATCTGTACATGCACGACAGCACGGTGATCGCCTGCCTCCGGGCGCGCGCACACAGCGGACCCTCGAAGGGGCGCCAAAGCGGCGAGCCCATCCGGGTGCCGCGCGGCGCACACCACGTCTCTCGCGGCAGCGGGTCGGCCAGAAAGGCGCGATAGGCCAGACAGTCAGGCAGCCTGGCCTGGGCGAGCGACAGACCGCGCTCGAGCTTCAACCACAACGCAAATCGGCGAGCCTCCCGTCTGTACACGTTCGCCGAGTTCGGCGGCCGACCGGCACTGTCTCGCTCGGCATCGTCGCACCTGGCGGCAATCCACGTTTCGACGGCCTGGAGGTCGGCGCCGGCCACGTCGATCGAACTCGCCACCATTGACGGAAAAGTCCCGGCCGGCGAGATCGAAATCGGCAGCGCTACGCCAGGGCCTTCTTTCAGCTGGCCGGCAAGGCACGCAGGGTTGGCCGTCGGAGACCTGGTCAGTTCGTGCGTGCTCGGCGCCGCCAGAGCCGCGGCGGCGTCGTCGTCGTCGTCGAAGCCCAGCGTGAGCTGCAAAGTGTTGATCGCTGATTTCATGAAGACATCTTGCTCGTCGGCTTCAGTCGGCTAAGCGGAAAACCAGCGCTCACTCGATTGCCCGAGCAACGACAAACGCGCATCGCCTTCCCTGCCCTCGATGCATCGTCACCATCCGAACCAGATGGCGTGCATTCACCCGAACCGATTCATTCCTGCATTTTCGTGATTCACGAAGCCTGATTGAAAACATGACTTATCAATCACTGGTCGAGAGCCCCCTGCGTCAGAATGGTTGTCGCCCCGATAGGCCTTGTATCTGAGGGTTCAGTCTCAAAGGTAGCGGTAGGAGGCTGTGGGGTTGTGGTCGAAGGTCGGCGCGGTGGTCAACGCGCAGCGTTGTCCACGGCAAGCCGGCCGGTGCGCGAAGCGCATCGTCCACAAATCCACAGCCTGGTGCTGCGGCGATTTCGCCCA
>JAYUGL010000286.1:0-3412 GCA_043738385.1 Sterolibacteriaceae bacterium
AGTCGGCGATGTATGGTCTGATCAGGCACGTCAACAAGAGCTTGGTCCGCTGGGCGATCTGCAAATACAAGTCCTTGCGCCGTGGAAAGCGGCGTGCCATGGCCTTGTTGGAGCGCATTGTAAAACAGTCGCCGCGACTCTTCGTTCATTGGCGTATGGGAATGACTGGTGCGTTTGCTTGATTGGAGCGGTATGAGCCGAGAGGCTCACGTACCGTTCTGCGAGGGGCTGGCGGTGCAATTCCACTGGTCTACTCACCTCACGAAGTTGCGCGGACCCGCCAAGTGGACCTACTTCCATTTGTACGTGATCCTGGACATCTTCAGCCGCTACGTGGTGGGCTGGATGATCGCCCCACGCGAGACCGCTGCACTGGCCAAGAGGCTGATCGCCGCGACCTTCGCCAAGCAGAACGTCGCGCCCGGCAGCCTGACCCTCCATGCGGATCGTGGCACCAGCATGCGCTCCAAGTCGGTCGCCGAATTGCTGGTCGATCTGGAGATCGGCAAGTCCCATAGTCGGCCTTACGTCTCCGATGACAATCCGTACTCCGAGGCGCAATTCAAGACCCTCAAGTATCGTCCGGACTTCCCAGATCGCTTCGGCTCGCTCGAGGATGCGCGGGCGCATTGCCAAGCATTCTTCACGTGGTACAACACCGAGCATCGGCATTCCGGTATCGGCTTCATGACCCCGGAAACCGTGCACCTGGGCCGCGCTGCCGCACTGACACGCCAGCGCTCGGTCACCCTCGATGCGGCGTTCCTGGCCCATCCAGAACGCTTCAAGCACCTCGCGCCGGCCCCACCAGAGCTGCCAATCGCCGCCTGGATCAACCCGCCTAAAAAGAAGGTGGCCGCCCACGATAATCCATCAACCATTGCTCTCTAAATTCATGCAGCAAGGTGTCGCAAACTCATTGACACGCTCCGCCGGCGCGCGGACATTCACGATGGCCCGGCACTCATAACGAGTGCCACAACGAGGCCGGATACACGATTGCAAACGATTCGAACCGTCGCGAACGCTCCTTCGTCTCTACTTGCGGAAGGAGTCCCTACAGGCTGGTTAGGTGCGCGCATTGGCGCTGCTGCTGCAGATCTTTCTGGCCCTCTCAAGGTACTCGGTATCAGAGAAGACCTTTTCGATGAACTCATCTACCGCTGTCTCGGAGTAGTAATGAGTCTCGGGATTTTCGTGCAAATAGTGGAAGCCATTATTCGAGTTCCGCCAGCCCTGCTTGATCGCGACGGCTCTAACATCGAATTGATTAATTGTTGTTCGACGCGGACCCCAACAGGGGAGGCTTAGATACTTTTCGATGTGCTCAGAGGCGTATCGCTCGATCATTCGTCGATTTTTCTCTTTCACTAGCCCTGTCATGCGTACGGTAGGGGTGTGTCTTGTTTCTGTCGATCGGTTTTTCGGTGACGATGGCATTTGCGAGCCTCTCCATTCCGGCTTCCGCTTTTGCAAGCGTTATGGAATTTCCCTCGTCATCTGCTTTTGCAAACTAACGTTAGTCGTTAGGCAGCGACCTGCTCAAAGGCAAAGTGCGGTATATCTGTCCGGTCTTTAGCATGCTCAATCGTCATAGCGCAGATGTTGCCCGCTGCATCGAGGTCGAGAATAGTGTTCTCGTCTAGGTCGCGTGACTCTTCGATCACGCCGGCTTTGAACTCAATATAAAGCGTGTCCGTTTCCAGGAAATATTTGACTTTCATGGCCTGTAGTTCCGATCAAAGAATGCGTTGTGTACCGTTTCACCATCGGGAAGCAGTATTACTCGAAGATATCTGCCGTCGGCGTGTTCAATTCTAGCCCATCTTCTAATTCGTCCGTCAGTTTGGATTACCTGACCGTCGGAACTGTTGATCGCCATTTCAACCCATTCGTCACGAATTGCGGCACGATCTGGGCGTGTCCTCATCGATTCGAATTAGCGCGTGCATTTCACGGACGATCTTCTCGCTGCCTAACGCGCCAATGAGCGGCGTTGGAGCGCGCAGCGCGGAAGCGTCCGCTCCATTGACGAAAAGGACTCCTCCCAATCTTTTTGCAGCGGCATCGTTGTGCCAAAGTAGAGTTGCGAAGCGTCTACTTCCCGAATAACAGAAGGAGTCTACCCAGGAAGTCTAAGATCATCGCCGTCGACCTGGCAAAAGACGTCTTCGAAGTGGCCGTCGCCAACGAACAGGGCCGCATCATCGAGCGCCAGCGCTTTACCCGAAAAGCCTTCTCGGCCTTCCTCACCGCACAGCCGCCGGCCCTCGTCTTGGTCGAGACCGGCGGCACCGGCCACTTCTGGGGACGCACCGCCCAGGCCCTCGGACACCAGGTGCGATTGCTCCCCGCCCAATACACTGCGCCCTATCGCCGACGCGGCAAGACCGACCGCGCCGATACCGAAGCCCTGCTCGAAGCCCATCGCTGCGACGACATCAAGCCCGTCCCCGTCCGCACGGTCGAGCAGCAGATGCTCCAGCAATTGCACCGTGTCCGTGAGCAGTGGAAACACACCCGCACTCAGCGCATCAACGGCCTGCGCGGCTTCCTCCGCGAACTCGGCTTCGCCATGCCGCTCGGTGCCAAGGTCGCCCAGAAGCAGGCCCGACACCTCATCGACGACCCCGCCATTCCAGGGCCACTCAAGGTCGTCTTCTCTCGTATGCTCGACGAGATTGCCTCCCTTGAGGCCGACAGGGTTGGGGTCGAGCGGCAGCTGAAGGCCCTGACGAAAACCAATGCCGATATCCAACGCCTGCAGACCGTCGCCGGCGTCGGGCTTCTGACCAGCACCGCCCGGGTCGCCGCCGTCGGCACCCCAGACCGCTTTCCCGACGGCAAGCACCTCAGCCGTTGGCTCGGCTTGACCGCCCGCGAGAACAGCTCCGGCAACCGCCGCCCTCTCGGCAAGATCACCCAGCAGGGTGACGTCTATCTGCGAACCTTGCTCATCCAGGGTGCTCGCTCTGTGCTGACCCGCATCACGACGCTACTGCGGGCGGGAAGGCCGTTGCCACGGCTCTATCCATGGGCCAGCGCGCTCGAACAGCGCGTCGGCCACAACAAGGCTGCCGGTGCCCTCGCCAACAAGATGGCTAGGATCTGCTGGGCCGTCTGGTCCAAGCACGTCGACTTCAACCCTAACCCCGTCGCCGCCTGAACACTTCACCCGTTTGCGTAGAGACTTCGCGTTCATGACAACTTGGGTTCGACCGGTGCTCCCTGTGCCAATGTGAAGTGCGACACCTACCTTGAAGCAAATAGACTCTAAAGGTAGGAACTCAATCATGGCGAAATCGATGAAATCTGTACTGACGGTAGCAAGCGAACCTGTGGCGCTGGAAGGCGTGTTGGAGGGAGCCCGAAGGGCGACCGGAAACGCGACTTCCAGCGCGGCGCCGGCCGA
>JAYUGL010000287.1:0-23220 GCA_043738385.1 Sterolibacteriaceae bacterium
TTCAGGCACCACGCTGATGTTGAGCAGGTGAACCTCTTCCATGATTTCCATCACCACGGCATAGCCCACCATGGCGTCATGCTGATAGCACAGCCAGCAGCGATAACCGGCGGCGAGTGAGTCGGAAAAATTGCCCTGCGTCCAGGGAAACGGATAGATGCGCTGCTCGGCGGCGGCCACCGCGTCAAGGTCGGCGGCTTCCATCGGCTGGAATTCCAGACGCGGTTTTGGTACTGCGCTCATTTGGCACCGCCGCGCGCCAGCCGTTCGACGGTGGTGAACGCGACCTTGTCGCGCACATACAGCGGCGCAGCATGCATCGCGGCTGTGCCTTCACCGCGCGCGAAACGCGGCGCCGCCAAACGAGCCACCGCGGCAGCCGTCGGCATCACCAGAGGGTGCACCGAATCAAGAAAATCTCCCAATCGCTGGCGCAGTAACTGGTCGTACGCCAAGAAGCCATCGCCACAACCGACCCAGTTGCCACCTTCCGGCAACGGCACCGATGCGGGCGGCGTAACGGCGGGGGCAAGCATTTCCACCGGCTGGTCATCGACAATCGCGTAAGCGGCAGCGTACACCTCGTTCATACGCGCATCGATGCAGGCATAGACGTGCTGCTCGCCACTGGCGAGTGCCAGCGCCTCAAGCGAGCCGACGCCGACCACCGGCAGGTCAGCGCCGAAGGCCAGCCCCTGCGCCACGCCGCAGGCCAGACGCAGACCGGTAAAACCGCCCGGACCACTGCCAAAGGCGATGCCGTCGAGACTGGACAGCGCAATGCCGGACTCGGCCAGCAACTCGCGCACCCAGGGCAGAATCAACTCCGATCCGGCATTTGGATGATCGTGACTGCGTTCGATGATTTCCCCCTCGCGCCACAGGGCGACGGAGATCAGGCGGCTGGAAGTTTCAAGTGCGATGAGATTCACCGCAGCATTCTACCAATTGAGGATAATGCCGCCTTCGCATCCATCGCGCTTTTGATGAAACCTGCCGGCCCCATTCATTCCCCCCTCCACTGGAAAGTCGCGCTGGCGGCCTGCTTCGGCACTTTTCTCGAGTGGTACGACTTTCTCACCTTCGGCGTGCTCGCGTCATTGCTGGGCACGCTTTTCTTCCCGGCCGACGATCCAATCGCCAGTCTGCTGGCGAGCCTCGCCACCTTCGGCGTGGGCATGGTGGTGCGGCCGATTGGCGCAGCATTCTTTGGATCACTCGGTGATCGCCATGGCCGCCGACCCATCTTTATCCTCACCATTTGCCTGATGGGCGCGGCGACTTTCGGCGTTGGCCTGTTGCCGACTTACGCGCAGGCCGGCGTTTGGGCGCCGGCGATGCTGGTGGGAATGCGCGTGTTGCAGGGGCTGGCGATGGGTGGCGAGATCGGTGGCGCCGCGGTCTACCTCACCGAACATGCGCCGATAAAATATCGTGGTGCATTTACCAGTGTGTTGCAATTGATGGGGCCGCTTGGCATCCTGGTGTCGACGTTGCAGATTATTTTGCTTCAGTCATGGCTGACCGAATTCGAATTCCACGCCTGGGGCTGGCGCGTGCCTTTCCTGGTTTCGGCATTGCTGCTGGCGATTTCAATCAAGGGCCGCCTGGCACTGACTGAGTCTCCGATATTTGCCCAACTGCGCGCCGACAATCGCATCGCCAAAACCCCGTTGCGCGAGGCCTTCAGTGATCGTCGCACACTGGGCCGCATGGCGCTGCTGGTGTTTTGCATTTCCTCCGGTGGCTCGCTGCTGTTCTTCTCGTCGCAGGTCTATAGCGCAGTGTTTCTGAAGACCGTGGTAAACATGGATGCCACGCTCGCCGCTCAGCTGACCATGGTGGCAACCCTTGCGCTGTTTCCGCTGACTATCGCCTGCGGCTGGCTTTCCGACCGGATCGGGCGACGCCCGGTCATGCTCTCCGGGCTGCTGCTCGGCGCACTCGCGATCCTGCCGGTGTTTGCCGGACTGCGCCATTTCGGCGCACCGGGCCAGACCGAACCCTTGATCGTCATCGCCCTGCTGCTGATTCCGGTGACGGCGGTGGCGCTGATCACCGGGCCACAGACCGCGACGCTGGCGGAATTATTTCCCGCACGCACCCGCTACTCGGCGGTGGCGTTGCCGCACAACCTTGCCGCCGGCTGGGTCGGCGGCATGTCGCCCTTCATGGTCACGCTGCTCGGCGTGCAGCTCGGCGACCCCCTGAGCGGCCTGATCTATCCGGTCGCGCTGCTGTCTATCGCTTTTATTGTCGGCTGGCGTTTTCTGCCGGAAACGCGGAGCGCGGCGCTGGAAGATTAGTGTTGACGATCACTGCATAAACCAGCCGTGGCTGACCACGAGCGATTGGCCGGTCAGCGCATTGCTCGGAAATGAGGCGAACATCAAGGCCACCTGCGCCACATCGGCTGTGGTGGTGAACTCGCCGTCGACGGTTTCCTTGAGCATCACATTCTTGATGACTTCAGCTTCACTGATGCCGAGCGCCTTGGCCTGCTCGGGGATTTGCTTTTCCACCAGCGGCGTGCGTACAAAACCCGGGCAGATGACGTTGGCACGGATGTTATGTTTGGCCCCCTCTTTGGCAATGGTCTTGGCCAGCCCGATCAGACCGTGCTTGGCGGTCACGTATGGCGCCTTGAGTGCCGAGGCCTCTTTTGAATGTACTGATCCCATGTAAATAATACTGCCACCCTGGTTGCTGGCAATCATCTGCTTGACACAGGCGCGCGTCGTCAGAAACGCGCCATCGAGATGAATGGCGAGCATTTTTTTCCAGTCGGCGAAGCTGAACTCCTCGATCGGATGAACGATCTGGATGCCGGCATTGCTGATCAGGATGTCGATGTTGCCGAATGCCTGGATGCTTGTCTGCACGGCTGCGTCGACCTGCGCCTCATCGGTAACATCCACCGCTACGCCGATCGCCTTGCTATCTGCCTTTTCGATCTCTGCGGCGGTCTCTTCGGCTGCCTGCTTGTTCAGATCGGCGATCACGATCTTTGCACCTTCACGCGCGAACTCCAGCGCGATTTCCTTGCCGATGCCGCTGGCGGCGCCGGTGATGAATGCAACCTTGCCTTCGAGTCGTGACATGCTTTATTCCCTTTTTATGATGAAAGATAGTCGTAAACAACTTCGCCGAGGTCGAGCGTCAGATCGGCCACAAAGTGCAACGCGGATTCGACCTTGAGCACCGGCAGCTCCGCCACTGGCGCGAGCGCATGCGGATGCAGTTGCAGCGAGCCCGGCGCAGTCCAGGCGCCTTTGAGCGTCACCTGCGTCGTGTAATAGCGCACCAGTTCGCAAATACGCGGTGAACCGTCGACGTGCGGAATGATTTTCAGCAGAAAGTTGGGCGCGGCCAATGCGGCCAGCACTGCGGCGTGATCGGCTGCCTGATGCTTGAATCCCATCGTCGCGGTAGCGACGCGCACTTTTCCATAGTCGAGTGTACCCACCAGCGTATCGATCTCGACATCGAGTTGTGGCGAGGCAAGTTTTTTTGGAAAACCCCACAACTCACGCCCACCGGCGATGGGCGGATGATCATTCAGGTACATCGCGTGTACGTAACTGCCGTTCACACCGCGAAAGCTTACCGGGATGACCTGACCGGACTCGGTGTAATCGCCAAAGCCGGTCGAATCAGGCATGCGGATAAACTCATATTTCACCAGCGGTTCTGATATTTCCAGCGGTTCGGGCACCACCGCGCGCAACGCATCGAGATCGGTGCGGTAGGTAATAACCAGAAATTCGCGGTTGCTGAATCGATAAGGCCCGCGCGGGAACGCCGGGCTGGTCAGCGGCATCGCAAAAGCATTGGCTGTGACGTCAGCGATTTTCATTTCCGGGAATCCTTGTGTATTCGGTACTTCGTCAGAGCGGCCGGGTATGCTGCGTCAGATCGTATTGCGTCACTCCGTCGTCTAGCCCGGAAGCCTTGAGCCATTCCGGATGTCTGAGGGTGTCGCGCATGTCACGTTGCCCGGCCTGCCAGTGCTCAAGGACCGACACACGAGAGAATTCGTAGTCCTTCGATTCCAGCTCCCAGGATGCCTGGCGGTAGATCAGTTGTACGATGTCGATGGGTGCCACACGCGTCACCTCCGCCAGATGCAGCACATCCTCATCGTGCTTCAGGTGGTGCGGAAGTTTTGCCAGCAGATCACGCAGCGCCTTGCCAGTATTGGCAACCTTGGCTGCCATGTCACTGTTATAGCGCGTGCGGCTGGAATAGAGAATGTCCTTCTGGCGCTGCTGCACCTCGGCAAGATTGGTCGGCAGTTTGCCGCGGGCGCTGAACAGATCGACCTGAAACACCAGCAGACTTTGCCGGCCACGCATGTCGAGCACGTATTGCAGCGGCGTGTTGGAGACGATGCCGCCATCCCAATACGGCTGCGCGTCTATCATCACCGGCGGAAAGGCCGGCGGCAGGGCACCGCTGGCCATGATGTGCTCGGGCCCGATGATGCGGTCGAAATTGTCGAAGTACTCGGAGTTGCCGGTACACACGTTGACCGCCCCCACCGACAGGCGGACTTTCTTGCTGTTGATCAAGTCAAAATCAATTAATTGTTCGAGCGTCGCGCGCAACGGTGCGGTATCGTAAATGCTGATGGCGCCGGGTGTGCCGTCGGGTTGAAACATTGACGGCGGAACGCGTGGTTGGTAAAACCCGGGGAGGCCCAGCATGGCAGACCACAGTGCGCTGAACTGATTGAAGGCGCTGCGCGGCTGCTCCATCAACGCTGCCGCGTTCAGGGTTTGGGGAGCAGAAAGCGCATTGGAAAGTGGCCCCATGCCTGATGAAACCAGATGCCAGAATTCCGACAGCCGCTCAATGCGGCGTTCCGGCGGATTACCGACGATCAGCGCGGCGTTGATCGCGCCGATCGAAACACCGGCGACCCATCCCGGCTGATAGGTTGTAGACAACAACTCCTCGTACACGCCGGCCTGATAAGCACCCAGCGCACCACCCCCCTGAAGCACCAGTGCAATGTGATCATGTTGCCGGGAAATTCCGGATTTTTTTCTTGTCGCCACGAATCAATCCAATGTGAATAGTGAATAAAGTTAACTACCGGCTCAGGCAGCGTACATGAATTGCGCAACCCGTTCTTTACTGGTAGCGAATTTCAACAATCTCGATCTCGCGCAGCCCCGCCGGGCTCTGAAAGCCCACCACTTCGCCTTCCCGCGCCTTGATCAGGGCACGCGCCAGCGGCGAGATCCAACTGATTAAACCCTTGCCCGCGTCTGCTTCGTCGATGCCGACAATCTGATAGGTGGTTTCCGCGCCCTCGTTATCACGCAGTGTCACCGTCGCGCCGAAGAAGACCTGTGCGACGTTTTCCTGATCAGCCGGTTCCACGACGACGGCATTGTCCAGCCGCTGGGTCAGAAAACGGATGCGTTTGTCGATCTCGCGCAGCCGCTTCTTGCCGTAGATGTAATCGCCATTCTCCGAGCGGTCGCCATTCCCCGCAGCCCAGGAAACGACCTTCACCAGCTCGGGCCGCTCGGCCTTCACCAGATGCTCAAACTCGGCGCGCAACGTGGCGTGGCCACGGCGCGTCATGTAGTGCTTGACCCCGGCTGGCAGCGCCGGTTCAACGTCAGGATCGTCGTCTTCCTGATCAGTCTCCCGGGTAAACGCTTTGCTCATTTCATTTTCCTGGTTGCCAAGGGCCATGCCCCCGCCTAACATCCCGCGTATGGAGCCTACCGAAGATCCCGAGACCTTGCGCGCCCGGTTGCACGAGTTGCGGGTCGAGCACCGCGAACTCGACGAGGTCATTGCCGGCCTGCTCGATTTGCCGGTCCCGCACGACGAGCTGACGCTGCGTCGGCTCAAGAAACGAAAGCTTTATATCAAGGATCGTATTGCCCAGATAGAAATTATGCTGGAGCCGGATATCCTGGCCTGACAACGCGCTTGCGCATTCTGCCGCGAGCTGTTGTGCCCGACCCGAAAATCGCTCACTCAAACAGTTCTGCGCGCCGCTTCTCAATCTTCAGCCATATCATGCGGCGATACGCATCATCGGCGCCGGCCCAGCGCACAATCTCGTCCAATGTCCGAAAACAACCGCTGCACAACGCCGATTCAAGGACAGTGAGCGACGGGTCGATAACGCACACACCAATGCACGGGGAGGGAACGCCCTGCTGATCTTCCGCGTGTCGGGTATTCAAAAGCCGCTCCCCAAGGTTTCTACAAAACAATCAAGCATTCGTGCATTAATCTGTTGCGTCGCATCATGTTAGTCTTAATAATCGTATCTGTAATCGTCAGCCGCATAAAATGAGCGTCATGACACCTGGCCCCAACCGGGAAAGATGAACTTCCACGAAGTTTAGGCACTTGCAGAAGATAACAAGGAGTTTGCATGACATCAAACGTCGGCGATGGGCCCAATGATGCCGATATGTGTGCTTTGGAACGCATGCCACACATGGTAAAAAAAATCTGCCTGATGTGGTGCTCACGCGAACTTGACGCATTCATTTCCAGTCTGATCATGGACTCCCGTGACGGTGCGCGGCAAGGATTGCCGATTGACGTGTCAACCGAATTGCTGTTTCTCGTCGGCATCAATAAAGCCGTGCGGGCCATCGATCTGGCCAAGAAAACAAAAGTCAATTTCGGTGAGGCTTATCGCCTCATTGACCAGAGCGACATGGCGCCGAGCGAAACCAATAACACGTGGGCCGACCCGCTGATTGCAAAGGATGCAAGCAAGATCAGCAAGGACGCTGGCAAACCAGCCCTGCGGTCGGACGTACGACCGAAGAAATCCAAATGATTCTTGAGTTGGTTGTTCGGCAATTGATCTTCAAGAATCGCTGTCCCCCAAGTGGCGCAACCAGGCGCGTGCTCCCGAACCTGCCGCAACACCGCTCGCAAAACACGCCGTGAGCAGATAACCGCCGGTAGGCGCTTCCCAGTCCAGCATTTCGCCGGCGCAAAACACCCCCGACAGCGCGCGAATCATCAAGTTCTCGTCAAGCGCCTCAAAAACCACGCCGCCAGCGCTGCTGATCGCCTCATCGAGCGGGCGCGGAGCGACCAGACGCAGCGGCAACGCCTTGATTGCCGCAGCAAGGCGAGCAGGGTCGGAAAAGTTTTCGGCCGGCATGCATTCGCGCAGCAGGCCGACTTTTACACCACGTATGCCAACCCGGCTTTGCAGATGGCTAGCCATGGAGCGCGCGCCACGCGGGTGGGCGACTTCGTCAACGACACGCTGCAAGGTTTTCCCTGGCGCAAGGTCGACGTGAATCACCGCACTGCCCGAGCGCTCAATCTCGTCACGCAGGGCCGCAGAAAAAGCGTAGATCAGGTTGCCTTCGATACCGGTCGACGTCGCCACGAACTCACCCTGCTTGCGCACCACAACACCCGCACTGTCGGTATGCGATACCACCACTGACTTCAATGGATGGCCGGCAAAGCGGGTTTGAAAATGCTGACTCCAGGCCACATCAAAGCCACAGTTGGACGGCCGCAGCGGCGCTATGGAAACGCCGCGCTGCGCCAGCAGTGGCGCCCACACTCCATCGGAACCCAACCTGGCCCAGCTGCCGCCCCCCAGCGCCAACACCACGGTATCTGCATGGATTCGTCTTTCTCCTTCCGGCGTCTTAAAGCACAACTCGCCCTCCTCGTTCCAGCCGCACCAGCGATGGCGCACATGAAAATGCACGCCGGCCGCGCGCAAGCGATGCAGCCACGCGCGCAACAGCGGCGCCGCCTTCATGTCAGTCGGGAACACGCGGCCGGAAGAGCCGACAAAGGTTTCAATGCCAAGCCGGTGCGCCCACTGACGCAGCGCCTCGGGCCCGAAGGTCGCCAGCAGCGGCGCGATCTGCGCATTACGTGCGCCGTAGCGGGAGCGAAACAGTTCAGCGGGGTCGGTATGGGTGAGATTCAGGCCGCCCTTGCCCGCCATCAGAAATTTGCGGCCCACGGAGGGCATCGCGTCGTAGAGATCGACGTGCGCGCCGCCCTGGACCAAGACCTCCGCCGCCATCAAGCCGGCGGGGCCGCCGCCAATGACCGCCACTGAACGGTGGCCCGATCTAGCCGCCGACATTGTTTAGTTGCCGCAGCTCAATGAGCACCGTGCGCGGCCCGTCGGTGAACCACACCTGCCCGTCCTGCACCGTGCATTGCAATTCCATGGCGCGTGAAGCCATCGCGGCCAGTGCGGCGGATTGCGCGTCGTCGAGCGCCAGCACGCGTAGATTGCGCAGCCGCGCCAGCGCGGCGCTTTCCTTGAGCCACCAGGCGTCGAGCGCCCTGCCGCCGTAGCCGAACACAATCACTTGATCTGCACGGCCCGATGCCCGCCGCAGTAAACGCTCGTCGGGCAGGCCGACCTCGATCCACTGACGAACCTCGCCACTGTATTCCCGGGTCCACAATGCGGGTTCGTCGTCGGCAGAAATGCCGCGTCCAAATTCCAGTCGCTCATCGGCGTAAAGCGCGAAGGCGAGCAGCCGCACCATCAGTCTTTCTTCGGTCTCGGAAGGATGGCGCGCGAGCATCAGACTGTGATTGCCGTAGTACGGCCGATCAAGGTCGGCAATGCCGAGGCTGACTTTATAGATGATGGATTTCAGCGCCATAAATGAAAATTCGGGCGAGAATGCGGCGATCGGAAAAGGCTGCGACTATACCGCCTCACACACCATTGACGAAGGATCGCTGCATGCAAATATGGGTTGACGCCGATGCCTGTCCCATCGCCATCAAGGAGATCCTTTACCGTGCCGCCAAGCGCAACCGGCTACAACTGATTCTGGTCGCCAACCAGATGCTGCGCACGCCGCCATCTGCCTGGATACGCGCGGTGCAAGTGCCCAAGGGATTTGACGTGGCCGACAACCACATCGCCGAGGCCGTGACGCCCGGCGATCTTGTCATCACCGCCGACATCCCGCTGGCGGCGGCCGTCATCGAGCGGCAGGCCCACGCCCTCAATCCGCGCGGGGAGTTCTACAGCAAGGAGAACATTCGCGCCCTGCTCGACATGCGCAATTTCATGGACACACTGCGCAGTAGCGGCGTTGAAACCGGCGGGCCCAACGCCTTCAGTCAGAGCGACCGCCAGGCCTTCGCCAATCAACTCGATCGTTTTCTGGTCAAGCAACGCTAAGCTTATGCAACAGCGGGCGTCATGTGGCTGCGCTCGCTGTGGCGGCCAATTTTTTCTTTTCCTTGGCCAGCTTCTTCTGTTCTTTTTCTTCCTCTAAGCGCAGCGCTTCGGCGATTGCCTCGGCTTCTTGGACCTTGCGCTGAATCTCGCGCTGCACTTCTGGCCAACCCGCCTTGAACGCTTCGAGTTCGGCAGCGGCCTCAATCGACTCATGCGGCCCCAACAGGGCAAGATGATTCGGCGCATACCGGTAGGTCGGCGGATTCCAGTCCGCCCGTTTCGCATCAACCGGCTTCCAGTCGCGGCAACGTATAAACTGTAGATCACCCTTGATTCCGGGGCGATTCAGTGGATTGTTGCGATCCAGCACTACCCAGCCATGCTCACTGCTATATCCCCACCATTCCATTGCGCTTTCCTTTCGTCCTGAGCCGTGTCACGTAACATCCTTTATACACGCTATACCGGCAAGGTCAGGACTTTCGCTGCTTGTTCGACATCAGCCGCGGCCATCCATGGAATTTCTGCCAGCAGCGGCGCTTCCATGAGATCGCGCAAGGCGGCAACATTCTCTTCGGCGCGCACCATATCCGGGTCAATGTGGTTGGCGACCCAACCGGCCAGCCGCAGTCCACGCGCGCGTATCGCCTCGCGCGTCAGCAAAGCGTGGTTGAGGCAACCGAGGCGCAGACCAACCACCAGGATCACTGGCAGATTCAGGGTTTGCGCCAGATCGGCGCTGTCGCCTTCGAGGCCCAGCGGCACGCGGAAGCCGCCGACGCCTTCCACCATCACGACATCGGCCATCCCGCGCAACTGACCGAATGCGGCGTGGATAGTCGCGAAGCGTATCTGGCGGCCCTCCTCCATCGCCGCAAGATGCGGCGCGATAGCACTGCGGAACAAATAAGGATTCACCAGTTCGCGCGGCGCTTTAAGCGTTGCAGCAGCCAGCAAGGCCTCCACATCAGTGTTGCGGCCTTCGCCGTCCACCCCGGCCGCCACCGGCTTCATGCCAATGCAGCTGCGCCCGCTGCCGGTGAAAGCATGCAACAGCGCGCAGGCGACCAGGGTCTTGCCGACGTCAGTATCCGTGCCAGTGATGAACCAGGCACTCATTTTTCCGCGTACACAAACATCGTGTCGTAGCTGAGTGGAAGCCCCGACGCGGTGCGCAGGTGCTCGTATTGCGCGACAAAACGCATCCACTCCGCCTTGCCCATCAGTCCGCTGCGCCGGTTGGGGCCGGTCACGCGATTGGCGCCGAGCTTGCGTACCGCATCGAGCAGCGTGGAAATATCCGGATAGTGCAACATCGATGGCGCCCGTCGCAATTGGCGAATGCGCAGCCCTGCTGTGGCGAAGGCTGCCGTCAACGTGGCTTCGTCACAAAAATCGATGGTGTGGCGATAACTATCCACACTCTTGAATGCAGCGCGCAGTTCGGCAAAAGTACCGGGGCCCAGCGTACTCAGTGCCAACTTCGCTCCTGGCTTCATCACCCGCGCCGCTTCGCGGATGAATGAATCTGCGTCACACCACTGCAAGGTCAGATTCGACCAGTAGAAATTAATCGATTGCGAGGCCAGCGGCAGGGCTTCCGCATCACCACAGAGCCGGTCGGCGCCGCGCCCCAGTTGGCGCACCATGGGGAGGGCGAAGTCAAGCGCCATAACCTGAGCCGCGGGCCAGCGTTCACACAGCAGCGACAGACCATGGCCGGTACCGCATCCAGTGTCGAGTATGCGCAGCGGTGACGCATCGAACGGCAGGCCCGCCAGCAATTGCCGGCCCGCTGCGCGCTGGAACTCAGCCACCGCATCGTAACCGCTCGCGGCACGGGCAAAGGTGTTGCGTACCAGAACCTTGGCGTTCATGACGCAACCCCGGCGAAGCGGTTGACGGCGTCGACAAAGCGAACCGGGTCGGAAGCAAATGGCGCGTGTGCGCTGCCTTCAAAAATATCAACACTGCCCTCGTACAAAAGACGTACCAAGCGCTGCGCGGCGGCACTTGGCATCACGGAATCGGCGCTGCCGTGAATCAGCAGCGTCGGCTGCAAGACCTCCGTTGCCAGCCGGCGCAGATCGGCCTCGCCCAACAGTTCCAGTCCGGCACGCAGCGTCACCGTATCGGCGCGAATTTCCTCGCGCAGGCGCGATGCCCGCGCAAGTTCGCGCGCATGCCTATCGCCATGATTCATCAGCGTTGAGAAATGTCTGATCAGCGCTTCCGGATTAGCCTCCAGTTGATCTATAAACTGATCGAGCTGCGGGCGCGGCAGCGCTTCCGGCCAGCCGTCGCGCTGGACAAAAGAAGCCGTGGCGGAAGCCAGCACCATGCGCGCCACCTTGCGCGGATGACGCGCCGCGCACGCCATGCAGACCATGGCGCCAAGCGACCAGCCGCACAGCATGGCACGCGGCGGCAGTGATTCGGCCAAAGCATCGGCAAGAGACTCAAGCGTGATCTCCGATGCAGGAGGCGTCGCTCCATAGCCCGGCAGATCGATGACATGCACCGTGAAAGAATCGGCCAGCAGAGGCACGACAGGTTGCCATGCGCTTGCCCCAAAACCCCAGCCGTGCACCAGTGTCAGGTTGGGGCCATCGCCGACACTGTATTCCGCAAGACTCATGTCGCCTGCCGCAGTGCAGTCAACAATGCATCAACATCGGCCAGCGCATGCGTCGCCGAAAGTGAAAGTCGCAGCCGCGCAGACCCCATCGGTACGGTGGGCGGCCGGATCGCGGGAACCCAGAACCCCTGCTGTTCAAGCGTCAAAGAAAGCGCCAGCGCCGCCCTGTTCTCGCCGACGATGACAGGTTGTATCGGCGTAGGCGAATCAGCCAGGTGCCAGCCGCGATCGGTGGCCAATGCGCCAATGCCGTCGCGCAGCCGGCCAATCAACGCCGCGAGTTTTTGCCGTCGGTCGTCGCCGGCGGCGATCAGTTCCAGACTCTTCAGCAACGCGCAGGAAAGCGCCGGTGGCGCGGCAGTGGTGAAAATGTAGCTACGCGCCTTTTGCAGCAGCCACTCGATCACGCGCGTGTCGCCGGCAACGAAGGCGCCCGCCACGCCGGCGGCCTTGCCGAAGGTGCCCATATAAACAATGCGCGGCGCGGCCGGCAGGTTGAAATGGTTGAGACAACCACGCCCCTGTTCGCCCAATACGCCAAAGCCATGCGCATCGTCAACGATTAGCCAGGCGTCATGCTGTTCGGCCAGTTCAAACAGACGCGGCAGGTCAGCGAGGTCGCCGTCCATGCTGAACACCGCATCGGTGAGGATCAACTTGTGCTTTGCACTGCTCGCGCGCAGCAATTTTTCGAGCGCTGTCATATCGTTGTGCGCATAGCGCTTGTGCTCGGCGCCGGAGGCCAGCGCCGCATCGATCAGCGAGGCATGATTCAGGCGGTCGGCGAATATCGCGTCGCCGCGCCCGACCAGCGTCGGCGCGACGGCCAGGTTGGCCAGGTATCCGGTCGAGAAACACAGGGCGCGCGGCAGGCCGACAAACTCCGCAGTCCGCTCTTCGAGTTCCGCGTGCGGCCGCAGGTGTCCGCTCACCAAATGCGATGCGCCGCTGCCGGCGCCCCAGCGTCGTGCGCCTTCGCACAGCGCCTCGACAATCTCCGGATGATGGGCGAGCCCCAGGTAGTCGTTGCTGCAAAAAGACAGCAGCGGTTTCCCGTCGGCCGTCATGCGCGAGCCGACCGGCGTATCGATGACGCGGCGATGGCGGCGCAAATGCTGGTGATCCAGCGCTGCCAGGCCGTCTTCGATGTGCTTGAGGATCATGGCATCAACGCTGCGTTCAAGGCGGCGAGCGTGCGCTCAGCAAGGAACTGGCTGGTACCTGCATCCAATAGGTAGGGCGGCATCAGGTACACCGTATTACCGATGGGCCGCAACAGCAGTTCCTGCTTCAATGCCTCGGAAAAAAAACGGTGCGAGAAATTCGCGCCGACCCCCGCAACATCGAATGCCCAGATCATGCCGCAATTGCGGAAGTGACGCACGCGCGGATGGTTCGCCAGCGGCGCCAGGCACTGCGTCAGCGTCGCTGCGCGATTACGGTTGGCGACCAACACATCGTCCTGTTCGAAGATGTCCAGCACCGCCAGCGCCGCGCGGCAGGCCAGCGGATTACCGGTGTAGGAATGCGAATGCAGAAAACCGCGGCTGGTGGCATCGTCGTAGAAAGCGCCATACACATCGTTGGTCGTCATCACCACCGAGAGCGGCAGATAGCCGCCGGAAATCCCTTTCGACAAACAGAGAAAGTCAGGAACGATAGTGGCCTGCGCGTGCGCAAAAAAAGTGCCGGTACGGCCGTAGCCGACGGCGATCTCGTCGCAGATCAGGTGCACCTGATAGCGGTCGCAGAGCTGCCTCACCAGCCGCAGGTACTCGGGGTCGTGCATCGCAAATCCGGTCGCGCATTGCACCAGCGGCTCGACGATCAGCGCGGCGATCTCATCACCGCGCTCGGCCAGCACACGCTCCAGCGCTGCGGCGGCGCGACACGCCACATCGAAGGCGGTTTCGCCGGGTGCAGCCGAGCGTGCGTCGGGCGAAGGCACGGTGTGCACTTCGCGCATCAGCGGCGCATAGGCTTCACGAAAAATCGCCACGTCGGTCACCGCCAACGCCCCCAGGGTTTCACCGTGGTAGCTGCCTTCCAGACACAGAAATATTTTCTTCTCGCCGTGCCCGCGATTGCGCCAAGTGTGGAAACTCATCTTGAGCGCGATCTCCACCGCACTGGCGCCATCTGAGGCGTAGAAGCAATGTCCCAGCTGGCCGCCAGTCAGCGCGGCCAGGCGTTCCGACAACTGCACCACCGGCTCATGGGTAAAGCCGGCGAGCATCACGTGTTCCAATTTCTCCAACTGGTCGCGCAAGGCGGCATTGATCTGTGCATTGCTGTGCCCGAACAGATTCACCCACCACGAGCTGATCGCATCCAGATAGCGCTTGCCCGCAGGATCATAGAGCCAGATGCCCGCGCCGCGCACGATCGGCACCAATGGCAACGCCTCATGCTGCTTCATCTGCGTGCACGGATGCCACACCGCAGCCAAGCTGCGCGCGAGGAGATCGTTAGTCGTGGAATTGGGGGTCATCGGGAGGCGCAATTTTACACCTCAGTCCATTCCCGCTTGCGCTGCGGCAGAGGCTGGAGAGCCTCATCGGCCATCAAGTTGACATCTCGGCCCGGTTATCGGAGTCTTGTACGCGGAATTGCGGCTGTTGCCGCGATGGCCCGATCAAAAAAATTGTCAGGAAGAGGAAGGCGAGTTGTCGGAGTGCTCAATGCGGTTACAGGCGCGAGCCCACTTCAACACTCCAACACACGGGGAAGCGATGCAACAACAAGCCGATGTCATCGTCGTTGGCTCAGGTGCGGCCGGCCTGACCGCCGCTATCGTAGCCGCCAGAGAAGGATTGAGCGTGCTGGTACTGGAGAGCACCGAATACTTCGGCGGAACCACTGCCTATTCCGGGGGTGGTGTGTGGATTCCAAACAACCATCTGATGAAGGCGGGCGGCTACGACGACAGCCGCGAGGACGCCGACACCTATCTGCGCGCAAGCCTGGGCATGGAATACGATCCGAAAATTGTCGATGCCTTTCTCGACAACGGCCCCGAGATGCTGCGTTACCTCGAAGCGCATACGGCCGTCAGGCTTACCGCCAGCCCGGTGCCTGATTACGCCCCCGCTGCGCCCGGCTGGCACATCTCGCGTTGCCTGCTGACGCCGGAATATGACGGCAAGCGCCTCGGCCCCCACCTTCGCCTGTTGCGCCCGCCGCTGCCGCAGTTGGTTCTGCTCGGCAGCATGCAGATCGACTTCAACGACATTGCCCAGCTCCAACAGATGCTCCGTTCGCCCTCGGCCTTCCTGCACGTGATGAAGATGGTCGCCAAATTTCTGTGGGGAAAGCTGCGTTATGGACGAGGCACGCGTCTGGTCAACGGCAATGCATTGACCGCGACCCTGCTGCGCTCTGCGCTCGATGCCGGCGCCATGCTGGAAAACAACGCCAGGGTGCATAGCCTGATCACCGAAGCCGGAAAGGTCAGCGGGGTCATGGTGGAGATCAACGGACAACGAACCAAGGTGACGGCACTGAAGGGCGTGATCCTCGCGAGTGGTGGCTTCGGCGCGAACAAGGAAATGCGCAGTCGCTACATTCCCATGGCGCAACACGGCTGGTCGCTACAGCCCGAGGGTTGCCAAGGCGACGGCATTAACATGGGCATTGCCGCCGGCGGGGTGCTGAACGAAACAAACTCGGCGAACGGGATCTGGTCGCCAATGTCGGCCATGCGCAATGCACAGGGCGAGCTGGTCAAGTTTCCGCACCTGTTCTTCGACCGCCACTGCCCAGGCTCCATCGTCGTCGATCGCAACGGGCATCGCTTTGTGAGCGAGGGCTTCCACTATCAGAACTTCGTCAACACCATGCACCAGAAGGGCATCACCGAGGGATTCCTGATCGGTGACCTGCCGTTCCAACGCAAATACGGCATGGGGCTGGCGCGGCCCGCACCTTATCCGCTCGGATCATTTGTTCGCTCCGGCTACTTGATCGAGGCTGACAGCATCAGCGAACTGGCACGAAAACTTCTCATCGATGCCGCCGCGCTGGAACACACCATTGCCGAATTCAATCGCAACGCTGTACTTGGCAAAGATCCGGAATTCCAGCGTGGCGACGACTATTACTCGCGCTTCATGGGCGACGCCAGCCATACACCGAACCCGAGCCTTGGGCCCATCACCACACCGCCCTTCTACGCCCTCGAACTGCGCCCCGGCGATCTCAGCACAGTCTGTGGCCTCAACACCAATGCCAAAGCCCAAGTGCTCAACACCCGCGGAGCAGTGATCGAAGGCCTGTATGCAGCGGGGCTGGACATGAACAGCATGATGAAAGGCCACTATCCGGGCGGCGGCTCCAGCCTTGGGCCCGCCATGACTTTCGGCTACGTCGCGGCCAGGCATATCGCCGACTGCGCTTAGCCCCTTGATGCACGCCTCACCGATCACCCGAATATCAACGAAGGAGGAAACCCGCAATGCAGACCCAGGAAGAATCATTACGCGTCGCCCAACAACTGACCCTTGCATTCGCGCAGCGCAGCGCGGAAGGGTTCGAAAAACTGTATGCGGACGATGCCGTCATCTGGCATGCCTCGTCCAACCAGACCCAGACCAAGCAGGAGAACGTCGGCCTGCTGCGCGGCGTGTTCGCGCTGATGAGCAAGGCCGGCTACGAGAACATTACCTGCCTGCCGACGCCGGAAGGCTTTGTCCAACACCACGTGGTGGGCGGGACATTCACCGACGGCACCAAGGTGCCCGGTCTCAATGCCTGCCTGGTGGTCACGGTGAAAGACGGCAAGATCGTCTACCTGCGCGAGTGGTTCGACCCGGCGCAATTTCAGGAAGTCTGGAAGCGCATGGGCATCGCCCTGTAATACTGGCGCGGAGATGGACGCCCCGCTGGGGCGCCGTCGCGATCAGTCCTCGTACTCGTCGTGACGACGCACCCAGGCTTGCGGATTCGCGCCCTGATCCGCTCGCGGTTTTTCGCGCTGGTCCGGTGGAATGATTAGTGAGATTGTGCCAAGAGCGGCTTAAACTCTGATGAGTTGATTAGCTTGCCGATAAGGTCTTGCACTGCTGGAAGGTAGGCTTCAGCCGTTTGTTTGCAAGCAGTATCAGCAATGAAACCACTCTTAAATTCATAGTGCTCAGAAACAAAAATCGACTTTCCATTCGAGGAGGTTATTCGCAGGCCTATGTCCCACTCACCCCCAGTGAGGCCGCGTGACGAAGAAAAGCTTAGTTTTTCAACTTCACCGGAAAGCGTGGCCTTAGGTGCTTTGTCGTCAAACATGCCTGCAACCTTCAATTCATCTACGAGTGCTTTTTGAATATAAGCCTCGAAGCTCATGTTGTCGGGAGGAGCAATTGGCCCAGCACCTCTGCAAGCGCTATCGAAACTTGCCGGCCCCTTAAATGAACCTACATTGATGTTGCCCGCTCCTGTTGCTTTTAAGGCTACATTGTTATCTGCCGAAATACTGTACCGCTGCGGCATGTAGGTTGAACATGCACTTAGAGTAAGAACAGAAATCGCAATTGTAATTTTTTACATATTGAAAACCCCCTAGAAAAACAACGAAAAATCTAACTAAAACCAGACACCATCAAAAATTACCCGAGTTGGCAACGATTGCCAACTCCAAGCACATTAATTTTCGGCTCTCGTTGATAATGAAGTCAGGATACTCATCCTTATTGGTCATGTCCATCGCACGGACCAAAGCCCCCTCTGCGCTGCCGAGCGAGGAAGGTGAGACCGGAGGTTTCCGGCCGCGTTGTCCGAGCGCAGCGAGTTTAGCGGCCGGCCCGGCGAACCTTTCGCGGCGAGGGCAGCCCGAAGGGCCAGCGCTGCACCCAGGCGGATACGCGGGAATGACGATTTACCAACAGGAAGCCCCCTAAACCCCATCCCTCAACTCCATTACCACCGACTGATGATCAGACGCCGTAGTCTCCCCATCCACCCTCACATCCCCCACCCGCCCTGCAAGATTGGCGCTGACAAAAAAGTAGTCGCAACACACCTTACCGCCCAACGCAGTCGGCGCATTCGCCACACCCGGATGCGCAATCGTCCAGGCGTCGACCAGCGGCGGCACATCATCCGCGACCGGCGCCTGAATGCGTTGATGTTCGGGGGAATCCGAAGATGAATTAAAGTCGCCACAGAACACCGCGAATTCCCCGCGCGGCTGCACGGCAAAGGGCGGATTCGATTCGCTTGCAGCGCGGGGTGACATCGCATGGCGATGGCCGTCAACCTGCAACTGTCGCAACGCGGCCACCTGCGCCATGCGCTGCGTGGCGGAGTAGTACTCGAGGTGACAGGTCACGATGCGCAGCGGTCCGAAGGGCGCGGCGACCACCGCCTCGACGGCAACGCGCTGCATGCTCGGCACCGCCGCATCCGGCGGCCAGGGCAGCAGATGGCGAAACGTCTGTAGCACCGGGAAGCGCGAAAGGACCAGATTTCCGAATTGACGGCGACCACCGCTGCCATCGCTCAGATCGCTGCCAATGCCGTAGATGACCTCGAACCCGGCGAAGGCAGCAGTCAGTCGCGCCACCTGATCCTCATCGGCAGCGCCAGGCAGCCCCGGGTGAAAGCGGGCAACCTCCTGTAGGCAAAGCACGTCGACTGCATGACCCCGCATCACGGTAGCGGTGCGTGCGAGGTCGACGCGACCATCAATGCCCCGACCCCACTGAATGTTCCAGCTCAAGAGACGCATGCTCTGCTCCACCATTTTGTTGGGATAACCATGACATTACGACATCGACCCGATTCCCGAGAACCCGCCGCTGAATCACCAAACTCCGGTGCTGCCGCCATGTCGGGGTGAAACTCAAGTAAACCTCGATGAATACTGGGCTTTTTATTGAGTTATATAACTTTTTCGTTATATGATTTATGGTCAGGCTGCTATTTTCAGCCGCCTGAACCAAGGGGACGCAAAACGGATACGCATACGATTCCGACCGAAACGGTGACGTCTCATGCTAAAGGCATGCGTATCGAGCCGAAGCTGCTGCTGTGCATTGCACTGGTGGCGCTGGTTTATTTTTGCCTCGGGCGCATTGCTCTTACCGTTCCCTCCGACGCTTACACGCTGAACATCGCGCTGGTGTGTTCGCCGGCCGGTATCGCGCTGGCGGCGATCCTTCGCTTCGGCCGGCCCATGGCGGCCGGAGTCTGGCTTGGTGCATTGATGGTCAATGCCTCACTCGGCTTGCCGCTGCCGGTTGCAGCCGCCATCGCCTGCGGCACCACGCTGGCGCCGCTGATCGGTGCGATGCTGATGCGCTGGGGCGACATGCACATCCACTTCAACCGGCAGCAGGACGTACTGACTTTTTTCATCGTCACCATTGTGACCATGGGCATCGGCGCGATGATCGGCACCATCACGCTGCACATCGCCGGCCTGCTGCCCCAGGCGCAAATGCGCAACGCGCTGTTGTACTGGTGGTTGGGCGATGCGGTAGGCACCCTGGTGGTGGCACCGCCCTTGCTGATTTTCAGTTGGGAAGTGTTCAAGCGCCAGACCGGCGTTTCTCGCCTGACGGAAGTCATCGTCTCGGTCGGTGGCCTGCTGGTCACCGCCGCAATCGTGTTCGGCGCGACCGGGGTCACCAAAGCGCCACAGGCGCTGACCTTCTTCCCCTATGTATTCCTGGTCTGGATTGCCTTGCGGCTCGGAACATGGACCGCACTGTTGTCGGTATTGGCGCTGGCCTTCTGTGCCATCCTCGGCACGGCGCTCGGCGTCGGCGCTTTCGCCACTGACGACTCGAAAATCGGCATCGCCGCGCTGTGGTCCTACATCGCTTCGAGCGTCGGCGTGACCCTGCTCATCGCCGCCCTGCACGCCGAACGCAACCAGGCCGACCGCGATCTGCGCAAAAGCGAGGCGCGCTTCCGCGATTTCACCTATTCGCTCGCCGACTGGTTCTGGGAATTCGACAGCCGCGGCCGCTTCAGCTTCGTCGCCGGCAATGTCGAGGGCGTGCTGGGGTTTGCTCCGCACGAGTTGATCGGCAAGACCTTCGCCGAACTGGCGACCGGGGACGACGCAGCAATGCCGGTGCGCGTCTTCGAACATGCCTTTGCCGGGCGCCGGCCGCTGCGCGAACTTGAAATCTGGAGTCCGCACAAGAAAGGTGGCCTGCGCTGCCTGCGCGCCAACGGCGTTCCCATTATCGACGCCGACAACAACTTCGTCGGCTACCGCGGCGTATTCGAGGACATCACCGGACGACGCCATGCCGACGAAGCGCGGCGGCTGGCCGCCACCGTGTTCGAGAACAGCTCGGAAGCCATCGCCATCACCGACGCGAATGCCAAGATTGTCTCGGTGAACGCCGCCTTCATCCTGATCACGGGCTATGCCCTGGAGGACGTTCAGGGACAGTACCCGAGCTACCTCAAGTCCGGTTATGAAGCGTCGGACGTCTACGAGTCGATCTGGGCCGGACTGCGCGGCCGCGGCCATTGGCATGGCGAAGCGCAGGACCGCAAGAAGAGTGGCGAGTTGTTCGACGGGCTGCTTTCCATCAGCGCCGTGCGCGACGAGCGCGGCGAGATCACCAGCTTCGTTGCGATTTTTTCCGATATCTCGGCGATCAAGAAAGTCCAGCAGGAACTCCAGCGCATGGCGCACTACGATGCGCTGACGTCGCTGCCAAACCGCGTACTGCTCGATCTGCGGCTGACGCATGCGCTCGAACGCGCCAAGCGTTCGAACCGCAAAGCCGCGGTATTGGTGCTCGACCTCGACGGCTTCAAGACCATCAACGACAGCTTCGGCCATGCGGCCGGCGACCGGCTGTTGCAGGTCGTGTCGAAGCGGCTGGCGGAGGTGGTGCGCGAAGAGGATACGGTGGCGCGTCTTGGCGGTGACGAATTCGCGATCGTGCTGGAGCATATCAAGCGCGGCGAAGATGCCGTGGTGGTGGCGAAAAAACTGTTCGACGCCGTGGCGCAACCGGTCAACCTCGGCAATGATCAAATGGCGCTGGTGGAGACCAGCATCGGCATCGCGCTCTATCCTGACGACGGAACCACTGCCGCCATATTGTTGCGCAACGCCGACGCGGCGATGTACGAATCCAAGGGCGCGGGTCGGGGCAGCTACCGCTTCTACCGACCCGAAATGACCCATGTCGCGCAAGCCCGCTTCAAGCTGGAGTCGGCGTTGCGCCTGGCCATGGCACAGGACGAACTGGAAGTCTGGTACCAGCCGCAGGTAGCGCTGGCCACCGGCGAAGTGGTCGGCGCCGAGGCGCTGCTGCGCTGGCGGCATCCCGAGAGAGGACTGATGCTTCCCTCCGAATTCATCCCGCTTGCCGAAGAAACCAACCTCATCCTGCCGCTCGGCGAATGGGTCCTGCGCCATGCCTGCAAACAGGCCAAGGCGTGGCACGACCGCAATTTGGGCTTCGGCAAGATGTCGGTCAACATCGCCGCTGCCCAGATCGAACGTGGCGATCTGGTGAGGCTGGTGCGCGAGATTCTGGATGAAACCGGGCTGCCCGGCGAATGTCTGGAACTTGAAATCACTGAAGGTTCCCTGTTGCACAGTGCTGAAAACGCACGCAAGGTGACCAGCGCCATTCGCGAAATGGGAACGCTGCTGGCCATCGACGATTTCGGCACCGGTTACTCCTCGCTCTCCTATCTCAAGCAACTCCCCATCGACAAACTCAAGATCGATCAAAGTTTCGTCCGTGATTTGCCGGGCAACAGCGATGACGTTGCCATCGCCCGTTCCGTCATTGCGCTTGGCCACGGCTTGGGCCTCACCGTCCTCGCCGAAGCCGTCGAGACTGAGGCACAGCGCGACTTCCTGCTTGCCGAAGGCTGCGACGAAGCACAGGGATTCCATTACAGCTGCGCGCTTCCCGCAGTGGAGTTCGAAGCCTGGATGCTGGCCCAGCGCGCCGGGATGGAATTCGGGTTGACCGTGGAGTAGCGCCGAATGAGCCGCAGTCCATTGATCACAATGCTTGCGACCGCCGTACTTGTCGCGCTCGGCGTGTCCGGCCTGCACCCCTATGATCGCGCCACCTGGCTGATGGAGGTGGCGCCCATCCTGATCGTGGCTCCGCTTCTCATCCTCACCTATCGCCGTTTCCCGCTGAGCACCGTGCTCTACGTGCTGATTGCGGTGCATGCCGTGATCCTCATGGTCGGTGGCGCCTACACCTATGCCCACGTCCCCGTCGGTTTCTGGCTGCAGGACGTGCTGGGCACGACCCGCAACCCCTACGACAAGATCGGGCATTTCGCTCAGGGCTTCGTGCCGGCGCTTGCCGCCCGCGAAATACTGCTGCGCAGTCAATATTTGACCAGCCGGCCGATGGCGGCATTCCTGTCCATCTGCGTAGCGCTGGCGATCAGCGCCTGCTACGAGATGATCGAATGGGGGTCGGCCCTGGCCATGGGTCAGGGCGCCGACGAATTTCTCGGCACGCAGGGCGACATGTGGGATACCCAGTCGGACATGTTCTTCGCCCTGATCGGCGCCGTCGTCGCGATGCTCGTCATGACCCGGCTGCAGGACCGGCAAATCGCCATCCTGGCAAAAGACCTGCCAACCGGTTCGCGCTGATCACCCACAAAGGCAGAGCGATCAAATCATGGAAACCCACATCGGCGATATCGCTCATGTCATTCAGCTCGCGGTAGCGCCGGTCTTCCTGCTGACCGCCATCGCTGCCCTGATCACGACTCTCAACGCACGCCTTGGCCGCATCGTCGACCGCATGCGCGTCATCCAGGATCAGTTCGAGGCCGGGCCGGAAGATCGCTCTGTAGGAGTAAAGATGGAACTGCACCTGCTGTCGCGCCGGATCAGGATCATGTATTTCGCCATCTTCAGCGCCGTAATAGCCGGCCTGATGGTCTGCCTCGTGGTTGCCGGCGCCTTTGTCGGCGCGCTGCTGGCCTTCGATCTGGCAAAGGCCGTCGCCGTGGTTTTTATTTTGGCAATGGGCGCCCTGATTATTTGCCTGAGTCTGTTTCTGCGCGAGATCTATCTGGCGGTGACCACCGGCCCGCACCGCGGTCACGCGCGAAACTGAGTTTGACAGAATCCGGCCCATGTTCGATTTTCATCGACTCCTGCAAGGCTTCCGCAAGCGCATCGGCAATGCCACTGGCGGCATCATGGCCGACACCGGCCAACTCGTGCTGGTGGTCGATGACCAGCGTACCAACCGCACACTGCTGGTGAGGCTGATCAACATGCTCGGTTACGCGGCGGAAGCCACCGAAAGCGGCGCGATGGCGCTGGAAAAAGGGAAGAGTGGTCGATTCGCGCTGATGATCACCGACTGCCACATGACGGAGATGGACGGCTACGCGCTGACACGCAACATTCGTCGCATCGAAAGCCGTGACAGTCTGCGGCGCATGC
>JAYUGL010000288.1:0-3377 GCA_043738385.1 Sterolibacteriaceae bacterium
GCTGGTGTTGGTCGTTATTTTCATCATCACCGCGCCGTTGATGACCAGCGCTATCAAGCTAGATTTGCCTAAAACCGAAGCCGCCAAACCCGTTGATGCGCCTAAATTCGTCACTATCATTGTCGATAAAACGGGTCAAATCTTCCTGAATGACCAAGTTACGAGCCTGAGTCAGCTCGCCGAATCTCTCACTAAAACCGCACAGCTGAGCAAAGACACCGAAGTTCAGCTGCGTGCGGACGAAGCCGTGCCCTACGGCAAAGTGGTTGAAGTCATGGGTGTGGCGCAAAAAGCGGGTTTGAGCCGGATTGGTTTCATTGCCGAAGCGAAAACAGAGACGAAATCGGCTAAGTAGCGTCAAAGTCAGGTCTTTTTGGCGCTGTTGCAGCCTCTACAATTGGGGGATGACTGCTTCTACCTCTACTTCCATCGATATTTCCCCAGCGACTTACGACCATTTGGCGATTGAAAAAGCCGCGCACAGCCACTGGACAGCCGCTGACGCCTACCGTGTGACCGAGGGCGCGCTGGACGCACAAGGCAAGCCGAAACCCAAATACTACGCCTGCTCCATGTTGCCCTACCCTTCGGGCAAGCTGCACATGGGCCATGTGCGCAACTACACCATCAATGATGTGATGGTGCGCCATCTGCGCATGAACGGCTACAACGTGCTCATGCCGATGGGTTGGGACGCCTTCGGCCTGCCGGCGGAAAACGCCGCCATGAAGAACAAGGTCGCACCGGCGAAATGGACTTACGAGAACATCGCCACGATGAAGCAGCAGATGCAGTCGATGGGCCTGGCGATCGACTGGAGCCGCGAAATGGCGGCCTGCGACCCGAAATACTACAAATGGAACCAGTGGCTGTTTCTCAAGATGCTCGAAAAGGGCATCGCCTACCGCAAGACCCAGATCGTCAACTGGGACCCGATCGACCAGACCGTGCTGGCCAACGAACAGGTGATCGACGGCCGCGGCTGGCGTACCGGCGCCGCGGTTGAAAAGCGTGAAATTCCCGGCTATTACTTCAAGATCACCGACTACGCCGACGAACTGCTCGACCATACGCTGACCAAGCTGCCGGGCTGGCCGGAGCGCGTGCGCCTGATGCAGGAAAACTGGCTGGGCAAGAGCGAAGGCGTGCGTTTCGCCTTCCCGCATGAGATCAAGGGCGCCGACGGCCGCCTGATTCAGGATGGCCGCATGTACGTCTTCACCACCCGTGCCGACACCATCATGGGGGTGACGTTCTGCGCGGTGGCGCCCGAACATCCGCTGGCCGAACATGCAGCCGCCACCAATCCGCGGCTGGCGCGATTCATCGAGGAATGCGGCAAGGGCGGCACCACCGAAGCCGAGCTCGCAGTCAAGGAAAAGACCGGCATGCCGACCGGTCTGCACGTGACGCATCCTCTGAGCGGCGAGCCCATCGAGATCTGGGTCGGCAACTATGTGCTGATGAGCTACGGCGACGGTGCCGTGATGGGCGTGCCGGCGCACGACGAGCGCGACTTCGCGTTCGCGAAAAAATACGGGATCGCGATCCGCCAGGTGGTCGGCGTCGAAGGCAAGACCTTCACCGCCGACGCCTGGGAAGAGTGGTACGCCGACAAGCAGCTGGGCAAATGCATGGCCAGCGGCAAGTACGACGGCCTTGCGCTGAAAGCCGCGGTGGACGCGGTAGCGAGCGATCTCGCGGCCCTGGGTCTGGGCGAGAAAAAAGTCACCTGGCGCCTGCGCGACTGGGGCATTTCACGCCAGCGCTACTGGGGCACGCCGATTCCGATCATCCACTGCGAGCTGCACGGGGCGGTGCCGGTGCCTGAGAAAGACCTGCCGGTGATCCTGCCGGAAGACTGCATACCGGATGGTTCCGGCAATCCGCTTGTCAAGCATGAAGGCTTTCACGCCGGCGTCACCTGCCCGACCTGTGGCCATCCGGCACGCCGTGAAACCGACACCATGGACACCTTTGTCGATTCTTCATGGTATTTCATGCGCTATTGCTCGCCCGGCAGCGACGCAGCGATGGTGGACGCGCGCAACGATTACTGGATGCCGATGGACCAGTACATCGGCGGCATCGAGCACGCCGTGCTGCACCTGCTGTACGCGCGCTTCTGGACCAAGGTCATGCGCGACATGGGTTTGCTCAAGTTCGATGAACCCTTCGTCAAGTTGTTGTGCCAGGGCATGGTGCTCAATCACATCTATTCGCGCAAAAACGAGAACGGCGCGATCGAATACTTCTGGCCCGATGAGGTGGAAAACATCTTCGGGCCCGACGGCCGCATCACCGGCGCCACCCGCAAAAGCGACGGCCTGGCGATTGACTACAACGGCATCGGCACGATGTCGAAATCGAAGAACAATGGCGTCGACCCACAAGACCTGATTGAAAAATATGGCGCCGATACCGCGCGCCTGTACACCATGTTCACCTCGCCACCGGAAGACACGCTCCTGTGGAGCGATGCCGGGGTCGAGGGTTCAACGCGCTTCCTCAAGCGCCTGTGGGCATTTGCGCATGCGTGGTCCGGCGCCATCGCGGGCGCGCCGGCGGTGAATGCGGGCGCCCTGCCCGAAGCCTTGAAGAAACAGCGGCGCGAAGTGCATGCGGCCTTAAAACAGATCGACTTCGACATCGCGCGCATCCAGTACAACACGGTGGTATCGGGCGCGATGAAACTTCTCAACGCGCTCGACGCCGTGGCGCGCGGCGAGGCGGCGGCCGCATCGGTGGTGCGCGAAGGGCTGTCGATCCTGTTGCGCGCCTTGAATCCGGTGGTGCCGCACATCACGCATGCCCTGTGGCAGGAGCTCGGCTACGCCGCCACCATGGGCGACATCCTCGACGCCCCCTGGCCGCAGGTCGATGTCGATGCGCTCAAGTCCGACGTGATCGAACTGGTTTTGCAGATCAACGGCAAGCACCGCGGCAGCATCACGGTGCCGGCAAGCGCTGCGAAACAGGAGATCGAGGCAATGGCTTGCGCATCCGAGACAGCCAGCCGCTTCATGGAGGGCCGGCCGGCAAAAAAAATCGTGGTGGTCCCCGGCCGTCTGGTCAATATCGTGGTCTGATGAAGGCAATCGCAGATGCGCACCCCGACCGTACCGTTGCGCCTGGTCGCCGCCGTTCTGGCCGCCGCGGCCCTGCTCGTAGCCGGCTGCGGTTTTCAGTTGCGCGGCAGCGCGGAGTTGCCCTATGAGACGCTGTTTGTCGATCTTCCCGACAGCAGCCCCCTGGGTGCCGAACTCAAGCGTACCCTGCGCACCGCTACCAAGACCCGCATCGTGACACGCCGCGAAGATGCCGAAGCCGTCCTCATGCCTTTGCGCGAACTGCGTGGCAAGACCATCCTCTCGCTA
>JAYUGL010000289.1:0-9533 GCA_043738385.1 Sterolibacteriaceae bacterium
CAGCCCGACCAGCGGCTTGACCACGGCCAGCGCGGTCAGCGCGCCTATCATCACCACTTCACCATGAGCAAAATTGATTAGCCCGAGGATGCCGTAGACCATGGTGTAGCCGAGCGCCACCAGCGCATAGATGCTGCCGAGCGTGAGGCCGTTAATCAGTTGCTGGATGAAGGTTTCCATGAGCGCCACACAAGACAACGGCACCTTGAGGTGCCATCTGTTGCAAAAGAAATCTTCAATAGGGTCCGCTGGGTTTCGCCGGTTCTGCCGCAGCAGCGGGAACACCACCGATGGTCTCCACCGCCACCTTGGCGCCGCCGGTGTACTGATAGATGGTCACCGCGCCATCCTTGATGTCGCCGTTGGCGTCGAAGGCCAGCGCCGACGAGGTCACGCCCGCGTAACTGGTTTTGGGCAACTCGGCAACGATCTTGGCCGGGTCGGCCGAGTTGGCGCGCTTGATCGCTTCGACCACCACCATCACCGCATCGTAGGCGTTGGGTGCGTACTGCTGGATGCCAATATTGAAGCGCGTCTTGAAATGCGCTTCAAACTTCGCGCCACCGGGCATCTTGTCCAGCGGAACCCCCGGTAGCGAGCAGTAATGGCCCTCGGCCGCAGCGCCGGCAAGGTTTAGAAACTCCACCGCGCAGCCGCCGTCACCGGTCAGCAGCCTGGCGGGAATGCTGAGCTTTTTCATCTGGCTCACCATCGGGCCCGCCTGCGGATACATGCCGCCATAGAACACGATGTCCGGCTTGGTGGCCTTGATCTTGGTGAGGATGGCGGCAAAGTCGACCGACTTGTCGTCGGTGTGTTCCGTGGCGACCACCTTGATACCGCTGGCGGCGGCCATCTTGCTGAACTCCCCGGCCAAGCCTTCGCCATAGGCGGTTTTGTCATCAATGACCGCGACTGTTTTGGCCTTGAGCGAACTGGCCGCAAACTGGGCCAGCGCCTTGCCCTGCTGCTCGTCGTTGGCCATGACGCGAAAGGTGGTCTTGAAACCCTGGTGGGTGTAGGCCGGGTTGGTGGCGGAAGGCGATACCTGGGCGATGCCGGCATCGGAATAAATCTTCGAGGCAGGAATTGAAGTGCCCGAGTTGAGGTGACCGACGACGGCATTGACCTTGGCATCGACAAATTTCTGCGCCACCAGCGTGCCCTGCTTGGGGTCAGCCTGATCGTCCTCGCTCATCAACTCGAACCGCACCTCGCGGCCGTCGATCTTGATCTTGGCGGCGTTGGCGTCCTCAATGGCGAGACGCGCGCCGTTTTCGTTGTCCTTGCCGATCGCCGCCTGCGGCCCGGTGAGCGGCGAAGCCTGGCCGATTTTGACCATCAGCGGCTGCGGTGCCTGGCTTTGCGCTGGCGTTTCTTGCTTCTTGCTGCAAGCGCTCAGGACGAGGACGGCAAGTAGCGAAACGGAGAGCGTTCTGACGTGGATGTTCATGCGGGGAATCTCCTGAAGAGCGGGCTGGCACGGGTTTGCCTGATTGTTGCCCGCAGGCCAGGCCTTGTCAATGCGGAATGCGGACGAAAAAAAGCCACCCCGCAGGATGGCTCTCTGGTCCGCAGCAGTGGATTACTTCTGGCTCAACACCCAGGCAACCAGCTTCTTGGCGTCGGCTTCGGTGACGCCCATGGTCTTGTTGGCGGGCATCGGGATTGCGCCCCAGGTGCCGGAACCACCATTCAGAACCTTCTGTACCAGCTTGGCTTCGGCGTCATTCTGGCCGGCATACTTCTTCGCCACCTCCTTGTAGGATGGGCCGACTTTCTTGGCGCCGATGTCGTGGCAGGCCATACAGCCCTTGGCGGTGGCCAGGGCCAGATCGGCTTGGGCGGCGCCGGCGGCGAGCAGGCCGGCGGCGGTCATCAGGGTAACGATCAGGGATTTCATGGACAACTCCGTGTATTTAAAGGGGATCGAACTGCCGCGATTCTAGAGCACTTCACCTTGCTTTGAAACTGTGGCGACCAGCGCTTCGAGGGATGCAATTGGCGGCAAGCAATTAACGCCCTGGCACACCCATGCGTTGACAGCATCGCTTTTCGGCTTGGCCAAGGCGGGGGGCAATCCCGCCAATTCGTTGGGCAAGGCGAGCGTCAGGACATGAGGTAAAAGCTTGCTCGACAAGGTTTTTTGCCAGCCACCAAGGTCGGCAGCAGGCCCACGCAGGATAATGGTTTCGGGCGGAGTGAGTGCTTCTTCCAAGGCCTCAATCATGGTGGCGAAACCGCTCGCCTGCGCGGAGAATTGAGGGGCATAGCACTCCAGGGTCCTCCGCGCGGCGTACAGATAACGCACTTCACCCAGCAGATGACCGAGCCGCTGCAACGCCACCGCCGCCACGCCGTTACCCGAAGGCGTGGCGTTGTCGACACCGGGCTTGGGACGATGGATCAGCGCCTCGTGATCGTGCGAGGTGAAGAAGAATCCGCCGCGCGCGCGATCTTCGAATTGGGCTAGCAGTACATCGGCCAATTGCGTGGCGAAATCGAGATCGGCGACCTGGAACTCGGTCTGCATCAGTTCCAGCAGCGCCGCGAGCAGAAACGCGTAATCGTCCAGATATGCATTGAGGTGCGCCTTATTGTCCTTGTAAGTCGCGAGCAAACGCCCGTCGCGCCACAGGGTGGAACGAATGAAATCCAGCGCGCGGCGGGCCGAGGCCAGCCAGTCGCCGCGCCCGAAGACGCGGGCGGCACGCGCCATGCCCTGGATCATCAGGGCGTTCCAGCTGGTCAGGATCTTGTCGTCGCGTCCCGGATGAATGCGCTGCGCGCGCACCTTGAACAGCTTTGTCCGCGCACTCGACAACAACGCTCGTTCCGGGTCGCTGATCGGCGCAGAAACTTTCAGATTCCAGTGACTGTTCTCGAAGTTGGGTGGATCGTTCAGTCCCCAGTGGCTGGCCGCCACTTCCCACTCGGCGGCGTTCAACAACGCGCGCACTTCGTCGCGATCCCAGACGGTGAACTTGCCCTCCTCGCCTTCGGAATCGGCATCGAGGGACGAGTAATAGCCGCCTTCGGGCGATTGCATCTCGCGCATCACCCAGGCTGCGGTTTCCTCGGCGACGCGCTGAAACAGCGGCGTGCGCGCTATCACCCAAGCGTCAGCATAGAGCGACAGCAGCGGGCCGTTGTCGTAGAGCATTTTTTCGAAGTGTGGAATCTCCCAGCGCGCATCGACGCTGTAGCGGGCAAAGCCGCCACCCAGTTGATCGTAGATGCCGCCTTCGGCCATGCGGGTCAGGGTGGTCAACGCCGCAGTGCGAGATTCCGTGTCGAAGGCCGCTCGCCGCAACAGGAAAGCGAGATCGGTCGGATGCGGAAACTTCGGCGCGGCGCCGAAGCCGCCATGGCGCGAATCGAATGATTCGATCAGCGCTGCCTGCAACTGGCCTATCGGCACCGCTTCAAGCGGCTGACTATCCGCACTGGCCGGGATGGTGCGCGCCAGCGCAGTACGCACCGACGCATTTTGTTTTTCCACTGCATCGCGCTGCCGGTGATAAACCTCGGCGAGACGAATACAGATGTCGGGGAAACCAGGCAATCCGAATCGCGCTGCCTTGGGGAAATAGGTACCGGCGTGATACGGCGTGCCATCCGGGGTGAGGAACAGCGTCAGCGGCCAGCCGCCGGCGCGACCGGTGAGCATGTTGTGCACCGATTGGTAGATCTGATCGAGATCGGGGCGCTCCTCGCGGTCGACCTTGATGTTCACGAACAACTCGTTCATCACGGCCGCCACTTCGGCATCCTCAAACGACTCATGCGCCATCACGTGACACCAGTGGCAAGCGGAATAGCCGATGGAAAGCAGGATGGGCTTGTCCTCGCGGCGCGCCAGGCTGAGTGCCGCCTCGCCCCACGGATGCCAATCCACCGGGTTGTCGACATGCTGCAGCAGATAGGGCGAGGTCTCGGTGGCGAGGTGATTGGGCATGGCTGGCAAGCGCGATGAAATACAGAGTGGACTCGAATCTAGCACAAGCCCGACAGCGCTCGATGTCGTTGTTGTTACCTGTCGGGCTTTGGCGCAGGCCGGCATCCAGACACAAGCTTATGGCATGTGAACGACCATGTTGGTAGCATGACCCCAAAACAAACTGGGGTAGACACCCCAATGTTGCCTGAATCGCAGGGGAAATATGATCAATACGATTTCGAGCATGACCGAACAGATCGGCCAGTACCGACGCCACTACCTGCGCTGGCTCTCGATCCTTTGCCTGGTTGCCACACTTCCCTTCCTGGTGCTCCACTTTTTTGTGTGGAACCTCTACGTTGCGGGAGTTGCTTGCGCGCTGTACATCCCGGTTTGCGGCTTCGTTATTTGGGGATCGTACGGATACGGCTGGCGTCTGGATCTTTTCGTCCGGTTTTTCATCTTTGCCAGCGTGGCGTTGATGCTGGTCACGATCAGTGTTCAGCGGCCGGATGTCGTCGTCGACCCATGGATACTGGGTTGCCCGGTCCTGGCGTTTGCATTGTGCAAGCGCCAGGAGGCTGGCTTGTGGTCGACGTTTTCCTTGCTGGGTCTTTTGATCGTTCGCCAGATCGCGCAACATCCCGCCCCGTTGGCTTCGTTGGTAGCGCTGGCCCTGGCCCTTGTCACCATCTCGGCCGGGCTTTATCGGTATTCAATGCACGTCGACAACATCGAACGTCTCATGGTCGAATTTGGCAACATGGATTCATTGACCAATACCTTGAACCGACGATCATTTCACGAAGTGCTACAGACCGAGTTCCGCCGCAACCTTCGCCAGCAGATCTCGATGACGGCGATCATGGTCGATGCCGACCATTTCAAACTTTATAACGACCACTACGGCCATGTTGATGGCGACCGTGTCTTGGTCAACATTGCCGAAACGCTCAAGCAGTCGGCGCGACGTCCGGGGGATTTCGTGTTTCGTTACGGCGGTGAGGAGTTCTGTATTCTTTGCTCGGGTTTGGATGCCCGCCAGGCTGCCGCCTTCACCGAGACCTTGCGCGCCAATGTGGAAGCCCTGGCGCTTCAACACCAGGCATCACCCACGCGCACGATCAACGTTTCCATCGGCTATCGACACGCCGACTCGCTCGACTCGCTCGCCCCGCTCACGCCCGAGAAGCTGGTCGAGGACGCTGACAAGGCGCTTTATCGCGCCAAGGCCAACGGCCGCAACCGCGTGGAAAGTTACTCAGCGCTGCAACTGACTGATGTCGCGCACCGCGCCAGTGTCGGCGCTGGTGGTCATCGCAGCGTAGGCCAGCAGGGCTTGTGAGACCACGCGTTGGCGATTGAGCGGCTGCCATGCCTTGCTGCCCTTGGCGTCCATCGCCGCGCGGCGCTTGGCCAGTTCGGCATCGGCGACCGCGAGGTGGATGCTGCGCTGGGGAATGTCGATCTCGATGACGTCACCTTCCTCGATCAGCCCGATGGCGCCGCCGGCCGCCGCTTCCGGCGAGACATGGCCGATGGAAAGTCCTGACGTGCCGCCGGAGAAACGGCCATCGGTCAGCAGCGCGCAAACCTTGCCCATATTTTTCGCCTTGAGATACGAAGTCGGGTAGAGCATCTCCTGCATGCCGGGGCCGCCCTTGGGTCCTTCGTATCGAATCACTACCACGTCGCCGACGACAATCCTGTCATCGAGAATCGCTTCGACCGCCGCATCCTGACTTTCGAACACGCGGGCGTTGCCTGAAAACTTCCAGATGCTTTCATCAACGCCCGCAGTCTTGACGATGCAGCCCTTCTCGGCGATGTTGCCGTGGAGCACGGCAAGGCCGCCCTCCTGCGTGTAGGCGTGGGCCTTGTCGCGGATGCAGCCATCACTGCGGTCGAGATCGAGTTCGGCGAAGCGCCGGTCCTGCGAAAACGCCACCTGGGTCGGCACGCCGCCGGGGGCGGCCTTGAACAGCTCGGTCACTTTCGGATCGGTCACCGTCTTCACGTCCCAATGGGTCAACGCGTCGCCCAGTGACTTGCTGTGCACCGATCCGGTGTTGCGATGAATCAGTCCGGCTCGATCCAGTTCGGCAAGGATGCTGATGACGCCGCCGGCGCGATGCACGTCTTCGATGTGATACTTGTCGGTCATCGGCGCCACCTTGCACAGGCAGGGCACCTTGCGCGAGATGCGGTCGATGTCTTTCATGGTGAAGGGAACGCCGCCCTCCTGCGCCGCCGCCAGCAAATGCAACACGGTGTTGGTCGAACCACCCATCGCCACGTCGAGCGTCATGGCATTCTCGAAGGCCTGAAAGGTGGCGATGTTGCGCGGCAGGACCGAGGCATCCTCCTGCTCGTAATAACGCTTGCACAGTTCGACCACCAGCCGGCCGGCGCGCAGGAATAATTGCTTGCGGTCGGCGTGGGTGGCAACGATGGTGCCGTTGCCCGGCAGCGCCAGGCCCAGCGCCTCGGTCAGGCAATTCATCGAGTTGGCGGTGAACATGCCGGAGCATGAGCCGCAGGTGGGACAGGCAGAGCGTTCCATCTCGGCCACGTCGGCGTCGGACACGCTGTCATCGGCGGCCTTGACCATCGCGTCGATGAGGTCGACCTTGATCACCTTGCCGCCCGAACCGGGCAGCACCACCGTGCCGGCTTCCATCGGCCCGCCGGAAACGAATACCACCGGCACATTCAAGCGCATCGCCGCCATTAACATGCCCGGCGTGATCTTGTCGCAATTGGAAATGCACACCATGGCGTCGGCGCAGTGGGCATTGACCATGTACTCGACAGAGTCGGCGATCAGCTCGCGCGACGGCAGCGAATACAACATGCCGCCGTGGCCCATGGCGATGCCGTCATCGACGGCGATGGTGTTGAACTCCTTGGCCACGCCGCCGGCCGCTTCGATCTCGCGCGCCACCATCTGGCCCAGATCCTTGAGATGCACATGCCCCGGCACAAACTGGGTAAAGGAGTTGACCACGGCGATGATGGGCTTGCCAAAGTCGCCGTCCTTCATGCCGGTGGCGCGCCACAGCGAGCGGGCGCCAGCCATGTTGCGACCGTGGGTGGAAGTACGTGAACGATAGTCGGGCATGGCAATCTCCTGCTGGTGCGGTGGGGCGCGATTGAAGTGCGATGCGCCTTAAAGAACGTAATTCTATCGTGAGAGGGTTGGCAGGGTCGGAGTGCATTCAAATGAGTACCCCCGGTACGCCATTCGAATTGCCTGCACACACGTAAGGCAGTACATTTGCGGCACTTGATTAAAAGCCCAAGCAACACAGCCGATCAGCCAATGACCGATAGCACAATGCACAACATCTCCCGGATCGAAGCCAGCCTCTGGGAAGCCGCCGACCAGCTGCGCGCCAATTCCAAGCTGACCAGCAGCGAATACTGCATGCCGGTGCTGGGGGTGATCTTCTTGCGCCACGCCAGCAACCGCCATGAGGCCGCGCGCAAGGCCATCGAAGCCGATCAGGCGACAGGCAAGATGCCCAAGCGCGCGCTGGTCAAGGGCGACTTCATCAAGCGCCGCGCGCTGATGCTGCCCGCGATCGCCCGTTACGACCATCTGCTCAAGCTGCCCTCCGGCGCCAACCTTGGCGCCGCGTTGGTCGAGGCCATGAACGCCATTGAAGCCGACTTCGAGCCGCTGGCCGGGCAACTGCCCAAAGACTACGACCGCTTCGAGAGCAAGCTGCTCGAAGACCTGCTGCGCAGCTTTGATTCCGCCGCCCTGCGCAACGCCACCGGCGACGTGTTCGGCCGCATCTACGAATATTTCCTGATGAAGTTCGCCATGCAGGGCGCGCAGGACAATGGCGAATTCTTCACCCCGCCCTCGCTGGTGCAAACCCTCGTCAATGTGATCGAGCCCGACCACGGCGTGGTGTTCGACCCGGCTTGCGGCTCGGCGGGCATGTTCGTGCAATCCAGCCACTTCATCGAGCACGAAGGGCTGGACACCATGCAGCGCGTCACCTTCTACGGCCAGGAAAAAACCGCCACCACCATCCGCCTCGCCAAGATGAATCTTGCCGTGCACGGGCTGGAGGGCGACATCCGCGAAGCCAACTCCTTCTACGACGACGTGCACCGTTTGCAGGATGGCCGCGCGCTGTGGGGCAATTGCGATTTCGTCATGGCCAATCCGCCCTTCAACGTGGACATGGTCGATGCCGAACGCGTCAAGGACGACCGCCGCCTGCCCTTCGGCCTGCCCGGCGTGAACAAGGACAAGCGCGTCTCCAACGGCAACTATCTGTGGATTTCCTACTTCTACAGCTATTTGTCGGAGAAAGGCCGCGCCGGCTTCGTCATGTCCTCCCAGGCCAGCAGCGCCGGCCACGGCGAAAAGGAAGTCCGCCGCAAGCTGGTGGAAACCGGCGACGTTGACGTGATGATCGCCATCCGCTCCAACTTTTTCTACACCCGCACCGTGCCCTGCGAACTGTGGCACTTCGACCGCGCCAAACCCGCTGCGCGCAAAGACCAGGTGCTGATGCTTGACGCCCGCAACATCTACCGCAAGGTCACGCGCAAGATTTACGACTTCAGCCCCGAGCAGCAAGCCAACCTCAGCGCCATCGTTTGGTTGTATCGCGGCCAGCAGCAACGCTTCCTCGGCCTGGTGCGCGGCTATATCGACAGCTTGTGCCGGGAGAGCGCGGCGATAGACGGCGCACTCAATCGCTTCGAGAATCTTCTGGCCGATACCCACGCCCCGCTTGCCGTGTTCAGCAAGCAAGTGAAAGCCATCGACGCGATGGCTGCCGAGCCCAAGCAGGCGCTCAACGACGCGCTGATCGAGTTCACCGATGCCATGCATGCCTATATGACCGACCGCGCCACGCTGGTAAATAGGCTCGTCGGATTCAACCACCAGTTTGGTGCTGCCCCGCCTGAGAGCAACATAGTCCAACACAAAGCAAGGAAAACCTTCGATCCACTGGCGGATGCCGCGCGCGGCCTCATCAAACAGATCGACCTGCTCTACAAACTCGGCGCTCGCGCCGCACAACTGGCGCAGGAGCTGGCCACGGACGAAGCTGCCGCCGAGTTCTTCGACCGCCGCGCCACCGGCAAACTCATCAAGCAACTCGACGAAGCGCGCCACGCCGCCGTCGAACAACTCAAGGCCGCGACCTACATTCACCGCCAGATCGCCTGGCTGCAAGACCGCTTTCCAAAAGCCGAAATGCAGGACGTGCCGGGCCTGTGCAAAGTGATCACCCGCGCCGAGATCGAAGCCGCCGACTGGAGCCTCACCCCCGGCCGCTACGTCGGCGTCGCCCCGACGGAAGTGGATGAGGACTTCGACTTCGAGCAGACGCTACGCGACATTCTTGTGGAGCTGGCGGACCTGAACAAGGAAGCGGCAGGCCTGGCCGCGAAGATACAGGCGAATTTCGAGGAGTTGGGGGTATGACCGCACCCACGTTCATGCGTGCAGTGCAGCGTACTCGGGCACCGTCGGAATATGCAGTGGCAACTCACTGCCCACAGGCCGAACCGCCTCCCAGCCAAGACAAGCCAGCCAAACGGCACGCGGGATGGGTTTTTC
>JAYUGL010000290.1:0-22977 GCA_043738385.1 Sterolibacteriaceae bacterium
CCAAGCGGCGTGGCATTGTCATTTTGCGGCTGGCCGTTGATCCAGACGGTCTTTTTGCCACTGCTGCGCTGAATGATACCGTCCAGACGCACCGTCGCACCTTCCAACGTCTGCGTTTCATGAATATTCATTTGCCGCTGCCGTTCTAGTGTGGCGCGCTTTTCCGGGGTGAAGAACAGCCGTCCAGGCGACTCTTCGGCAAACGCCGCATTCACGCGGCAGGCCAAGAAAAAAACGAGGAACCTGGTTGTCGTATGCCTCATTTCTTTGTCCGAATCGTGATCCAGTCAAGTTCGCATGCGGCTTTGAGCTGGGCGGCAGGGCCCTTGGCGGCAGCCTGCCCCGGGATGCGTTCGATGGTGCAGCTTCTCAGCCGGAGATAGGCTTGTACGCTGGCATTCAAGTCAGCCAAAAAATTCAGCAGATCCATCTCGTGGAGCAGAGGCATGTCCAGCTTCATGGGACTCGACAAAACTTCAAAGCCGTTACCCGTCGCTGCCACTACTTTTGCGTCGATCGGTTTCTGCGGCGCCAGCTCATACTGGATTTCCAGCAGCTTGCGGTTTTCTTCAACTTTTCTGATCTGTTCGATCCAGTCGAGTCGATGCTCCTCGCCAAGAATGCCTCTTTGATCCATCGCGTTGTAGCGCAGGATCTTCTCCCGCAACTCGACCTCTTCGTCGTTGGCGCGCGCAAGCTTGGTCTTGATTTCGCTTTGAGTTGCCGTCGCTTCTTTCAGTGTCTTGTCCGCAACTTCCCGAAACTTGATGGAAGCCAGCACAGTTCCGGCCCCGACCAGGGACAGGAAGAGTAGCAGTGCGATATTCCACTGCACGCGTTTCAGGTCGGCGGGTTGAAATGTGGCCATGATCAGAGTGTCTGGACCAAGCGCAACGAAAACTTCGGCGGCTCAACCTGGGCGACCCCAGTTTGCGCCGAACTTTTGATGGTCTTGCCGGACGCCAGGTCGAACGGCATGTGCAGGATGGTGACGGTCATCCCCTGATTTTTTTTCAGTTCGTCGACAAAGCGGTCAACGGTCTCAAGGATGGCGCGATTGTCGTTGGCCATGGAGACCGGCAAGCGCGCTTGAATCTCGGCAATGACGAAATAGCTGCCGCCAGCGGATATGCCCACCGGGGCGCCCACCGGGTTTGAGGCTGCCGCAATTCCCACGGAAGCTGAGGCGTTGGAGGTCGGGAGCCAGTCGATTCGATCCAGTTCCACCTGCGGCGAACTGTTGAGCGCATGGCTCAGCTGGTTGAACGTCGCCGCGATGGGTGGGGAGGTTTTCTTCAAAGTGTCAAATCGATCTACGATGGCGCGCAGCTGATCTGAACTGACCGACATCGGTGGAAGCTTTTTGAGGGCGGTTTCATAGCGCTGCCGGGCCATTGCGGAGTCGGCGTTGATCGATTCCACTTGCTGCCCAATGGTGTAAGTCTGAAAGAAATTCTTGGCGGCGAACAGCAGGCAACTGATCAGGATGAGCGCGGCCGCAGCGTTGAGCCCGAAACGCCACTGCCATAGCTGGTGGAACTTTCGTTCCGAGGCGGGAGCGAACTGGTGATCCGGCGTTTTTTGCAGCAGCAGATGCAGCAACAGCAACTCGGCGTGCGAGTCTGGAATCGGTGTTTTGAGGCCGGTCTTCGACGCCCGCTCGGCCAGGTCGATGTACCCGAAATGCAGTTCGTCCGTATCGCGGCACTTCTGGCGAACACTGGCGGTTTCCGCCGGGTGCGCAAGCACCAGGGTTTCCAGTTTTTTGTCGCTTTCGATCTGGCGCTGGCCGACAAGATATTGATAAAGTTTTGCGGCCTCGACGGCGCAGGCCAGCGAGTATTCTTCGACGGAGCCCGTCACCAGTGGGGTCAGCCGGGAAAACCGCAGTTGGCCGTCCTGAAAAAAAGACTGACGCAATCCCGCTTTGCACAGCGTCAGGAACAGGATTCGTCCTTGTTTCAACGCCAGCGTCTTGAATAGCGAGTCAATCACCAACGGCGCCGAGAAAAGACCGACTAACTGGGCCCGCGCCTGCCGTAGCGCCGCCAGCCAGGGTTCGAAATATTGGGGCCGGGTCAGCGCGGTGAATAGCATTTTCTCGTCGCGGCGTCCGGTTTTTTCGCGTCCGAGCGAGATTGCGGCGGTTAGCGGCGTGCCATAAAAGTATTGACTGAGGCGTCGCTCAATCACTGCCTTGCGGTCGTTTCCCGTAACGTGGGGAATGTCTTCGATCTGATAGCCTTCTTCGGCGACATCCGCGAGCAGGTAGAAGATTGAGGAATGGTGGCGGCCCAGATAATCGACAAATGCCTGTAGCCCCGGCACGTCACCGGCGAAATTTCCTTCGCTGCGCAGATGCCCACCTTGCCAGGAATAGGCGGTGATGTGGTTGGCGTCGAGAAAGAGGGCGCGGCGTTGTGACATTGCTGGAGTGTCAAATCTTCAATTTTGAAATGGTGTCATAAATCGGGCCGAGGACAGCGAGCATCACCCAGCCCAGGATTATGCCGACGATGATCGTCATCACCGGCTCAATCATCGTCTGCACGCGCTCGATGGATTCCTTGACGTCACGATTGTAGAAGTAGCTGACATTCATCAGCGCGGTATCCAGCCCGCCGGTGTTCTCTCCGACCCTCAGCATGCGGATGACCAGTGGCGGGAACAATCCGACACGCTGAAAAGCGGCGGTGACGTTGAGACCATCGGCGATCAACTGCCCGGCCTGTTCAAGCCCTTCGCGAATGACCGAGTTGCCAACCACTTTCTCGGTGGTTTTGATTGACTCAAGAATCGAAATTCCGGAGGCGTACATCATGGCGAATACGCTGGCGAAGCGGGAGAGGATGATCTTGCGGAGAATCTCGCCCAACATGGGTATTTTCAGCTTGGCGCCGTCGAAACGATGACGCGCCTTGGGATTGGTGCGGATCGCGAAGTTGATTCCGATGGTGACCGCTACCGGTAAGAGGACAACGATGTACCAGTAGTTGACAAAAAAATTGGATGTGGCGATCAGAATCTTGGTCTGTAAGGGAATTTGCTGCCCCATATTGTTGATGAACCCTACCATCTTGGGGACCAAATAAATCATCATGAAGAACACCACACCGATGACCACTAGCCCCATGAACGCCGGGTACATGATCAGTTTCTTGGTTTGCGCCGCCAACTCGTCCTGCCACTTGAGCGACTCGTTCAGGCTCTTCAAAACGTCGGACAGGTTTCCAGTTTCTTCACCGGCGCGTATCAGACTGGTAAAAACCTCATCGAAGACTCTGGGGTACTCGTCCATCGCCTGCGACAGGGTTTTTCCGCCCTCGATGCTCTCGACCATGCCGGCCAGTACTTCGCGAAAGCGCGGCGTTTCGAGACTGTCACGCAGGTCGGTCAAGCCTTCGATGATCGGCACACCGGCCCGGGCCAACTGTTCAAGATGAAAGCAGAAATTGATGATCTCCCGGCGCGGAACCTTGCCCTGGCCGAGCAGGTTGCTTTCCTTGACGGTATTGCCATTGACGAAGTCGAGCTCCATGCGCTTGAGGCGCATTTCGAGATCCACCAGATTGATGGCGTCGAGCCGGCCCAGTACGGTGCGCCCGGACGGGTTGATGGCCTTGTAGGCATAGAGGGCCATGGATAAAGTCGCTTACATCCGTTGCGTGAGGTCGATGACGCGGGCGATCTCTTCGAGTGACGTCGACCCATCGAGCGCCCGCCTCAGGCCGTCCTCTGCGAGCGGGCGGAAGCCCTTGGCAAGCGCGTTGTTGTGAATCTCGCGGGCGGTGGCGCGGCGCGCGATCAGTTCATCAAGGTCGCCGTCGAGCCGCAGCAGTTCCATAATCGTGAAGCGGCCGCGGTAGCCCTGGAAGTCGCAGTGTTCGCAACCCGTGGCGCGGTACAGAGTGGGCGCAGGCTGTTGGCTGTCCACCTTGAGCAGATGCCGCTCGTGGGCTTCGGCCGGATAGGGTTTGCGGCAGTGGGTGCACAAGCGACGCACCAGACGCTGGGCGATGATGCCGATGATATTGCCGGCCATGATATCCGGCAGCACGCCGATGTCCTGCAAGCGCGGGATGGCGCCGATAGCCGAGTTGGTATGCAGGGTCGAATAGACCTGGTGTCCAGTCATCGCGGCGCGGAACGCCATTTCGGCGGTATCGGCATCGCGGATTTCACCGACCAGGATTACGTCCGGATCCTGGCGCATCATGGAGCGGATGCCGCTGGCAAAATCCAGCTTTGCCGTTTCCGCCACCGAAGTTTGGCGGATCATTGCCATCGGGTATTCGACCGGGTCTTCGAGGGTCATGATGTTGATCCCCTCGTGATTGACGTGGCTCAATACCGAATAGAGCGTCGTCGTTTTGCCGCTGCCAGTGGGCCCGGTCACCATGATGATGCCTTCGGGACGGGCGATCATCAGCTTGAGCAGATCCAGCTGGAAATCGTCGAGGCCCAGCTTGTCGAGCGTGACGATGCCTTTTTGCCGGTCGAGGATACGCAATACGATGTTCTCGCCGTGTATCGTCGGTTGCGCCGAGACCCGAAAATCCACCGGCCGGCCGCTGATGACCAAGGAAATGCGGCCATCCTGCGGCGCCCGCGTCTCGGCAATGTTCATCCCGGCGACCACCTTGAGCCGCACCGCCATGGCGGCCCAGTAGGATTTGTGCAGCGACCGGATCTGGCGCAGGATGCCGTCAATGCGATAGCGGATGCGCAGGAAGTTGGCTTCGGGTTCAAAGTGGATGTCGGATGATTCGCGCTTGACCGCATCGGTCAGCAATGCGTCCACCAACCTGACCACCGGCTGGCTGTATTCATCCATGCTCGCCGACAGTGAGCGATAGTCGATTTCACCGGTCTCGATTTCGTGCAGGATGCCGTCGATCGACAGTTCGTGACCGTAGTACTGGTCGATGGCGCGGGCAATTTCAGTTTCGCCGGCCAGCAGCGTTTCTATCTTGAGCTCGTGGGAAACCAGCGCCCGCAGCTTGTCGAGCGCGATGATATCGTTCGGGTCGGAGACCGCGATGGTGAGTTTCTGGTTCGTCTTGTCATAGTCGAGCGGCAGGACACGATGGCGCTTGGCGAGCTCGCGCGGCACCATTTTCAATGCGTCGCCATCTATCACCGCGCGGCTCAGGTCAACCGACTTGCTGCCAAGGGATTCGCCCAGGGCATCGCGCAGCGTCGCTTCCGAAACGAAACCGAGGCTGACGAGCAGCTTGCCGACCGGCTGGTTCACCTTCATCTGTTCCAGCAACGCGATACGCAACTGGTCTTCGCTGATCACGCCCTGCGCGATCAGTACTTGTCCAATGGGTCGACGTTTGATGTTTGGGGCGTTCATGTGCCGAAGATTATCCAGCATTGCGTACCTGCCGGAAAGTGAAAAATTACGGCCGCAACTTTTTCAGACGGTCGGAAACCTGTTGTTTATCGAAACCGAAAGATTGTTTGTCGGTTGCGGACAGGGCTTGGGCATAGTACTGCGCGGCAACTTTGGCCTGGTGCAATTGATCCAGACTGACCGCAAGATTGAATAGGTAATCCGGATTGTCCGGTTCGCCCGCCATGGCTTTGAAATACTCCTGTTGAGCTTCGGCCCAGCGGTTCTGGCGTGCGTACAGATTGCCAAGATAGAAATGCAGAAAGGGCGAGTCAGGCTGCGTGGCGAGCAGCAGCTTGAGCCGACTTTCCGATTGCACGGGATCGATTTGGCCGCTCATGCTGATCAGGCTGGCCTGCGCCAAGGCATCCTTGGGGTCTGCTTCAAATGCGCGCAGATAATAGTTCTGCGCCAAGTCCGGCTTGCCTTGGCGAAGGTGGACCGTGGCGAGGCCATGCAGCGCGTCCGCGTTCTTCGGGTCGTTGTTCAGCGATCGTTCGTAGGCGGCTTGGGCGGTACTCAAGTCGCCGCTTTGCAGAGCATTGAAAGCCGTGTCGACCGTCGGGTCGACGCGCAGCTTCGACGTGGTCACGCGGATTGGGATCTCGAGTGGCGGCGTCGTTTGACGGTTGGACGCCGGCTGCGCCGCGTTATTTTGCACTTCATTTGAAGGTGCGGCGGCAGGTGAGGCGGAGGCATTCGTTGTTGGTTCGACCACCGGCAATACTGGCGGGGCGGTGATCATGGGGCGGGGACGCAGCGCTAGGGGCACCACGGCGCCACCCGCGGGGACCAAGGTCGATTGAGGTTGTAACTGCAACCAAAAATAGATGCCGATGGCGGCCGCAGCGAGCAAGGAAAGCAGGCCAATCGTGGCGAGGGTCTTGTGCGAAGACGCGGGTGCCTGTTTCGCCTCGAACAGGTTTTGCACGGACTCGCGCTCTCGCTGGGTTTCGGCGGCGATTCGCTGTTGCGCGCTGGTGTCAATGCTTGGGGCTGGCGTGACTGGCAGCGAAGAAAAACCACCCACCCGGCCCGCAGAGCGCTCTTGAGTGCTCTCTGGTTTGCGTTGTGCCTGTATGAATGCCTCGTCCATGAACTTCTGATCGAGAAATTCCAGCGTTGAGGGAAGTTGGGGAAGGCTGCCGACTCTAGCCGCTTCGGGTTCCACGGCCGACGGCGGAATCGATTGCGCGCCGGCAAGTGGCTCGGGCGTACCCGCGAGCGGCGTCAACTCCAGAGGTTCCGGTGGAGCGGATGAGATTGATGGTTTAATCTGGTCTCTTGGCGCCTGACGCTTGGCCAGTTCCGCCTTCCTCAGCGCATCCATCAGCAAGCTCACTGCGTTGCTCCAGCCTTTTCGGATTTGGGCAACGAAAAAACTTCTGCATGAGCTGGCGGCGTGTTGAAATCCTTGGTGGGCAGGTATTCCTTCAAGCTGCGGTAGTCCCCTGCAACGCTAGGATCACGGACGACGACCGGACGCAGGAATATGACCAATTCGGATTTGGTGGTCGAATTGTTGCGCTGGGTAAATATCTCTCCGAAGAACGGAATTTTTCCAATTCCCGGAACCTGGCCGGTCTTGTAGTCAGCACGTTCTTCCATCAGGCCGCCCAGCACTGCAATTTCCCCATCCTCAACGCGCATGATGGATTCGATTTCGCGTGTCTGGATTTGGGGAACAAGATTGGTAACGGTGGTGAGGTCAGGATTGGGATCCTGCTGGAATTGTGAAATGCTTGATATGGACGGACGAACATTGAGGATGATCGAGCCGCTCGCGCTGACTTGTGGGGTCACCGACATCACCAGTCCGACAGAAACTGTTTGCGCTGTGGTAGTGAACGATTTTTGCGCTGCCCCGGTGCTGCCGGAAGTGACATCGGATTTGACGCTGAAATAGACGACGTTTTCAACAACCTTCAGGACTGCCGTTTGATTGTTGAGCACGGATAGCTTGGGACTGGAGAGCACCTTCACCGTACCGAAATTTTCCAGCAGGCTGAGGTTGATGATCAGGTTCAGCGGGTTGTTGTTGTCAGTCACCTTGAGCGTGAAAGGTGTAAGCGTCGTCGGTGAGGAACTCAATTTGGCTGGGGAAAACGTGAACCCGCTGCCGTTGGCGCGTATGCGACTCCAATCAATCCCTTGTTGGTAGGCCTGGTTGAGGTCAACCTGAACAATGGTGGCTTCGATCATGACTTGACGCCGGGCGCTGTTCATCACGCTGTCCAGGAATTCCTGAATTTTTTCATGTTGGCGAGCGGTCGCCCTGATGGATACGACGCCGGTTTCGGGATTGACGATCACGGAGGCTGCTTCATGAAAGGTGGTGCGCCTTACTACCGTGTTGCCTTCGGTCTGCACGGTGGCCGGATTTGCGCTGCCCGCCAGATTGTTTTGTGCGCCACTTCGGCTTGACTGCGCACCGGTGCCGGTGGTGGATTGTTGATCAGACTTTTCGATTACGGTTTCGCTGGAGCCTTCGGGCAGAATCTTGTCCGTCTCCCTGAGTATATCTTTGACATTTTTTTCCAGCGTCTCCCAGAAGTGGTTTTTGGAAGTGTTGCTGATTTGCGTGGTCGAGGTGTTTCCGCCCCCAGAACTTGAAGAAGATCCGGACCCGCTGGTGGACGAGCCGGAATTGACTTGTGAATTCACTGAAGTGGTAATGGTGGTATCCCGCGCCATGTTGACGTAGTCGATTGGATAGGTCCGCAGATAAGGCGTATCCGGCATCACGATCAGATTCGGGCCATCCAGTTCCCAGCGCATATCCACCTGCTTGGCGATGCGGGTCAACAGTTGTTGCAGGGTTTGGTCGATGGCGTTCAGCGACACGGTGCCGCTGATACCCGGGTGGACGTCGATATTAAGTTTGGCGTCGCGCGCCAGGGCGAACAGCAGATCTTGCGCCTTGACGTTGCTGACGACAACGCTGTACGTCTCGACTTTGGCGGCGGGCTTGGGCCGCGGCAGGGAAATGTCGCTCTGGACCGGCTTGGGGATCGAAGCTGTGTCGACGTCGGGAACACTTTCGGCGCGGATATGCGCATTTGATGGCGGGATGACGGGCGCATGGCTGCATGCGCCAATAAACGAGGCTGCGAAAACAAGTGTGAACAGGCGCACGCGACTTACCTCATTTTGATAAAAATGGCAATTGGATGTTACCACGTCAATTTTCCTACACAACCCTATGATTTATATTGAAAGTAGTCGTATATTTTGGCCCCATTTCATGCGAAGGGGCCAGTGGTGGGTTAGCGCAGTCTGATGACTTGCCTGGGGTAGGGATGCCGCGCCTTCACTTTTGCCGGCAGATCTCTTGCCGCGGCCGTGGCGGAACTGAGGGACGGATAGTCGCCATAAACAATGCCGTACCGCAGGGTTCCGCTCAAATCAGATAGATAGACGCGAACATTGGACATGTCCACGCCGGCTTTTTCAGCTGTCCGCAAGTAAGTCTCCACGGTTGCGGCATGGTTGGCTTCAATCGCGAGCTGGAGGAACCAGTGACTGTTGTCCGCACCGCCAAGCCAGGTTTTCCCGGCATCGAGATAGGTCTCCAGTAGCGATTCTGGTAGGGCAGGTGTCGCCACCGGCGCGGGTTGCGTCGGAATCGCTGCTGGTGGTGGCGCCGGCATTTTGTCCGCCGGCGACTTCATGGGCTCGCCTGAGAGCGAGGGGCGACTGAGGGTAAACCAGGCAACAGCCAGCGAGAGCGTCGCGAGCAGCGCTGCTGTTCGCCAGGGTGGTGGTTTGGCAATGCGTGTGGCCTTGCTGAAGTCGCAGTCCTTGACCGCGGCGCGGACATGTTTGGCCGTGATCTGGTGCGTGTTTTCAGAAAATGCCGCGAGCAACGCCTTGTCGGCCAGCATGTTGATGCGACGCGTGAGACCCTGCGAAGCCTTGGTGATTATTTTGATCGACGATGGGCTGAACACATTGGGGCCACGATAGCCTGCGGCGCGCATGCGGAACTCCATGTACTCGGCAATGTCGTCCCGTACCAGAGGCTCAAGCGGGAAATTGTGGGTGATGCGCTCCTTTAGCTGGCGCATGTCGGGGCGGACCAGGATGTCGTTCAGTTCAGGCTGCCCAAACAGCACAAGTTGCAGCAATTTGCTGTGATTCGATTCCAGATTCGACAGCAGCCGGATTTCTTCGAGCGTTTCGGCTGGCATGGCATGGGCCTCGTCAATCAGCACTACGACCCGCCGGCCTTCGCCGTAAAGACGAATCAGGTGGTCCTGCAACGAGCGCAGCACGGCGCTGGCGCGTGCGTTTTCCGGCAGTTCGATGCGGAGTTCATCGGCAATGGCGTAGAGGATGTCTGCCCGTGACAGTGACGGGTTTGACAGGTAGGCAATCGTCACCTGTGCCGGCAGCCGCTCGATGAGTACCCGACACAACATGGTCTTGCCACTGCCCACCTCGCCGCTGATTTTGACGATGCCTTCGTCGTGGGTGACGGCATAGAGCAGAGCGTCGAGCGTTGCGCCGCGATTGGCGCCGGCGAAGAAGAAGTCGGTGTGCGGCGTGATGCGGAAAGGCGGTTCGGTGAGTCCGAAATGTTCCAGGTACATGGCTCAGTCTTGGCTAGGCGTGCGGGAGAGGGAGTCCATGCGATTATAAAGTGTCGTGCGGTTCACGCCGAGCAGCTTCGCGGTTTGGCTGATGTTGCCGTTGGAGAGTTGCTGTGCAGCTTCAATATAGGCGCGTTCCCAGCGACGCAGAGATTCGTCGAGGCTGAAGGCATGTTCGCGCTGAAGCTCGCCCAATGCAATGGTGGCAAGGTCGGCGTTGCCACCGGTTGAAGCGCCCGTTTCTGCTCCGCCAAAATCCGAAGCGTCGAATTCGGTCTCCAGCGTCGCGGCATCAACGGTTTCTCCCGGATGCTTGGCGGTCAGGCGGATCACGATATTCCTTAGTTCCCGGACATTGCCGGGAAATGCGTAGGCGAGCCAACGTTGCTCCGCCTCCCACGAGAGGGCGAACGGAGTGGCACCTAGCTGCGCAGAATATTGCGCCCGGAAATGTTCAAGCAGCAACAGCCGGTCATGCTCCATTTCCCGCAGGGGCGGCACGCTGATGGTGAACACCGACAGGCGATGGTACAGGTCGGCGCGGAATCTGCCTTCTCTCACTTCGCGGCGCAGATCACGATTGGTGGCCGCGATCACCCGCGCATGGCTGGTGTGGGTTTGGGTTTCGCCGACGCGCTGGAATTCACCGTTCTCCAACACGCGCAGCAGCTTGGACTGGAGCTCCAGCGGCAGTTCGCCGATCTCGTCGAGGAACAGGGTTCCGTCCGATGCATCTTCGAAATATCCCGACTTTTGCCCTGTTGCACCGGTGAACGCGCCTTTTGCGTACCCGAACAGCGTCGGTTCGACCAGGTTTGGCGAGATCGCGGCGCAGTTGAGCGCGAAATAGGGTTTACCTTTTCGGCTGGTCATCCGGTGCAGACAGCAATTGGCGATGATTTCCTTGCCGCTGCCGGATTCGCCTTCAATCAATACCGGGAATGGCGAATCGGCGTATTGCTTGATCTGGGTGCGCAGTTTCTGGATGGGGAAACTGTCTCCGATCAACTGGCAGGTGAGCGCGGCGGCAGCGGTGGTGACGGTTTCGGCAGAGCTGAACGAGAGCGCATTGCGCAGTAGAAGTCGAAGTTTGGCGGGGTCCGCCGGCTTGGCGACGAAATCGGTAGCCCCCAGAGTGCGTGCATGACGCGCATTGCTTTGGTCATTTTGTCCGGACAGGACGATGATTTTCATCGCGGGAGAATGCGCCAGCAATTCCCCGATCAGGGCGAACCCTTCATCAGGCCGGTGTGGCCGCGGCGGCAGGCCCAGATCGACCAGCGCCAGCGGCGGCGCCGGGTTCATCGCGCGCAGCTTCTCGATGCCCTCATTGCGCGTGGCAGCAGTCACTACGGCAAAGTCGACGCCCAGAACATAGCCCAAGGTATCGGCGATCAGCGGATCGTCATCGACGATCAAAAGTCCCGGTTTGACGCCGGAGGGGAGCGGGGTTTGGCGCATGCAAAGCATCATAGCGCAAACATCAGGCAGGCTTCGGGCGGGGATTCTATGATAGCTGTCTGCTTGCCGCCACAAGCGGTGGGACAGACAGATGTCATCTGCTAAAATCCGCCACCCAACAAATATGCACATGAGAGAGAGCTTCAGCCCGTGTCCGCCGACCCTCTGGTCAAACTCAGCAACGTCAACTTCGCCTACGATAGCCGTCCAATCCTTACCGGGATCAATATGGAGATCCCGCGCGGGAAGGTTGTCGCCATCATGGGCATCAGCGGTAGCGGCAAGACAACCACATTGCGCCTGATCGGCGGACAGCTGAAACCCACTTCGGGTGAAGTCCGCGTGGATGGCCAGCTGGTGAGTGAACTTGACGATCAGGACCTCTATTTGATGCGCCGCCGCATGGGCATGCTGTTCCAATTCGGCGCATTGTTCACCGACATGACCGTATTCGACAACGTGGCCTTCCAGATGCGCGAGCACACGGATTTGTCGGAAGACATGATTCAGGATCTGGTGATGATGAAGCTCAACGCGGTCGGTTTGCGTGGTGCCAGTCACATGATGCCGTCGGAACTTTCCGGCGGCATGGCGCGCCGCGTTGCCTTGGCTCGCGCCATCGCGCTGGACCCGATGCTGATCATGTACGACGAACCGTTTGCCGGGCTCGACCCGATATCGCTCGCCGTCGTTGGTCAGTTGATCCGCACCCTGAATGACGCGCTGGGCGCGAGTTCCATCATCGTGACCCACGACGTGCAGGAGTCGCTCAAGATCGTCGACTACGTTTATTTCGTCTCCGAGGGCAAGATCGTCGCCGAAGGGACGGCCGACGATATCAGGAACTCCACGGCGCCCTACGTCCACCAGTTCGTCTGGGGCGAAGCGGATGGGCCGGTGGCATTCCAGTATCCGGCGGCACCATACCGTGAGGAGATTTTCGGCGAGGCGGCGCATGCTTGAAAAACTGATGGCGAAATTTCGTTTCCTGGGCAAACAGGTCACCGATCGCGTCTGGCGTCTGGGTTTTGCTGCCCGCTTTTTTCTTGCGGTGTTGTTGCAGTCAGGGACGGCCTTGCGGCGCTTCAACCTGACCATTCGCGAACTCTATTTCACGGGTGTGCTGTCGCTTATCATCATCGCGGTTTCCGGGCTTTTCGTCGGCATGGTGCTGGGCCTGCAGGGCTACGAAACCCTGCAACGCTTTGGTTCGGCTTCTGCTCTGGGGTCGCTGGTGGCGTTGACCCTGGTGCGTGAGCTGGGCCCGGTGGTGGCGGCGTTGCTGTTTGCCAGCCGCGCCGGTTCGGCGATCACCGCCGAGATCGGCTTGATGAAAGCGACCGAGCAACTCTCGGCCATGGAAATGATGGCGGTGAATCCCATTGCCCGTGTTGTTGCGCCGCGCTTCTGGGCCGGCGTGATTTCCATGCCTTTGCTGGCCGCGCTGTTTTCGGCGTTAGGCGTGTTCGGCGGTTATTTGATCGGGGTGCAGTTGATCGGGGTCGACGAAGGCACGTTCTGGTCGCAGATGCAGGCTGCAGTCGATTTTCGCGAGGATGTTGTGAATGGGGTCATCAAAAGCTGTGTCTTCGGCGTTATTGTCAGCTGGATTGCCGTGTTTGAAGGCTATGACTGCGAGCCCACCGCCGAAGGTGTTTCCGGGGCAACCACACGCACAGTCGTGACTTCGTCGCTGGCCATCCTTGCCGCCGACTTTATTCTTACCGCCTTAATGTTTCGAGGTACCTAAATGAATAAAACCATGCTTGACCTCTGGGTCGGAATCTTTGTCGCGGTCGGTATCGTGTCTCTGGGATTTCTTTCGCTCAAGGTTGGCAACATGAGCACTTCCAGCGCCGGCGAGATCTATCACCTGCAAGCCAAATTTGATAACATCGGTGGCCTCAAGGTGCGTGCGCCGGTGAAAAGTGCGGGCGTGATTGTCGGCCGCATCAGCGACATCAGGTTCGATCCGGAAGCTTATGTTGCCGTCGTGTCGATGGATGTGGATGCCCGTTACAAGTTTCCACGCGATACGTTTGCTACCATCAATACTGCGGGTCTGCTGGGTGAGCAGTACATCGGATTCGAGGTCGGCGGAGACAGCGAGATGCTGAAAGCGGGCGAGACGATCAAGAAGACGCAGTCTGCTGTGGTACTGGAAAAACTGATCAGTCAGTTCATGTTCAACAAGGCCTCAGAAGGTGTCGACAAAAAGTAAGTGCTGTCATGTTCAGAACAACCCATGAAAAGGATGCAACCGTGAAGTTTGCCCGCATCAAACGTCTGGCTTCCCTGGGCGCGCTGGCCGTGCTCGCCTGTACGCTGACGGGGTGTGCCACGTCAGGCAATCCCAAGGATCCGATCGAGGGCTTCAACCGCGCCATGTTCGCTTTTAACGAAGGAGTGGACAAGGCGGTCATCAAACCGGTCGCCCAGGGTTATGAGGCGGTCTTGCCGCAACCGGCCCGCAACGGCGTGGCAAATTTCTTTGGCAATATTGAAGACATCTTCATCGGTGTGAACAATGTGCTGCAAGGCAAGGTGCCGGACGGGATCAACGACTTCGGTCGTGTGCTGGTTAACACGACGCTCGGTATTTTTGGTTTCATGGACGTGGCCTCCGACCTTGGCGTTGAAAAGCATGCTGAGGACTTTGGTCAAACCTTCGGACGGTGGGGCGCGGGTCCCGGTGCCTACGTTGTCTGGCCGTTGTTCGGCCCGCGCACGATACGCGACTCGGCCGGTCTGGTGGTTGATCTGGCCGCTGATCCGATTGGCGCAATCAACGATATCCCGGCCCGCAATGTATTGCTTGTGACGCGCCTGGTCAGCGACCGCGCGGCATTGCTGCCGGCCGATAAGGTGATTGAGGAAGCCGCACTGGACAAGTACTCCTATATTCGCGACGGGTATCTGCAACGTCGCCGCAGTCTCGTTTACGACGGCAGTCCGCCGCGTCGGGACGGGTCGGACGAGTAGTCTCATCAGCTTATACAAAAAGGAATTGTCATGAAATGGCTATTGGGTTTATTGGCAGGCTTGGCGATTTGCGCGAGCGCGGGCGCCGAGGATATCGCTCCGGATGTGCTGGTCAAGAACGTGACCAACGAGGTGATCGACATCGTCAGCAAGGACAAGGACATTCAGAAAGGCAACACCCGCAAGGCCATCGATTTGGTCGAGACCAAGGTGCTGCCCCACTTCAATTTTCAGCGCATGACCGCCCAGGCGGTGGGCAAGAGTTGGCGTCAGGCCAGCGCGGCCCAGCAAAAGTCGCTGGCCGACGAGTTCAGGACCCTGCTGGTGCGCACTTATGCCAACGCTTTGACGGCCTACAAGAACCAGACCGTGGACTTCAAACCCCTGAAGATGGCGCCGGCCGACACGGATGTGACCGTGCACAGCAGCGTCAAGCAGCCCGGCGCCAAGCCGATCGACATCAACTACGCGCTGGAGAAGGACGGCTCAAGCTGGAAGGTCTATGACTTCACCATTGGCGGCATCAGCATGGTCACCAGTTACCGTGATCAGTTTTCGCAGCAGATTGCAGCCGACGGCATCGATGGTTTGATCAAGTCGTTGCAGGCCAAGAACGCGTCGCTCGACGCATCCGCCGCCAGGAAATGATCAAGCAAGCCGGGACCACCGCCGCAGTGGATGGTGCGATGACCTTGCCCGGCGCGACTGCTTTGCTGGCGGAGGGCGTGGCGCTGATTTCGCGCACGACAGACACCTTTGACCTTGCCGCGGTGGACGAGGTTGATTCCTCCGGTCTGGCCGTGTTGTTCGGCTGGGTGCGTGAGGCAAAGCGCCAGGGCAAGACAATCAAAGTCAGCAATCCACCGAAAGACCTGTTGAGCCTCGCGGAAGTTTACGGCGTCAGCGAACTGCTGCCGTTGGTTTGATCCGGCGCTGTTCCGCGCCTCCTCCTTCATGATTCCGGCGATTCAAGTCCGCCAGGTCACCAAATCTTTCGGTGACCTGCAAGCGCTGGCCGGCATCGATCTCGAAATCGAACAGGGCGAATTTTTTGGCCTGCTCGGCCCCAACGGCGCTGGCAAAACGACGCTGATCTCGGCCCTCGCCGGTCTGGTACGCGCTGATGGCGGAACGCTCGAAGTCATGGGGCACGATGTCCGCGCCGATTACCGCAATGCCCGGCGCAAGCTCGGCGTGGTGCCGCAGGAGCTGGTGTTCGATCCATTCTTCACTGTCAGAGAAACCCTGCGCATCCAATCGGGCTATTTCGGCATCCGCAACAACGATGCCTGGATCGACGAGATCTTGTCCAACCTGGATTTGACCGACCGGGCCGACGCCAGCATGCGTGCCCTGTCCGGCGGCATGAAGCGGCGCGTGCTGGTGGCACAAGCGCTGGTGCATCGGCCGCCGGTCATCATTCTTGATGAACCCACCGCAGGTGTGGACGTTGAACTGCGCCAGACGTTGTGGCGCTTCGTGCGACGCCTGAACGAGGATGGCCACACTATTGTGCTGACCACGCTCTATCTGGAAGAAGCCGAGAACTTTTGCGCGCGCATCGCCATGCTCAAGGCCGGTCGCGTTGTTGCGCTCGATTCCACCCCCAATCTGCTGCGACGCTTTTCCACGCATACGTTGCGCCTGCGTCTGCAAGGCGACAGCGCGTTGCCGGCTGGCGTGGTCGGGCAATGCGAAAGCAAGGGCGGCTATTGGAATTTGCCGCTCGATCGCTTCGCGGATATTGAATCGATACTGGCGCGTGTGCGCGATGCGGGTTGCATCATCGAGGACATGGAAATCGCCAAGCCCGATCTGGAAGATGTTTTCGTCAAGGTGATGAATCAGGGCGTGAAATCATGACCGGCTTCAGCACGTTGCTCTACAAGGAAATGCTGCGTTTCTGGAAAGTCGCCTTCCAGACCATGGCCGCGCCGGTGTTGACGGCGATGCTTTATCTGCTGATTTTTTCCCACGTGCTCGAAAACCGGGTCCAGGTCTATGCCTCGGTGCCCTACACAGCCTTTCTTGTTCCCGGCCTGATCATGATGTCGATGTTGCAGAACGCCTTTGCCAACTCGTCCTCGTCGCTGATTCAGTCGAAGGTCGCGGGCAGCATCGTGTTCGTGCTGCTGCCACCGATTTCCTACACCGCCTTTTTCGCCGCCTATGTCATCGCCGCGTTGCTGCGCGGCTTGGCGGTCGGCCTCGGCGTGCTGCTGGTGACCTTGTGGTTCACGTCGCTGGAGTTCGTGCAGCCGCTGTGGATTCTGGCATTCGCCCTACTCGGCGCCGCCATCATGGGCACGCTGGGTGTCCTCGCCGCGCTGTGGGCGGAAAAGTTCGACCACATCGCCGCATTCCAGAACTTCCTCATCATGCCGCTCACCTTCCTCTCCGGTGTGTTCTACTCGATTCACTCGCTGCCGCTGTTCTGGCAGCAGGTGTCCCGCTACAATCCGATCTTTTACCTGATCGACGGCTTTCGCCACGGCTTCTTCGGCATCTCCGACGTTTCGCCGTGGCAAAGCCTGGCAGTGGCCTGTGCCTGCCTGATCGTCCTGTCCGCCATCACGCTGCGTCTGTTGCACAGCGGTTACCGATTGAGAGCCTGAACCATGCTTGACCCAAAACTGATTGAAACTTGGATCGCCGCCGGGCTGCCCTGCGAACACATTGTGGTCGCCGGTGACGGCCACCATTTCGAAGCGGTGATCGTGAGTGGAGAATTTGAAGGGATGAACCGGGTCAAGCGCCAGCAGCGTGTTTACCAGATCATCAAGGACCGGCTCGACTCCGGCGAACTGCATGCGCTCTCAATGCGCACGCTGACGCCGGCAGAGTGGGCAGCGGCCAAGTAATGGACAAGTTGCTGATCGAAGGCGGCACCGCGCTGCGCGGCGAAGTCGCCATCTCGGGCGCAAAGAATGCCGCCCTGCCGCTGCTTTGTGCGGCACTGCTGACGCCGGAACCGCTGACGTTGACCAACGTACCGGACCTCAACGATATCGGTACCATGCTCAAATTGCTGGCGCAGATGGGCGTCAAGGTCGCACGCGAGAGCAGCAGCGTGACGCTGGAAGCATCGGTCATCGACAACCCGGTCGCCGCCTATGAAATGGTCAAGACCATGCGCGCGTCCATCCTGGTGCTGGGTCCGCTCGTCGCCCGCGTCGGCGAAGCGCGTGTGTCGCTGCCCGGCGGCTGTGCCATCGGTGCCAGGCCGGTGGACTTGCACATCAAGGGCCTGCAGGCCATGGGGTCCGAGATCAGTGTTGAGCATGGCTATGTCCATGCCAAAGTGTCCAAGCTGAAGGGCGCGAAACTATTTACCGATATCGTGACGGTGACCGGCACCGAAAACCTGATGATGGCCGCCTGTCTGGCTGAAGGCGATACCGTCATCGAAAACGCCGCGCGCGAACCCGAGGTGGTCGATCTGGCGAATTGCCTGGTGGCGATGGGCGCGCAGATTTCGGGCGCCGGTACCGACGTGATCCGCATTCGCGGCGTCGAACGGCTGCACGGCACAACGCATCGCATCATGCCTGATCGCATCGAGACCGGCACTTACCTCTGCGCCGCAGCCGCCACGGGCGGCGATATCCGGCTTACAGGTACGTCGACAAACTATCTGGACGTGGTGGTCGACAAACTGATGGACGCCGGCTGCGAAATTGAATCGGGCCGCGACGCGATTCGCCTCAAGGCGCCGCCGCGGCTGACCGCCGTCAGCCTGCGCACCGCGCCATACCCGGCCTTTCCGACTGACATGCAGGCGCAGTTCATGGCCATCAACGCCGTGGCCGACGGCACCGCGGTGATCCGCGAAACCATTTTCGAAAACCGCTTCATGCACGCGGTGGAACTGATCCGCCTCGGTGCCGACATCAAGATCGACGGCAATACCGCCGTGGTACGCGGCAGCGACAGATTGCAAGGCGCCACGGTGATGGCCACCGACCTGCGTGCCTCGGCCAGCCTTGTGGTGGCCGGGCTCGTGGCCCAGGGCGAAACGCTGATCGACCGCATCTATCATCTCGATCGCGGCTACGAGCATCTCGATCAGAAGCTCACCGCGCTGGGCGCCCGGGTACGCCGGGTCAAATAAAGACACTCACCGCAGAGGACACGGAGGACACAGAGGGCGACAAAACCGAGGCAGAAAAGGTAAGGTCGGTTAGTCGCGTGATTGCGGTTCTGTAATTTCAATTCTTTTGGTTTCCTCTGTGTCCTCCGTCCCACGGGGATTTCCTTCGGTCACGTCCTCTGCGGTAAGATGATTTTTTCTGCTTAAATTTAATGACCGTGGACGGAATAACCATCGCCCTGTCAAAGGGCCGCATCTTCGACGAAACCCTGCCACTGCTCGCCGCAGCCGGCATTACCCCGTCGGAAAATCCTGAAGAATCACGCAAGCTGATCATCGGTACCAACCGGCCGGATGTGCAGCTGGTGATCGTGCGCGCTTCCGACGTGCCGACGTATGTGCAATACGGCGCGACCGATCTCGGCATCGCCGGCAAGGACGTGTTGCTGGAGCACGGGGGGCAGGGCCTCTATCAGCCGCTCGACCTCAAGATTGCCAGATGCCGGATGTGCGTTGCCGTGCCCAAGGATTTCGATTACCAGGCGGCCGTGCAACGCGGCGCGCGGCTCCGCGTGGCGACCAAATATCTGCAGACTGCGCGCGAACATTTCGGCGCCAAGGGTGTGCATGTCGACCTGATCAAGCTCTATGGCTCGATGGAGCTGGCGCCATTGGTTGGTCTGGCCGATGCCATCGTCGACTTGGTCTCCAGCGGCAGCACGCTCAAGGCCAACAATCTGGTCGAGGTTGAAGACATCATGGCGATTTCTTCGCGGCTCGTCGTCAATCAGGCGGCGCTTAAAGTCAAGCGCGAGTTGCTGCAACCGCTGATCGACGCCTTCGCCAAAGCAGTGAAATGACTGCGCCGTTGACCATTCGCCGCCTGTCGACGCAGAGCACGGACTTTTACGCGCAACTCGATGCGTTGCTGGCCTTCGACGATTCCACCGACGAAGCCATCGAACGTGCGGTAGCCAAAATACTCGCGAATGTTCGCAAAACAGGCGACGCCGCAGTGCTGGATTGCACGCGCCGTTTCGACCAGCTCGATGCCACTAGCGTGGCCGCACTCGAACTGCCAAAAGCCTTACTGGCTGCGGCTTTCGAAGGTCTTCCGCAAATACAAAAAGAAGCGTTGCAAACCGCTGCGCATCGCATTCGCGTCTACCACGAGCGGCAAAAGGCCGAGTCTTGGGAGTACAGCGAAGCCGACGGCACCCGTCTCGGCCAGAAGGTCACGCCGCTCGATCGCGTCGGTCTCTACGTGCCCGGCGGCAAGGCGTCTTATCCGTCGTCGGTGCTGATGAATGCCATCCCCGCCAAGGTGGCCGGCGTCGGCGAACTGATCATGGTGGTGCCCACCCCGCGCGGCAAAAAGAATGCGTTGGTGCTGGCCGCCGCCCACATCGCCGGCGTTGACCGCGTGTTCACCATCGGTGGCGCCCAGGCCGTGGCCGCGCTGGCCTATGGCACCGCGACCATTCCTCAAGTGGACAAGATCGTCGGCCCCGGCAACGCCTACGTCGCCGCCGCCAAGCGGCGCGTGTTCGGCACCGTCGGCATCGACATGGTGGCCGGACCGTCGGAAGTGCTGATCATCGCCGACGGTACCACCGATCCCGACTGGGTGGCGATGGATTTGTTCGCCCAGGCCGAGCACGACGAAATGGCCCAGTCCATCCTGCTCTGTCCCGATGCGGCCTATATCGAAAGAGTCGCCGCCAGCATCGAAAAACTGCTGCCGCAGATGTCGCGCAAGGAAGTGATCGCTGCCTCGCTCAGCGGACGCGGCGCATTGATCCAGGTTGTCGATCTCGAAGAAGCCTGTACCGTCGCCAACCGCATCGCCCCCGAACATCTGGAACTTTCAGTGCGCGATGCGCGCCCGCTGGTGGAAAAAATCCGCCACGCCGGCGCCATTTTCATCGGCCCCTATTCGTCGGAGGCCGTCGGGGACTATTGCGCCGGCCCCGACCACGTGCTGCCCACTTCACGCAGCGCTCGCTTCTCCAGTCCGCTCGGGGTGTACGACTTTCAGAAACGCAGCAGCCTGATCGAAGTCTCGGCCGCAGGTGCGCGGACGCTGGGACCTGTTGCTTTCACGTTGGCGCATGGCGAAGGATTGACCGCCCACGCGCGGGCGGCGGAATTGCGGATGAAGTAGCGTTGTCGTGCCACGATGTGGAGGATGGCCTTACGTGCTCTTATCGCCGACGTACATACTGCGCGTAACTTGCGGGAGACTTTCAAATGACCAGTTTGCTCGAACGAATTACTGTTGATCCGGCGATCTGTCACGGCAAGCCGGTGGTGCGCGGTTTGCGTTACCCGGTCGAGACCTTGCTTGAACTGCTAAGTGCCGGCATGACCATTGAACAGATTCTCGCCGACTATGAGGATCTGGAGCGCGAGGATGTGCTGGCCGTCCTGGCTTACGCCGCGCGCCTGAGTCAGGTCAAGCGCACCGACATCCTGGCGGCATGAGGTTTCTGGTTGACGCCCAGTTGCCGCGCCGCCTGGCGCGTCAACTGGCGGTGGCTGGTCATGATGTCTTGGATACGTTCGATCTGCCCGATGGCAATCGGACATCCGATTTGACGATCATTGAAAGGGCGGATCACGAGGATCGCGTGGTGGTGACCAAGGATGCCGATTTGTGATCGCTCACACGCTGACTGCACAGCCCCGGAGTCTGTTGTTGATCGCCACGGGAAACATTGGCAATGAAGCGCTGGAGGCGTTGCTGCGCGACAACCTTCCCCCGAATTGTCCTGGCCTTGGAGAACAGCAAATTCGTCGAGCTTGGCCGCGACTATCTGACCAACCATGGATAGTTTGCCATGCATGAGCTCATCGCTTCTACACCGGCTCAAGGCGAAGGGCTTGGCCATGTGCGGACGGCGGAGTTGCGTTACAAGCCATGACGAATTGCAAGGAGTCGCGAGTTTGTGGAACTGTGATGTTGAAAAAGTATTCGACCACGGCTCCAATGGCACTACCTTAAGAGAAAGGGCATAAAGAACATTGAGTTGGAGATGGGCTGAGAGCCTCAAGTCGTTACGCTACGGGTGTCGAATCCGAGTTGCATAACGAAGGAGGATCAGCCCAAATGGATAGTAACAAGAAACGACATTTAGCCGAACAGACGCGGCGGTTTTGTGCGCGATTCGCGCAGTCGGCGGAATCGCTGATGGGCAAAGTCATCTCGAAGCCAATGCTGACGCAGTGGGTTGGCGAAGAAGTTGGCGAATATCGAGAGCGGCTTTATAGCCCACTCCGGACGCTGGGGTTGTTCATCGAGCAGGTGATGAGCGCTGACCAAAGCTGCCAGGATGCGGTAGCGCGGGGCGTGAGTAGTCGAGTGGCGTTGAATCAAACCCCGTGCAGCTTGAACACCGGCCCCTACTGCAAAGCCCGTGCGCGGCTGGCGCTGGGACTGATCGAGCGCTTGGGACGGGAAGTCGGCAAGCGCTTGTGCGCTGAGCAACCCGACGCATGGCGCTGGCGCGGGCGGGAAGTCATCCTGATCGATGGCAGCACCCTGACCCTGCCAGACACCGCGCGCAACCAGGCGAGTTACCCGCAAAGCCATGGGCAGAAGCCGGGGCTGGGCTTCCCTCTAATGCGGCTGGTGGCGGTCATCTCCCTGTCTTGCGGGGCCGTGCTGGAGTGGGCGATCAGTCCATGCGAAGGCAAGCGAAGCGGCGAAACGGCGTTGCTGTGGGGTCTCGCGCATCGGCTGCGGGCGGGGGATGTGCTCATCGCCGACCGGTATTACGCCGGTTACTTTCTGCTGGCGTGGTTGATACGGCAGGGCGTGGACATCGTGGTTCGACAGCATCAACTCCGCACCACCGACTTTCGCCGTGGCCTGCGTCTTGGCGCGAAGGATCATGTGGTGAGCTGGAGCCGCCCGCAACGACCGGCCTGGATGGATCAGGCGACCTACGCCGCCATGCCCGAGACACTGACGCTACGAGAGGCGCGGATCGAAGGCTTGACCTTGGTCACGACGCTGAGCGACGCGCATCAGGTGAGCAAGAAAGAACTGCTTGTTCTGTATCGCTCACGCTGGCAAGTGGAACTGGACCTGCGCGCGATCAAGGCGGTGATGCAGATGGACATCCTGCGGTGCAAGACGCCCGCCATGGTGGCGAAGGAAATCGCCGTGCATCTGCTCGCCTACAACCTGGTGCGAGCGGTCATGGCCCAGGCGGCATTCCTGGGCAAGGTGCTGCCACGGCAATTGAGCTTCAAGGCGGCATTGCAACTGATCCGGGCGTTTGAGGAAAACCTCAGGCATGCTCCCCATGGCAGATTGAAAATCTGCCGTGCGTATTTGCTGGCCGGCATCGCCCGACTCAGGCTCCCCCACCGCCCCGGTCGCGTCGAACCCCGCGCAGTGAAGCGAAGACCGAAAACTTATGCGTTGCTGACCAAACCACGTGACATCC
>JAYUGL010000291.1:0-9467 GCA_043738385.1 Sterolibacteriaceae bacterium
CCGGAGGGCGTCTTCTTGACTACAGGCAAGCCCTGTTTGTCGAACAGGATTTCGGCGAGTTGTTTGGGCGAGGCGAGATTGAAAGGCTGGCCGGCCAGCACGTGGGCTTCGCGTTCCAGTTCCAGCAAACGACGGCCCAGTTCGTCGCTCTGCTGCGCCAGCGCGAAGACGTCGATCAGCACGCCATTGCGCTCCATGCGATACAAGACTTCGGCTACCGGCAGTTCGATGTCGCGATACAGCCGTTCAAGTTTTTCTTCCCGCGCCAGTTGCGGCGCGCGCCTTTCACGCGCCGATAACCCGGCCGGTGGTCCAGGCACCCGGACGGGCGCCGCTGCCACGACCAACGGAAGCAGCCCCTGGGGGACAGTCAGATTGTGTTTCTGCACCCTCGTTATAATCGGCCATCAGCCGGTTACTGAAAGTTCCCCATCATGCTGCTCTGGTTCGTCATCATCTACTGGATCATCTCGGTCGGCATCGGCCTTTACGCCGCCACCCGCGTTCATAACACCAAGGACTTCGCGATCGCCGGGCGGCAGCTGCCCTTCTACATGGTGACGGCCACGGTATTCGCCACCTGGTTCGGCGCCGAGACGGTGCTGGGCATTCCGGCAGCCTTCCTCAACGAAGGGTTGCATGGCGTGGTGGCGGATCCCTTTGGTTCTTCGCTGTGTCTGATTCTGGTCGGCCTGTTTTTCGCCGCGCCGTTGTACCGCATGAAGCTGCTCACCATCGGCGATTTCTACAAGAAACGTTTCGGCCGCGGCGTGGAAGTGTTGACCACCTTGGCCATCGTGATCTCCTACCTCGGCTGGGTCGGCGCGCAGATCACCGCGCTGGGTCTGGTGTTCAACGTGGTGTCGGATGGCAGCATCAGCAAGCTGGCAGGCATGTGGATCGGCTCCGGCACCATCCTCATCTACACGCTGTTCGGCGGCATGTGGGCGGTGGCCATCACCGACTTTTTGCAGATGATCATCATCGTGCTGGGCATGCTGTGGATCGGCAATGAGGTGAGCGGTCAGGTCGGCGGTGTCGGCGTGGTGGTGGAACATGCACGCGCGGCCGGAAGATTTTCGTTCTGGCCGATGCTCGACGCCAAGGAGATCATCGGCTTCACCGCCGCGTGGATCACCATGATGTTCGGCTCGATTCCGCAACAGGATGTGTTCCAGCGTGTGCAATCGTCCAAGACCGAGAAGATCGCGATCTGGGGCTCGGTACTGGGCGGCTCGCTGTATTTCTTCTTCGCCTTCGTGCCGATGTTCCTCGCTTATTCGGCGACCCTGATCGACCCGAAGCTGGTCGCGGATCTGATTAACACTGACCCACAATTGATCCTGCCAAACCTGGTGCTGAAGCATGCGCCGCTGTTCGCGCAAGTGATGTTCTTCGGTGCATTGCTCTCAGCCATCAAGAGTTGCGCTTCGGCCACGCTGCTGGCGCCTTCGGTTACGTTCTCCGAGAATATCCTGCGTCCCATGTTCAAGAGCCTGTCGGACCGCAAGCAGTTGCGGATGATGCGCATCGTCACCCTGACGTTCACCGTGGTGGTGACGCTGTATGCGATGTATTCCAAGGCCAGCATTTTCAAGATGGTGGAGAACGCCTATCAAATCACCCTGGTGATGGCTTTTGTTCCGCTAGTGTTCGGCCTCTACTGGCGGCGCGCAACCAATCAGGGTGCACTGTTGTCCATCTTTCTCGGCTTGTCCGTATGGGTGTCTATCCTTCGATTCGGCCCCGAAGACCCATTCTTTCCGGCCCAATTCGCCGGCCTGTTCGCCAGCGCATTCGGCATGATCACCGGCTCGCTGATGCCGCAGTTTGTGCATCACGATCCGCATATCCACGACCAGTTGCGCCACGGCCATCACGCCGCCGCGCAGACGCACCACCTGGGCGAACAAGTGCATCACCACACGTAACTATTCGAGGCGAACTTGCGCAACCACGCTTCCACGCTGCCGCGCTATCTCGCCATTGCCTACACCGTGCTAGTGGTCTACGCCAGCCTGCATCCATTTACCGGCTGGCGCGATTTGGGCGCACCCGCGATGGGCTATCTGACGGCGGCATGGCCGCGCTACTACACGGTGTTCGATATGGCGGTCAATGTTGCGGCCTACGTGCCGCTCGGCTTCATTTGGGTGCCCACCTTGCAGGGCGTGCAGCAGCGCTGGCTGGCGGTGGTGACAGCAACGCTGCTGGTCGCTACGCTCAGTTTCTCGATGGAAACCATCCAGAATTTTTTGCCGAGCCGCGTCCCCTCCAACGTGGATCTGGGCTGCAACAGTCTCGGCGGCATGATCGGTGCCCTGCTGGGCGCGCGCTGGGGCATGTCGCTGCTCTCCGGCGGGCGCCTGCACAGCCTGCGCGAACGTCTGGTCATCGCCGGCAATGGCGGCGATGCGGGCCTGGTGCTGGTGGCGCTGTGGCTGCTGACTCAGGTCAATCCGGAAACCCTGCTGTTCGGCAGCGGCGATCTGCGCTATCTGCTCGGTCTTGAGATCGCCCTACCTTTTGACATTGACGGCTTCAAACGCATCGAGGCTGGCGTCACCGCGACCAGCGTGCTGGCGCTGGGGATGATCACCTCCTGTCTGTTGCGGCATCGCCCCGGCGTGGCGATTCTGACGTTGTTCGGTGCGGCCCTGGCGATTCGCGCCCTGTCTTACGAACTGCTGGTGGAGCCGGCACCGGCCCTGCGCTGGCTAACGCCGGGCAACGGCATTGGATTGTTGATCGGCCTCGCTTTGCTGGTTCCGACGCTGCCGCTGATTGCACCGTTGCGCCGCGCTCTGGCTGGCAGCGCACTGCTGTTCGCCACCGTGCTGGTGAACCTTGCGCCGGAGAATCCCTATTTGACTGAAGCAGCGCAGGTCTGGCGCCAGGGACACTTTCTCAACTTCAATGGCCTGACCCGCCTTGCCTCGGTGCTGTGGCCATTTCTGGCCCTGCCGTGGCTATTGCTACCGGAACGCGACCCATGGAAAAAATAGATTCGCTGACCGACTTGCGCGATGCCCTGCGCATCTTCGCCCAAGCCCGCGACTGGCGCAAATTTCACACCCCCAAGAATCTGGCGATGGCACTCGTCGTGGAAGCCGCTGAACTGGTCGAACATTTCCAGTGGTCGACCGCCGAGGAAAGCCTGACGCCAGCGCCGGAAAAACTGGCGGCAGTGCGCGATGAAGTCGCCGACACGCTGATCTATCTGGTCGAGTTGGCCGATGCGCTAGACATCGACCTGCTCGCTGCGGCGCGCGACAAGATTGTCAAGAACGCCATCAAATATCCGCCGCCCTTGCGCGATTTGAGATAATCGACTTTTCCGGGAGCGGATAGATGAGCTTTTACCAGCACCACGTATTTTTTTGCACCAACCAGCGCGAGAAAGGCGAAACCTGCTGCAACAATCGCGGCGCGCAGGAAGTGCGCACTTACGCCAAGGATCGCATCAAGGCGCTCGGCCTCAATGGCGCGGGCAAAGTACGTATCAACTCAGCCGGCTGTCTCGACCGTTGCGATGACGGGCCGGTGCTGGTGATCTATCCCGACCAAACCTGGTACACCTACGTCGACAAGGAAGACATCGACGAGATCATCGACGAACACATCATGCATGGCCGTATCGTCGAACGCCTCAAGATCTGAGATTCAGTGAGGAGTGAGGAGAAAAAGTGAGTAAAAGCATTGTTGGGAAAACCATGGCGGTGCCACGCTCGGTGCGTCGCGTCACGACGTTTTTACTCCTCACTCCTTACTCTTCACTCCTGGCTGCCTAAAAATGAGCAGCCCTGAACGCGTCCTGATCGACGGCCCCAGCGGCCTGATCGAAGTCTTCGTCGAACCGCACGACGATGCCAGGGGTATCGCACTGATCGCCCACCCGCACCCGCTGTTCGGCGGCACCGCCGACAACAAGGTAGTCACCACGCTGGCCCGCGCCCTGCGCGAACACGGCTGTCATACCTTGCGCCCCAACTTTCGTGGCGTCGGCGCTTCCGCGGGTGAACACGATCACGGTGGGCTGGAAACCGACGATCTGTTGGCGGTGCTCGAATATGCCCGCGTGCGATTCGGTAACATGCCGGTCTATCTGGCCGGGTTTTCCTTCGGCGCCTTTGTCATCACACGCGTGGCCAAACGCCTGCAGGAGTCCGGACATCCGGCGACGCGCCTGGTGCTGGTCGGCACGGCGGCCGGATATGTGGAGGGCGCGCGGCAATACGCCAGCGAAGCGGTAGCGCCGGACAGCGTGGTGATTCACGGCGCGGAGGACAACACGGTACCGCTGAAGAATGTGCTGGAATGGGCGCGGCCGCTGAACCTGCCGGTGGTCGTGGTGCCGGGCGCGGATCATTTTTTTCACGGCCACTTGCAGATCATCCGCGACATCGTTCGGCGCGCATTGGCGCCGTCCGGGCCAGTCATGCCCGCGTAAGGATTCGATGGTAAGTGCGTCTAAACACAAGACAAGAAAACTGGAGACAAATCAAATGAACTGCAAGGCAGACCACGGCACGGGACAAAAACTGTTCCCGCGCACGCCACTGCTGGCGGGCAACGACACGGAAGCCACGCGCGCCGAAATTCGCCGCTACTTCCACGCCACCTGCGACCGCTACGAGTCGCTATTCGAACTGCTCGCCTGCGACGAAGCCTATTACAAGAAATCGATTCCGCTACGCCATCCGCTGATTTTTTATCTCGGCCACACCGCGACCTTTTTCATCAACAAGCTCATCCTGGCCGGACTTGTCGAACAGCGCATCCATCCGGAATTCGAGTCGATGTTCGCCATCGGCGTCGATGAGATGAGCTGGGACGATCTGTCCGAGCCGCACACCGCATGGCCGACCGTCGCCGAAGTGTTTGCCTATCGCCGCCAGATGCGCGAAGTGGTCGACGCGGTGATCGCGAACGCGCCACTTTCGCTGCCGGTCAGTTGGACCGATCCGTTCTGGGTGGTGGTGATGGGCATTGAGCACGAATGCATCCATCTCGAAACTTCGTCGGTGCTGATCCGCCAGCATGCGCTGGAATACGTCAAGCCACACCCGGCCTGGCCCCCCTGTCGCAGTAGCGGTGCGGCGCCGGTGAATGACCTGGTCGATATCGCCGCCGGCACGGTGCGCCTGGGCAAATCCTTTGCCGATCCGGTGTACGGCTGGGACAACGAGTACGGCAGCCACGAAGCCAATGTGTCCGCATTCCAGGCCAGCCGCTGCCTTGTCTCCAATACCGAATTCATGGATTTCGTTGACGCCGGTGGTTATGGCGATGACAGCGTGTGGGAAGAAGAAGGCCTGAGCTGGCGGCAATATACGCAGGCGCAACATCCAACATTCTGGGTCAGGCACGGCACCGACTGGCGGCTCAGGCTGCTCAGCGAAGAAGTGGCGATGCCGTGGGACTGGCCGGTGGAAACCAATTATCACGAGGCCAAGGCCTTCTGCAACTGGAAGGCGCGCGAAACCGGGCAGCCGGTGCGGCTGCCGAGCGAAGATGAGTGGTATCGGCTTTGCGATGTTGCGGGGTTGCATGAAGTGCCCGCCGATCAGCCGGCCGCCGCCAACCTACAGCTTGATCACTGGGCGTCGTCCTGCCCGGTCACGCAATTTCGCCACGGCGAGTTGTATGACGTGGTCGGCAACGTCTGGCAATGGACTGAAACACCGACCTATCCGTTTGACGGCTTCGAGGTGCATCCGGTGTATGACGATTTCACCACGCCGACTTTCGATGGCCGCCACAACCTGATCAAGGGCGGATCATGGATCGCCTGCGGCAACGAAGCCATCCGCGCATCGCGCTACGCTTTCCGTCGCCACTTTTTTCAGCATGCCGGATTTCGATATGTCGTCGCCGATCCGTTGCCGGAAACGCCCGCGGTCGGCTATGAAAGCGACCGCATGCTCAACGAGTACAGCGAGTTCCATTACGGCGACGAATATTTCGGCGTGCACAATTTTCCGCGCGTGCTGGCGGAGATCGCAATCCGCGCCATGCAAGGCAGGCCGGCGCACAAGGCGCTTGACCTTGGCTGCGCCACCGGCCGCGCAACATTCGAACTGGCGCGCCATTTTGAGCATGTGACCGGGATCGATTTTTCCACGCGCTTCATCGGCGCCGGCGTGCAAATGGCGGAGCAGGGCATGCTGCGCTACACGCTACCCGACGAAGGCGAGCTGTTGCTCTACAAGGAACGCAAGCTCGCCGATCTCGGCCTGACCGGGGTCCGCAACAAGGTCGAGTTCTACCAGGGCGATGCCTGCAATCTCAAGCCGCACTATGCCGGCTACGACCTGATCCTTGCTGCCAACCTGATTGACCGTCTTTACAATCCGGCAAGCTTCCTGCGGACCGTACACGAGCGTATCAACAGCGGCGGCGTGCTGATGATCACCACGCCCTGTACCTGGTTGGAGGAGTACACGCCGCGCAGCGAATGGATCGGCGGCTTCAAGCAGGATGGCGAGCGTCGCACCACATTCGACGGATTGAAGGAAATTCTGGGCCAGCATTTCCGCCTGATCGAGGGGCCGCTTGAGGTGCCCTTCGTGATTCGCGAAACGCGGCGCAAACATCAACACAGTGTGTCCGAGGTGACGCTCTGGGAACGGCAGCCTTGATTCTGGCGCGATCAGTGGCCTCTGTAGAATCGGCGCAATAGAACGCCATATCCGCATCGCGACGGCTGACCCATGACATCACCGAACACCGTATCCATTTCCGCCGCGGCGGCGCCGCTCATGGTTCGCGACCTGCGCAAGTCGTATGGTGGGCGCGAAGTGGTGGCCGGCGTTTCCTTCGAACTCAAGCCGGGCGAGTGCTACGGTCTGCTTGGCCCTAACGGCGCCGGCAAAACCACGACACTGCGCTGCTGCCTGGGATTGACGACACCCGATAGCGGCGCCATCACCATGGTCGGTCTGCCGGTGCCGCAAAGTGCGCGGCAGGCGCGGATACGCGTTGGCGTGGTGCCCCAATTCGACAATCTCGATCCCGATTTCACCGCCGCCGAAAACCTGCTGGTCTATGGGCGCTACTTCGGCCTCGGCGATGCACATATTCGCGCGCGGATTCCGGATCTGCTGGAGTTTGCCGGTCTTCCCGGAAAGGGGGATGCGCGACTGCGCACACTTTCCGGCGGCATGAAACGGCGTCTCACGCTGGCGCGCGCGCTGGTGAACGATCCCGACCTGCTGGTGCTCGACGAACCAACCACCGGCCTCGATCCGCAGGCGCGCCACTTGATCTGGGAGCGGCTGAAGCGGCTCATCGGCGAAGGCAAGACCATCCTGCTCACCACGCACTTCATGGACGAAGCCGAGCGCCTTTGCGCGCGACTCGCCATCATGGACGATGGCCGCATCATCATCCAGGGCTCGCCGCAGGAATTGATCGGGCAGCACATCGAACCCTATGTGATTGAGGTCTTCGGTGAAGACGCGCCGGGCTGGGCCAAGGCCGAAGCCGCTGGCTTCGCCAGGCGCTGCGAAATCAGCGGCGAAACGGCGTTCTGCTATGTGGACGATGCAGTGCCGCTGCTGGCCCATCTGGCGAAGCGGCCGCAACTGCGGGTGCTGCATCGCCCGGCGAATCTGGAAGATGTGTTCCTCAAGCAGACCGGCCGCGATTTGAGAGATTAAGCAGCATGGCAACATTCCACTTCCTTCGCCAGCCGGTAGTCACCGCGAATCCAGAATAATCGGCCAAGTCGTTGATAGTGATGCCCATCTTCTGGGCGACTTGCCATTTTTGCCCTCGATAGCTATCATTGGTGGATACCAACATGTGCGAGGTACATAAAATGGATACCGCAAAACTTTTTGCATCCGGTCGCAGCCAGGCCGTCCGCTTGCCCAAAGCCTTTCGATTCGAAGGTGGCGAAGTCATGGTCAAGCGTTTTGGCAACGGGGTATTGCTGTTGCCGACTAAGGATCCGTATGGGGTGTTGGCGGAAGCACTCGAAGAATTCGAGCCCGGATTCAAACTCGAACGAGATCAGCCCGCGGAGCAAATCCGTGAGGATTTCCCGGCATGAAGCTTCTGCTCGATACCAACATCTGTATCTACATCATCAATCGCAAACCAGCACAGGTCATCGAGCGCTTTAGAAAATATCACGCAGGCGATATTGGCATCTCGGCCATCACCGCCGCTGAACTGGCGTTTGGTGTCGCCAAGAGCGGTTCCGCGCGCAATCAGGAGGCCCTCGAAAAGTTTCTCGCGCCGATAGAAATCATGCCGTTCGACGAGGATGCGTTCTGGCGTTATGGCGAAATCCGCGCCATGCTCGAAAAAAATGGTACCCCCATAGGTTCCCTCGATACCCTCATCGCGGCGCATGCGCTCAGCCTCGGCGTGATTCTGGTCACCCACAACATCGCCGAATTCGCGCGCGTAAAGGGTTTGCGTTGCGAAACATGGGTGACGGATTAATGACAGGCTTTGCGATGAACATGCCCGAACTCTCGCTGCGCTTCGTCGCCGTCTGGCGGCGCAACTTTTTGGTCTGGCGCAAGCTGGCCATTCCGTCGCTGCTGGGCAATCTGGCCGACCCGATGATCTACATGTTCGGGCTGGGCTACGGCTTGGGCAGCCTGATGCCGCAAATCGATGGCGCACCCTACATCGCCTTCCTCGCCGGCGGCACGCTGTGCGCCAGCACCATGAACGCGGCTTCCTTCGAAGCGCTCTACTCGGGCTTTTCGCGCATGCATGTACAGCGCACCTGGGATGCCATCGTCAATGCACCGGTCTCGCTCGACGATGTGATCGCCGGCGAGCTGGTATGGGCCGCCACCAAAGCGCTGCTATCCGGCACCGCGATCCTGATCGTGGTGGCGCTGCTGGGCCTGACGCATTCGGCGCTGGCGTTGGCAATCCTGCCGGTGATCTTTCTGGCCGGACTCACCTTCGGCGCGCTCGGCCTCATCGTCACCGCACTGGCGCCGTCTTACGATTTCTTCATGTACTACTTCACCCTGTTCATCACGCCGATGACGCTGCTCTCGGGCGTGTTCTTTCCGCTCACGCAGTTGCCGCCAGCCCTGCAAAGCGCCGCGCAGTTCCTGCCGCTATCGCACGCGACGGCACTGGTGCGGCCGCTGTTGGCTGGCCAGATTCCGCCCGAGTTAGTGCTGCATGTTGCTGTGTTAGCGGGGATCGCGGGAATGGCTTTCCTGGTTGCGCTGAAACTGGCGCGGCGGCGGCTGTTGTCGTAGTCAATCCCATCGAAGTTCTGGGTATCCGTATTCCGCGATTGAAAGCCAAAACGCCATAGTGCATGGCAGCATGCGAACAAAAATAAAGCCACTCCGCTCAACAAATGCTATGTCTCTGATCGACCGAAAGCGGCCAGTCATTATTGCCAACAGTAGAACCCAGTTTTCGTGCGGTGGTAGGCTCCCCGATCAGGACTCGAACTAGAATTTTCCTCGCTAGAAAAATAT
>JAYUGL010000292.1:0-9443 GCA_043738385.1 Sterolibacteriaceae bacterium
CAATGTGGCGCGTGCCGATGCGGTCGTGGTGTCCACCGCCGTTCACGAGGACAATCCGGAGGTGATCGCCGCGCGCGCGCGGCATATTCCGGTAGTGCCGCGCGCCCAGATGCTGGCTGAGCTGATGCGCCTCAAGCAGGGCATCGCGATCGCTGGCACGCATGGCAAGACCACCACCACCAGCCTGGTGGCGAGCGCGTTGGCGGCGGGCGGATTGGATCCGACATTTGTCATCGGCGGCCGGCTCAATTCGGCCGGGGCCAACGCCCAACTTGGTGGCGGAGAGTTTCTGGTCGCCGAAGCCGACGAGTCCGATGCGTCGTTTCTGTTCCTGTCGCCGGTGGTGTCGGTGATCACCAACATCGATGCCGACCACATGGAAACCTACGGCCACGATTTCGGCCGCCTCAAGCAGGCCTTTGTCGACTTTCTCCATCGCCTGCCGTTCTACGGCGTGGCCGTGCTGTGTATCGACGACCCCAATGTGCGGGACATTCTGCCGCGTGTCGCCAAGCAGATCGTCACCTATGGGCTCAATGCCGGCGCCAATCTGCGCGCAGAGAATGTCATCGCAGAGGATGGGCGGATGCGCTTCGATTGCGTACGCACCAATGGCAAAGTGTCGCGTTTCCCGGTGGTGTTGAATCTGCCGGGTATCCACAACGTGTTGAACGCGTTGGCGACCATCGCCGTGGCGAGCGAGGTTGGCGTCAGCGATGAGGCCATCGTCCAGGCTTTGGCCGAGTTCAAGGGCGTTGGGCGCCGCTTCCAGCGTTACGGCGAGATTCCGATCGCGGCCGGCGGACATTTCACCTTGGTCGACGATTATGGCCATCACCCGGTGGAAATGGCCGCAACATTGGCTGCCGCGCGCGGGGCGTTTCCCGGACGCCGCATCGTTCTCGCTTTCCAGCCGCACCGCTACAGCCGCACGCGCGATTGTTTCTGGGATTTTGTGAAAGTGTTGGCTGACGTCGATGTGGTGTTGCTGGGCGAGGTTTATGCCGCCGGCGAATCCCCCATTGCCGGCGTCGATGGCCGCAGTCTGGCGCAAGCCGTCCATACGGCGGGAAAGCGTGAGCCGACCTACATCGAAGATGTTTCCCGATTTCCGCAGGCCATTGTGGACGCAGTGCGCGATGGCGATGTGGTGCTCACCATGGGCGCCGGCTCCATTGGTGCGGTAGCTCAGAAACTGGTTAAAGTCAGTGAGGAGTGAGGAGTGAGGAGTGAGGAGTGAGGAGTTGCGTGGTGAATTGCGTTCAGGCGAGCCGATGGGCCGACACGTCACTTGGCGTGCCGGTGGTGCGGCAGCGCATGCCTATTTTCCATCCGATCTCGATGATCTCGCCGTCTTCCTGCGTCAATTGCGCCATGACGAGCCCGTACTGATGGTCGGCCTTGGCAGCAATCTGCTGGTACGCGACAGCGGTTTCGATGGCACCGCGATATTCACCCATGGCGCGTTGAAAACGCTGCGCCTGGAACCACCCCCTCACTCCTCACTCCTCACTCCTCACTCCTCACTGGTATACGCCGAAGCTGGTGTTGCCAGTCCCAAGCTGGCGCGCTTTGCGGCCAATCACGGATTGGTCGGCGCCGAATTTCTGGCCGGCATTCCGGGTTGCGTGGGCGGCGCCCTGGCCATGAACGCCGGTTGCCACGGCAGCGAAACCTGGCGCCATGTCGAACGCGTGCTGATGCTGAACCGGCGTGGCGAGCGCATTGAGCATCGGCCGGAGGATTTCGAGGTCGGCTATCGCCATGTTCGACTCAAAGCCGCGAGCGATGAAATTTTCGCCGCCGCCTGGTTGCGCTTTCCCCCCGGCGACGGACATGCGTCGCGCGAGCGAATTCGCGAACTGCTGGAGAGGCGCGCGGCAACGCAACCGCTGCAGTTGCCGAATGCCGGATCGGTGTTTCGCAATCCGCCCGATGATCATGCCGCACGCCTGATTGAGGCCGCCGGTTTGAAGGGCGCAAACGAAGGCGCAGCGCGGGTTTCTGAAAAGCATGCAAATTTCATCGTTAATCCGGAGGGCAAGGCGAGGGCGTCTGAGATAGAAAGACTGATGGCCCGCGTGCAGTCCACGGTGCTCGAAAAATTCGGTGTGGAACTGGTCAGGGAAGTCAGAATCGTGGGGGTTGCGGCGTAATGTCAGGCAAGGTGGCGGTCATGATGGGTGGCAAGTCCGCAGAGCGGGAAATCTCGCTGAAAAGTGGCGCGGCGGTGCTGTCTGCGCTACAGCGGAGCGATGTTGATGCACAGGCATTCGATCCCGCGGTAGAGGACTTGTCGACCTTGCGCGAGAAAAATATCGACCGTGTATTCATCGCCCTTCACGGCCGTGGCGGCGAAGACGGCGCGCTGCAGGGCGCGCTCGACCTGATGGAGATTCCCTACACCGGCAGCGGCGTGCTGGCATCCGCGCTGGCCATGGACAAGTGGCGTTCCAAGCTGGTATGGCAGGCGGCGGGCATCCCGGTGCCCGACTTTGCAGTGATCACGGCCGACAGCGACTTTGCGGCAGTCGAAGAAAAACTGGGGCTGCCATTGTTCGTCAAGCCCGCCAATGAGGGATCGAGCATCGGCATCAGCAAGGTCAAGCAGCACGGCGACTTGCCGGCCGCCTATGCAGTGGCGGTGAAATTCGATGCCGTGGTGCTGGCCGAACGTTTTCTCGCCGGCGGCGAATACACGGTTGGCATTCTCGGTGATCGCGCCTTGCCGGTGATACGCATCGTGCCGGCGACGGAGTTCTACGACTATGAGTCCAAGTACCTGCGCGACGACACCGAATACCGGATTCCGAGCGGGCTATCCGCTGACAGTGAGCAAGAGCTCCAGCAATTGGCGCAGCGCGCTTTTGCCGTGCTCGGTGGCCGTGGCTGGGGACGCGTAGATCTGATGCTGGACGATGCGGGAAAACCCTATGTGCTCGAAGTCAATACTTCTCCGGGCATGACGGACCACTCATTGGTGCCCATGGCGGCGCGCGCGGCGGGGTTGAGTTTCGAGCAGTTCGTGACGCGTGTGCTGGAAGGGGCGCGTTGTGGCTAAGAAGACCAAGCCGACCCCCGCACAAAATGAAAGCTTCTGGGACAAGCCTCCGCTGATGAATCTCGTGTCCGATGTGCTGATGCTCTTGAGCAGTGCGGTACTTGCGTGGGCGGCGGTAATCGTGGCCCAGCGCATGCCGGGTTTCTCGTTGCGGCAGGTTGTGGTGCAGAGCCGTCTGCAGCAGGTCACACCGATGCAAATCGACTATGCGGTGCGGGATGGCGTGAGCGGAAATTTTTTCACCGTCAATCTCGATACGGTGCGCGCCACATTTGAGAAACTGCCGTGGGTGCGCCATGCCGATGTACGCCGGCGCTGGCCGGATACGCTGGAGCTGACGATTGAAGAACACGTGGCGGCCGGTCGCTGGAAACAACTGGACGGCGAGTCGCGTCTGGTCAATGACAAGGGTGAAGTATTCATCGCCGCCGCCGAGGACAGCTTGCCCTCGCTTGCGGGTCCGGACGGTGCCGCGCTCGATGTGTTAAATCGCTATCGTGAATTCAATCAGGCTCTGGCACCGTTGGGCCGCAGCCTGCGAAGTGTGGCGTTGTCGCCGCGCCAGGCATGGCAACTCAAGCTGGATGACGGGTTGGTGCTGGAACTGGGACGGGAAGAAGCGCAGCACCCGGTCACCGACCGCATGACGCGATTCATCGCCAGCTACCAGGAAGTACAGAAAAAAATCGGATCGCGTGCCATATCAATCGATATGCGCTATCCAAACGGGTTCGCCGTTCGTGCGACCCAAACCGGGAAAAAGTCCTGACGATGAGCAAGGAAACCAAAGATCTGATCGTCGGCCTCGATATCGGCACCTCCAAGATTGTGACCCTGGTTGCGGAGCTGGACGCCGAAGGGCGCCTGTCGGTGCTTGGTATTGGCAGCCAGGATTCGAATGGCCTCAAGAAGGGCATGGTGGTCAACATCGAGGCGACTGTAAGTTCAATCTCGCGCGCCATCCAGGAGGTCGAATTGATGACCGGCTGCAAGGTGACCGATGTCTATACCGGTATCGCCGGCAGTCACGTCAAGAGCAAGGATTCCAATGGCATGACCGTGGTGAAGGACAAGGAGGTCTCGCGCTACGACGTCGAGCGGGCGATTGAAGCCGCGAATGCCACGCCGATTTCGGCCGACGATCAGATTCTGCATACCCTGGTTCAGGAATTCATCGTCGATGGTCAGGACGGCGTCAAGGAGCCGATCGGGATGGACGCGCGCCGCCTCGAAGTGAAGGTGCATCTGGTCACCGGCGCGGTGACCGCGGTGCAGAACATCGTCAAGTGCGTGCACCGTTGCGGCCTGGAAGTGGACGATCTGGTGCTGCAACCCCTCGCTTCGGGCTACGCGGTGCTGACCGAGGACGAGAAAGATGTGGGGGTGTGCCTGGTGGATATCGGCGGCGGCACCACGGATGTCGCCATTTTCGCCCAGGGCGCCATTCGCCATACCGCCGTGATCCCCATCGCCGGAGACCAGATCACCAGCGATATTGGCCATGCACTGCGGACGTCGACCCAGGACGCCGAGGAAATCAAGATCGCCTACGGCGTTGCTCTTCAGCAATTGGCCGATGCGGACGAGATGATCGAAGTGCCTGGTGTCGGCGACCGGCCATCCACGTCGCTGTCGCGCCAGACCCTGGCCGGATTTATCCAGCCACGGGTAGAGGAAATCTTGCAGAAGGTGCAGGAGGAACTGGTGCGAAGCGGCTACGAGCGGCTGTTGCGTGCCGGCATCGTATTGACCGGCGGCGCGGCACAGATGCCGGGTATGATCGAACTCGGCGAAGAAATTTTTCACAACACCGTGAAAATCGGCGTGCCGCATTACAGCGGCAACCTCAAGGACATGGTGCGCAATCCGCGCTACTCGACGGCCATGGGTCTGTTGCTGGAAGGCCAGGCACAGCGCCAGCGCGGCCTCAAGTTGCGCGATCCAAAATCGTTCCGTCAGGTGCTGGGTCGCATGCGCGCCTGGTTTGAAAAGAATTTTTGATGAGTGAATTAATGTGTTGTCGAACCGACGGATTTCACAGAGATAGGCGGTTTTTCTCCGTGTGTCCTCTGCGTTTCCGGCATCGGATCGGCTTTATGGTTGCAGTTATTGAAGGAGACGGACATGTTTGAAATTATCGAGAAGGACTCTTGCTCAACAGTGATCAAGGTTATCGGTGTCGGCGGCGCTGGCGGCAACGCCATTGAGCACATGATCCGTGAGAGCGTGCAGGGGGTCGAGTTCATCTGCGTCAACACCGACGCCCAGGCGCTGAAATCCAGCAGCGCGGATATCAAATTGCAGATCGGCCCGGGCCTCGGCGCTGGCGGCAAGCCGGAAAAGGCGCGCGAATATGCCGAGCCGGAACGGGAAAAGATCGCTGATGCGCTGCGCGGCGCACACATGGTCTTCATCACCGCTGGCATGGGTGGCGGTACCGGTACCGGCGCCGCGCCGGTGATCGCCGAAGTCGCAAAAGAGATGGGAATACTGACTGTGGCGGTCGTCACCAAGCCGTTCGACTTCGAGATGGGCAAGAAAATGCGTCTTGCCGAACTCGGGTTGGAACAGCTTGCCGAACACGTGGATTCCCTGATCGTAATACTCAACGACAAACTGATCGAAGTGCTCGGCGAGGAAATCAGCGTGCTCGACGCCTTCAAGGCGGCCGACGACGTCTTGAAGAATGCCGTTGGTGGAATTGCCGAAATCATCAACATCGAAGGCTTGGTCAATGTTGACTTCGAGGATGTGCGCACGGTGATGGGAGAAGTGGGCAAAGCGATGATGGGGTCGGCGACGGCTGCCGGTGTTGACCGCGCTCGCCTCGCCGCTGAGCAGGCGGTCGCCAGTCCGCTGCTGGATGGCGTTGAGCTGTCCGGCGCGCGCGGGGTGCTGGTCAATATTTCCGGCAACAACCAGCTCAGCATGAAGGAAGTGAAAGAGGTCATGAATACCATTCGCAGCTATGCGGCCGAAGATGCGCACATCATCTACGGCACGGTATTCGACGAAATGATGGAAGACCGGTTGCGAGTCACTGTCGTGGCGACTGGTTTGGGCGGCCCCGCAGCTCGCAAGCAGCCCATGTTGAGGACGGTGCAGATGTTGAATGAAGGCCTCGGACTGCGGACCGGTACCGACGACTTCAGTGCGTCCGGTGGTGACATGCCGCTGCCGCAGGTGTTCCACGGCCGCGCCCGCAACGCCGCGGTCGAAGCGATGAGCGCCAGCGGCATGGAAAAATACGACATTCCGGCTTTCCTGCGCAAACAGGCGGATTGAGATTTTTGGGACTCACTGCGATAGGTAAAGACAACATCCTGTTACAAAGTCCCGCGGCGCAAACTTTTTCCGCGGCGCCCGGTACGGTAAAATCGCACCATGCTTAAGCAGCGCACCCTGAAAAGTCTTATCACCGCCACTGGCGTCGGTCTTCATTCCGGCGCCAAGGTAACGCTGGTCCTGCGCCCGGCGCAGCCGGGCACCGGCATCGTTTTTCGTCGTGTTGATCTGGATCCGCCGGTCGATCTGAAGGCGGATTGCTTTGGCGTCGGTGATACCCGGATGGCGTCGTGCCTTGAGCGCGATGGTGTCAAAGTGGCGACGGTCGAACATTTGATGTCGGCGCTGGCCGGGCTGGGCATCGACAATCTTTATGTCGATGTTGACGCCGCCGAGCTGCCGATCATGGACGGTTCGGCGGGTCCCTTCGTCTTTCTGCTGCAGTCGGCAGGGATCGAAGAGCAGAACGCACCCAAAAAATTCATCCGGGTAAAGAAGATGGTCGAAGTACGCGAGGGCGACAAATGGGCACGACTGGAGCCTTACGATGGTTATCGTCTTTCGTTCTCGATCGTGTTCAATCATCCGGCAGTGGATAGAACAGCAAGTTCCGTCACCATCGATTTTGCCGAGAACTCCTATTTGCGCGAAGTTGCACGTGCGCGCACCTTTGGCTTCACGCAGGATGTCGAGTTCCTGCGTGAACAGGGCTTGGCGCTGGGCGGGAGCATGGAAAACGCCATCGTGATGGACGAGTACCGGGTGCTGAATGCCGACGGGCTGCGCTATGCCGATGAATTCGTCAAGCACAAGGTATTGGACGCGATTGGCGACCTCTATCTGGCCGGACATCCTTTGCTGGCGTCGTTTTCCGCCCATAAATCCGGGCATGCACTCAACAACCAGCTGCTGCGAGCGTTGCTTTCGGATGCGTCCGCTTGGGAATTCGCGACGTTCGAGCAAGCCGAAAAGACGCCGCTCGCAGTCGCGAATCTCTATCCGCAAGTCGCCTAAGCTTCCATGCTGCTGCTGAGGATCGTCGGTGTACTTACGGCGATCGCCATCGGCAGCGGCATCGTCGCCTATCTGTTTACCCGGGACAAACTCTATTTGCGACTGGCCGGGCGCATTACCAAATGGGCGCTGATTTTTGCGCTGATCGTGATGGCGCTGATGTTCCTGGAACGGGTTATCGTTTTGTAGTCCGGAGCTCGGCCCGCTCCACAAATCGGTTCAGTGCCTCCCTCAAAGGCGAGTCCTGGGGCAGCTTTTGCGCTAATGAAGTTAGTCCTCGCTTCGTATCTTCTCCAATATTAGAGCGGGTTTCAGACTTTTTTTTCTCAGCCAGAAGCTGCGCGGGTTGCACTCGGACCTGGATTTCGTTAAGGTCCACCCCCTCTTGACGAAATACCTCGGCGAGACGGGGAGCCAGTTGCCGGATCTTCGCCGCCACCGCGCCATTTTGAGCGTGAATAATAACGTTGCCCGATTTCATATTGGCTACACGACCGTGACGGGCCAAGGCCGCAGGGATGGCCCGCTCGTAAAGTCGCTGAAGTTTCAACAAGCGCCCAGCCTGAGTCGATAGCCGGGCCATGCCGGCATCGGCGTTTAGACAGTCAGCAAGGCTGCGAGGGCGCATAACGTTAACAGGGAAGGAAAGACGTGCATATTATTCTCGTCTCCAACCGTTTGGCGAAAGCCAGGAGCATTACCGTCACGCCGATGATGGTGGTGTCGATGGTCGTTGGTTTTGCGCTGCTGGTTCTGTTGTTGACCTCCGTGTTCTCCTATTTCGCGGTCCGCCACGCCGCGGAGATTCGCCTGCCTTTCGTGCAGGAACTGGTTCGTGCGGTAAGTGCCGAGGACGCGGCGCGGCGCAAGGAATTCGTTCGCGAGAATATCAAGGCCATGGCGGTTCGTCTGGGTGAAATGCAAGCGCAATTGACGCGTCTGGATTCGCTCGGTGATCGAATCGCCAAACTCACCGGCGTCAAACCCCAAGAACTGGCCGTCCCGCAAGGACCGTTGCTCGATGGCCGCGGCGGCCCGCTGATCAGGGCTGCAGCGCCGTCGGAGGGCGAGTTGCAGCAGGCGCTGGCAGATCTTTCAAACCAGTTGGAGTCGCGTTCCGACACCTTGTCTTTGCTTGAGTCGCGGCTGTTTGAGGAGCGCGTGCGACAGAATATGTTGCCCACTTCCCTGCCGATCGAAGTCCAGTGGAATACGTCGGGTTTCGGTTGGCGTGTTGCCCCCTTCACTGGAGAGAGTGCGCTGCATGAAGGTGTCGATTTTCCCGCCGAGGTGGGTATGCCGATACGCGCTGCCGCCGCAGGCATGGTGCTGAGCGCGGAAAGGCACCCGGATTACGGCAATCTGATCGAAATTGACCACGGCAACGACATCACCACCCGCTATGCCCACGCTTCCAAAATACTGGTGATGCCGGGGGCGATCGTGAAGCGCGGCCAGATCGTCGCCGAAGTGGGTACCACCGGCCGTTCTACCGGTCCCCATCTGCATTTCGAGGTCCGCTACAAGGGTGTCGCGCAGAATCCAAATCGGTTCCTGCTTCAGGCCAAAAATAACACCACGCATCTCGCCGTGAGTCGCTGAACCGTCATGGCTGGCTCACTGGCGACCTGAGCCGCCATGGTAAACTCCGCCCTTTGCACGCTGCGGCGCCCCCTGCATGATCACCGGTTTTCTCAAGAAAATATTCGGCAGCCGCAACGAGCGGTTGCTGCGCCAGTACCGCGCTAACGTTATCCGCATCAACGAGTTCGAATCCGGGTTGCAATCCTTGCCGGATGAACAGTTGACGGCCAAAACCATCGAGTTCAGGCAACGCATTGCCAACGGCGAAGCGCTCGATGCGGTTTTGCCGGAGGCATTCGCCGTGGTACGCGAGGCCAGCAAACGCGTGCTGGGCATGCGCCATTTCGATGTCCAGATGATCGGCGGCATGGTCCTGCATTACGGCAAGATCGCCGAAATGCGCACCGGCGAAGGCAAGACTCTGGTCGCCACACTGCCGTCTTATCTCAATGCACTCGCCGGCAAGGGTGTGCACGTGGTGACGGTCAACGATTACCTC
>JAYUGL010000293.1:0-9419 GCA_043738385.1 Sterolibacteriaceae bacterium
TACAAAAGGCCGCGACAAAAAGAGCACGGCGGCTTGCGCCGCCGTGCTTGCTGGAGTTCGGATTTTAGGTGAAAAATTACCCCCTGTACAGGGAACGAACATGCGCGTGCCGGTTTTCAATCAGAAAGGCGGCGGCGGGAAAACCGCCACGGTGGCCAACCTTGGGGCAGCGCTGGCGCGCCAGAAAAAACCTGCGTTGTTGATTGATCTTGACCCCCAACCGTCTCTCCGCGACTCACGGCGGGGTTTGGGCAAGGTTGATCAAGGTAGATTCCATTTGCGGCAAAGGGCCGAGTGTGCTCAAGCGGCAGATGGCGAGACACTACGTGCTGGCAAGTTATGATCGCCGGCGCAATATGAGTTCGGAAATACTGGATCACATCCGCCGCCAGTTTGGCAGCGACGAGTGCGAGTCGGTAATTACGGAGAATGTGACGGTGGCGGAGGAACTGAGCCGCTACGGTTTTACTTAACGCGCGATCAAGCGGGCGATATCGTCGAAGCTACCGACCGGAGTGCGCACCCCGCCGCGATGACAAACGCATTCGAGAATTTCCCAATCCCGATAGAATTGCCGCAGCTTCCTTTGCGCCTCCCCTTCATCACGACCGTGAATCATCAAGTGATCAATGACCAATCCGATCCGGGTTCGGATACGAAAGCCGTATTTCGTAAGAATGGGTGGATGCATGGGAAAGCCCATGAACGTCAATAGGATGACGCAAGTATATGCGGGCGACTTTGGGAAGGCAAGCTAGCCTCTTCATTTAACAGGAACTTTTTCATACTCGGCATCATATTGCGCTGTGCCCCGAGAACGGTCCCAGCAAAAGAACCTTTCTAATTGAGCGTGTTGTGGCGGACCGCCGACCCGGCGCAAAGCCGGGATATGAGCAAATCATGCTTATTTTCAATCGGCTGCAATGATGACCGGACTGCGCGTAAGGCTTCCATTAGCATTGCCGGCTCCACGGTGCTTGCCATGACACCTTATCAATTTCCCAGCTTCATGATTGTGGGCATTACCGACGATGGGGCGCGATTCCGACCCAGCGCCTAGGCGGAACGATTGGCGGGCGCGCTATCCACCATCAATGTCGACCGGAGAATGATCTATTCCCGACATGCCCAACCAAGCCTGTATGAAAGGTCGCCCTGCGTATTTGTGAACGCACGCATCCGTGAGACTGAACCCTTGGTCTACGGGTCTGCGCGTTTTTGGAAAGTTTTGCCAGGGACAACGCGCTTAAGCGGGTTCCCTGGGAGCCCTGATCAAAGCTGACAGGGCCGATGACCGCCGGGGCTGACCCAGGAAACAAATCAAAGTGACTTGATGGCGGCCGAGAGGCGGCTTTTGTGGCGCGCGGCCGCGTTCTTGTGCATGATCTTCTTGTCGGCAATCGAGTCGATGATGCTTTCCGATTTCTTAAAGACTGCTTGGGCAGCCGTCTTGTCGCCAGCGGCAACCGCCTTGCGTACGCTCTTGATGGCGGTGCGCAGCGTCGAACGCTGGCTGATGTTGTGGGCGCGCTGCTTGACCGATTGACGGGCGCGCTTGCGGGCTTGTGCACTATTGGCCATGTCTGTCTTGTCCGGATGGGTGATGGCGAAGGGAGGGGATTATAGAGATTCCGTCCAGCCTTTGCAAGGCGGCAAGTGTTGGCTCGATAACGGCTACCATTGCGGAACTTCGCCCTTGCCCATGAACCTGCTCAAAACCCTCGCCACTGTCAGCAGCATGACGTTGCTGTCACGCATTCTCGGCTTCGTCCGAGACTTCGTCATCGCCCGCATTTTCGGCGCTGGCGTCGCCACCGATGCCTTCTTCGTTGCCTTTCGCCTGCCCAACCTGCTGCGTCGGCTGTTTGCCGAGGGCGCGTTTTCCCAAGCGTTCGTCCCGATCCTGTCTGAATATCACCACCGGCGCGGCGACGCTGAAACAAAACAGTTGGTGGATCGGGTCGCAACCGCCCTGTTCCTGGCGGTGTTAGTGGTCACCGCCGTCGGCATGATCGCTACGCCCGCCATCATCTACGTGTCGGCACCTGGCTTCGCTGCCGAGCCGGACAAATTTGCGCTCACCGTGCAACTGACCCGCATCACGTTTCCGTACATCCTGTGCATGTCGTTGGTCGCGTTCTCCGCCGGCATTCTCAATACCTGGAGCCGCTTTGCACTCCCGGCCTTTACGCCGGTGATGCTGAATCTGGCGATGATCGTCGGCGCACTGCTACTGGTGCCTTATTTCGATCAGCAGGTGACAGCACTCGCCTGGGCAGTTTTCGTCGGCGGCATACTGCAACTGGCAATCCAGATTCCAGCCCTGGCACGAATCGGCATGCTGCCGCGCTTTGACCTGGCCTGGCGCGACGAAGGCGTGCGACGCATCCTCAAGCTGATGGCGCCGGCGGTGATCGGCGTTTCCGTTTCCCAGATTTCGTTGGTCATCAATACTATCTTCGCTTCATTCCTTGAACATGGCAGCGTGTCCTGGCTGTATTACGCTGACCGGTTGATGGAGTTTCCGGCCGGATTGCTGGGTGCCGCACTGGGCACCATCCTGCTGCCCAGCCTTTCCAAAACGCATGCCAACGCGCAACCCGCAGAGTTTTCGGCGCTGCTGGACTGGGGGCTACGGCTCACACTGCTGCTGACATTGCCCGCAGCGCTGGCTCTTGCAATCCTCGCCCTACCATTGCTTTCGACGCTGTTCCAGCACGGCGCATTTCACGCCAGCGATGTGCTGCGCACACGGGAGGCGCTGGTCGCCTACAGCGTGGGACTGACCGGCCTGATTTTGGTCAAGGTGCTGGCGCCGGGGTTCTATGCCCGGCAGGACATCCGGACACCCGTGAAGATTGCCCTCATGACGTTGGCCGCCACCCAATTGATGAATCTCGTATTCGTGGTCTGGCTAAAGTTTGCACATGCAGGTCTCGCCTTATCCATAGGCTTGGCCTCATGCCTCAACGCGGCGCTGCTCTATCATGGTTTGCGCAAGCGCCAGGCCTATATTCCGTCGCCGGCCTGGCGCGCCTTCAGCGTGAAGCTGGCGCTCGCCCTCGCTGTGCTGACCGGGGTATTGTGGGTTGGCACGGGAGATCAAGCCGCATGGCTGATCATGTCCAACTCGACAAAGTTGATTCGCTTGACGGCATTGGTCTTCGCTGGCGGAGCGGCCTATCTCGGCACGCTCTGGCTGGCCGGATTGCGACCGCAGGAATTCATGCGCCGGGTGGCATAAAACCTTCTCTGGCGCAGGTTCGGTATCCAAAAAACAGGATCGATCAGACGTCCTCGATAACACCCAGGCGACGCAACTCGTCAAGGATGCGCGCCACCGCATCGTCCACTGAAAGCACGGTAGTATCAATATGGATTTCCGGATTCTCCGGTATCTCGTACGGCGAATCGATGCCGGTGAAGTTTTTCAGTTCGCCACGGCGCGCCTTTCTGTAAAGACCCTTGGGGTCGCGCTCTTCGGCCACAGCCATAGGCGTGTCGATGAAGATCTCGACAAACTCGCCGTCTTGCAACAGATTGCGGGCGAGGCGGCGTTCGGAACGGAACGGCGAAATAAACGACACCAGGGTGATCAGTCCCGCATCGGCCATCAGCTTCGCCACCTGACCGACACGGCGAATGTTCTCAACCCGGTCAGCGTCAGTAAAACCCAGGTCCTTGCTTAAACCATGGCGGACATTGTCGCCATCGAGCAGATAGGTGTGCCGGCCCTGACTGAATAATTTTTTCTCCACCAAGTTGGCAATGGTGGATTTTCCGGCGCCGGGGATACCGGTGAACCACAGCACGCTGGCCTTCTGGCCCTTCATGGCGGCGCGTACTTCCTTGTTGACGTCCACGTGCTGGACGTGGATGTTATGCGCACGACGCAGCGCGAAGTGCAGCAAGCCGGCGCCGACCGTGTTGTTGGTCAACCGGTCAATCAGGATGAAGCCGCCGGTATCGCGGTTTTCGGTATAGGCATCGAAGGCGATCTGACGATCAAGATTGATGTTGCAAGTTCCGATTTCGTTGATCTCCAACGTCTTGCAGGCAAGATGTTCAAGGGTGTTGACGTGGATCTTGTATTTGAGGTTGGTCACTGTCGCCGTTACCGTCTTGGCGCCAATCTTGAGCAGCAGCGGGCGCCCGGGCAACAGCGCTTCGTCGCTCATCCAGACGATGGTGGCTTCAAACTGGTCAGCGACGCTGGCCGGAGCCGCGATGGTGGAAATTACATCACCGCGGCTGATGTCGATTTCATCCGCAAGGGTGAGGGTCACCGACTGTCCGGCGATGCCTTGTTCGAGGTCTCCATCATAGGTAACGATGCGCGCTACTGTGCTTTCCCGGCCCGAAGGCAACACCCGGATGCGGTCGCCCGGTTTCACGGCGCCACTGGAAATGGTCCCGGAAAAGCCGCGAAAGTCCAGATTGGGCCGGTTGACCCATTGCACCGGCAGACGGAAGGGCAAGCTGCGATTGCGCTCTTCGTCAATCTCCACCGTCTCCAGATACCCCATCAACGTCGGGCCGTGGTACCAGGGCATCTTTTCGCCATGTTCAATAATGTTGTCGCCCTTCAGTGCCGACATGGGAATGCTGGTGATATCGGTGATGCCGATCTGCTTGGCAAACTCGCGGTAGTCCTCGTTGATTTTGTTGAAGACCTTTTCGGAGTGGTCGACCAGATCCATCTTGTTGATGGCCAGCACCACATGACGGATGCCGATCAGCGACACCAGGAAGCTGTGGCGCCGGGTCTGGGTCAGGATGCCCTTGCGCGCATCGATCAGGATGATCGCCGCATCGGCGGTGGAAGCGCCGGTGACCATGTTGCGGGTGTATTGCTCGTGGCCAGGCGTATCGGCGACGATGAATTTGCGCCGGTCGGTGGAAAAGAAACGGTAGGCCACATCGATGGTGATACCCTGTTCCCGCTCGGCGGCGAGCCCGTCTACGAGCAGGGCGAAGTCGAGATCACCGCCCTGGGTGCCAACTTTTTTCGAATCGGCTTCGAGCGCCTCCATCTGATCCTCGAACAGCATCTTGGATTCGTACAGCAAGCGCCCGATCAAGGTGCTCTTGCCGTCATCCACACTACCGCAGGTGATAAAACGCAACAGGCCCTTGTACTGATGCGCTTCCAGGTATTTCTCGATATCCTCGGCGATCATTTCCGATACGTGTGCCATCAGAAGGTCTCCCGCTGGGCCGCCCCGAGAGAGACCGTAGCCCCCTCGGGGGGCAGTGAAACGGCGCAGCCGCGAACGTGGGGGCTCATCAAAAGTAGCCCTCCTGTTTCTTCTTTTCCATTGATGCCGCGGTATCGTGGTCGATCATCCGGCCCTGCCGCTCGGAGGTTCTGGTCAGCAGCATCTCCTGAATAATTTCGGTCAGCGTATCGGCCTCGCTCTCGACCGCGCCGGTGAGCGGATAGCAGCCAAGCGTGCGGAAGCGCACCTTGCGCAGCATCGGCACTTCGCCTTCGCGCAGCGGCATGCGGTCATCGTCAACCATCACCAGCGTGCCATCGCGATCCACCACCAGGCGTACTGCGGCGTAATAAAGCGGCACGATGGGAATCTTCTCAAGATAAATGTATTGCCAGATATCCAGTTCGGTCCAGTTGGAAATCGGAAACACCCGGATGCTTTCCCCCTTGTGCTTGCGGGCGTTGTAAAGGCGCCAGAGTTCCGGCCGCTGGCTTTTTGGATCCCAGCGGTGCTGGGCCGAGCGGAACGAGAAAATGCGTTCCTTGGCGCGCGATTTTTCTTCATCACGGCGCGCGCCACCGAAGGCGGCGTCGAAATTGTATTTGTCGAGCGCCTGTTTGAGTCCCTGTGTTTTCCAGATGTCGGTGTGGATCTGCGAACCATGCGTGAATGGATTGATGTTTTTTTCCACGCCCTCCGGATTGATATGGACGATCAAATCCATTCCGACTTTTTTCGCCATTTCGTCACGAAAGCGGTACATCTCCTGAAACTTCCAGGTGGTGTCAACGTGAAGCAGGGAGAAAGGCGGTTTGGCGGGGAAAAAGGCCTTCATGGCCAGATGCAGCATGACCGCGCTGTCCTTGCCAACTGAATACAGCATCACCGGGTTGTCGGTTTCCGCCACGACCTCGCGCATGATGTGAATGCTCTCCGCCTCAAGGCGTTGCAGGTGGGTTAGAGACATTGGTTTTTTTGCTCCATGAGAGTGGCGAATGCTTGCATCCACTGATAATGCTGCCGGTCCAGCCATCACGGCTTTTGCGGTGACGTGCATCGGCCCCTGCTGTTTGTTCTCCGGCTGCCCTGACTGACCGGCGCCGGCGCGCCGACCCCGCGGCTTAACCGGCACGGCCTCCCATCCACCCGACAAATAGGCCTTATGCGCCGAAATCACGGTGGGTGCGCTCAACTCAGCCTGATCTGCGACCTCCCTCACCTTCATTCCGTTGAGGCGCAACCGTACCGCGAGACGGCGTCGCTCATTGAGTATCTCCACGGAAATATTTCGTCCATCTGGCTGGTTCATGGCATTGAATATACGTATTTTTTTTCTGATAAAACATTAAACATTTAATGGCTTTAAACGCGATGGTCAATGTCTAAAGTTACAATACAATCCACAAAATTACAATATTCTCAAAGAGGAAACACCATGGACGGGGCATTTGGCCGCCGTGAATTGCTGGAGCAACTGTTGCCGGTGGTCCGCGCGGCGGGGAAGATTATTCTTGAAATCTACGCCACCGATTTCGCGATACAGCGCAAGGCAGACGCATCTCCGGTCACCGAAGCCGACGAACGCGCCGAGGTCGTTATTCTTTCCGCGCTAAAAGTGCTTACACCCGGCATTCCCATTATTTCCGAGGAAGCCGCGGCAGCCGGGCATATCCCCGAAGTCGGCGAGTGTTTCTGGCTGGTGGACCCGCTTGACGGCACCAGGGAGTTCATCAACCGTAACGGTGAGTTCACCGTCAATATCGCATTGATCGAGAACCGGCGGCCGATACTCGGCGTCGTGCTGGCCCCTGCGCCGGACCGACTGTTCGCGGGTGCCGAAGGGATAGGCGCATTTGTCGAAGACGCCGGGAAACGAAGGCCAATTACCTGCCGGCGCGTACCCGTCGAGGGACTGACGGTTGTCGCAAGCCGTTCCTACGGCGATGCCGCCGCGCTGGAAGCCTTTCTGTCCGGACGCAAAGTGGCGTCGCAAACCACTGCCGGTTCCTCGTTGAAACTCTGCCTGGTGGCAGCCGGTGAGGCCGACATTTATCCGCGGCTGGGGCGAACCATGGAGTGGGATATCGCCGCTGGCGATGCCGTCCTTCGCGCCGCCGGCGGGCGAGTCAGGACGCTGGACGGTGCCGATCTCGTCTACGGCAAACCGGATTTGGCCAATCCACATTTCTTCGCGGCCGGCCTCGAATAATGAATGGTCTGCGCGCAATGGGCTGAACACAACGGGTTTTAGGGGCTCGCTCACCTTGCCCAGAATGGCTCATGGCGTTAAAGTGGCGCCTTCGTTTCACTGCCGAGGGCTTATCACGTGTTTTCCATCATCCAGGCTGCCGGTTGGCCTATCTGGTTCCTGTTGCTGGCATCCGTCATTGCGGTCGCATTGATCATCGAACGTTTTACCGCGCTGCGTCGCGCCAAGATCCTGCCCCCGGGCTTGCTGCAACGCGTGGTGGCCGACTTTCGTCAGGGTGGCGTGAACGACGAATCGCTCAGGCGGCTTGAAGTGCAGTCGCCGTTGGGGTGCGTATTTGCCGCAGGTTTGCGCAACGTCAAAAGCACGCGCGAAGTGATGAAGGAGGCGATCGAGGAAGCCGGACGTGGCGTCGCGCATGAACTGGAACGTTTCCTGAACAGCCTCGGCACCATTGCTTCGATCAGTCCGCTGATGGGCCTTTTCGGCACGGTGGTGGGCATGATCGAAATATTCGGGTCCACCTCGGGCTCGGGGAATAACCCTCAAGCCTTGGCGCACGGCATTTCGGTGGCGCTTTACAACACCGGCTTCGGCTTGATCATCGCCATTCCCAGCATGATTTTCTATCGCCATTTTCGGGCGCTGGTGGACAGTTTCGTGGTTGAAATGGAACTACAAGCGGTGAAACTGGTGGAGCTTGTTCACGGAGAGCGCAAGTGAACATTTGCGGGGGTCTTTACTTGCCGCCCCATGGGCAGCCAAATGTCGTCGCCTCCTTCCCTTGGGGGCGAAAGCGGGGTTTCGCGGAGCGCCGCTCCGCGCCGCTACAGCCGGCCGGCTGTGCAAAGCTGACCGTGGATGGGAGGTTGGGTGGGAGGGTACATGATTGGGCAACGCCCTCGTTGGAAGTGCATGGAGGCACTCCATGAACTTCCAACGAGGGCGCGGGCGCGAAGAGCCGGAGATCAACCTGATCCCAATGATTGACGTGCTGTTGGTGATTCTGATCTTTCTCATGATCACCACCACCTATTCCAAGTTTTCCGGTTTGGAGATCAACCTGCCAACGGCCGACGCGCCCCAGCCGAAAGAAGAGCCTGCCGAGATCAACGTGGTAGTGAGTGCCACTGGTGACATCATCGTGAACAAGACGCCGCTCGGCAGTCGCGATGTCGAAGCCATCGCCAGCGCGCTCAAGCGGCTGACGGACAACACCAAGGAGCCGGTGTTGATCATCAATGCCGACGCCAAGACCACGCATCAGAGCGTGATTGACGTGATGCAGGCAGCGCAGCAGGTCGGTCTCAACCATATTTCCTTTGCCACGCAGCAGACTCAGCGCTGATTCTCTGCTGACGTCAGCGTGGCGGAGCCGCGGCACGCTGACGTGGCTGCTGCTCCCCGTCTCCCTGATTTTCGCCGGCCTGGCGGCGTTGCGGCGCCGGCTCTATCGCGTCGGCGTATTCAAACGCGAAAGACTCCGTGTACCGGTCATCGTTGTCGGCAACATCAGTGTCGGCGGGTCGGGAAAAACACCGCTGGTGCTTCACCTTGCACAACGGCTGGTACAAAACGGATTTCGTCCCGGGTTAATAAGTCGTGGTTACCGTGGGAACACCTCTGGAGCACGTGAAGTTCATGGCGATAGTGTTGCGAGGGAAGTCGGCGACGAGCCGCTATTGTTGAAGCGGCGTTTCGGCGGTCCGGTATTTGTCGGCAAGCGGCGGGGCGCGGCTGCAAAGGCGTTGCTCGCAGCATGGCCGGATTGCAACGTGATCATTTGCGACGACGGTCTGCAACACTACGCGCTGGCCCGCGACGTGGAGATTGCCGTCATCGACCGGCGTGGCGTGATGAATGGCTGGTTGCTGCCCGCAGGACCATTGCGCGAGCCTGTGAGCCGTCTTTCACAAGTCGACGCTGTGGTGCTGAACGGTTTGGAGAATATCGCGGTAAGTGGGCCAAAGTTTTTCCGCATGGAACTCATT
>JAYUGL010000294.1:0-51718 GCA_043738385.1 Sterolibacteriaceae bacterium
TCAGCGCCGGCACCGCCACCACCATCGACCTGCTTGACGCCGCTGGTGTGTTTCAGGGCGGCCTGATCATGCCGGGCCTGGCGTTGATGCATACGGCGCTGGCCAGCAACACTGCCCGCCTGCCGCACGCGCCCGGGCACTACCGGCCCTTGCCAAGGAATACGCACGATGCCATCACCAGCGGCGCAATCTACGGCACACTGGGTGCCATTGAACGCATGTTCTCATCCATCGCACAGGAACCCGGCGCCCTCTGTCTCCTTTCGGGCGGTTCCGCCGAGTCCCTGTCGAATGAGATCGCCTTGCCTCATCTGCGGATCGATAATCTCGCGCTCGAAGGATTGGCGCGTATCGCCACCGGGATGGGCCCCACTCGCTGAAAACACCGAGGGAAACATTGTGCGCATTTTCCTGCTGCTGCTGATCTTCGCCAACCTGGGCGTTTTTGCCTGGAGCCAGGGCTATTTTGGCGACACCCACATTGCCGGGCGCGAACCGGAACGTCTCGGCGCGCAAATCAATCCGTCCAAGCTGCGGGTGGTTTCCACGACCAAACCTGTCACGCCGGTTGAAAGCTGCCGCGTTATCAGCAATCTGAAGCTGGCCGATGCACAGCGGCTCCAGACTTCGCTCGGGCAACAGCTGACGGGTGTCACTGTCATGCTGTCGCGCTCCGATGAACAACAGACTTGGGACGTATTCATCCCCGGTTTGGCCAGCCGTGCCGCTGTCGATGCCAAGCTTGCCGAGTTGACAATACTTGGCATTGGCGATGCACGCGTAACAGCAGCGGACAACAACACGTTTGTCGTGTTGCTGGCGACTTTCCAGAGCGAGGCGGCGGCCCGTGAGCAGCTGCAGGCGCTGGTAAAAAAAGGGGTCAAGTCAGTCAAGGTCGCTGTTCGGCAGCCGCGCAGCGTGGTCCGGCTGGTGGTGCGTGGTTCCGATGCGGCTCTGGCGCCGTTGCCCGATCTGACAAAGGATAGTGCCAACGCCACGCTCGGCGACTGCCCCGCCTCATGACCCCTTTGGTCGTTGGCCTGACGGGCGGCATCGGCAGTGGCAAGAGTGCGGCCGCAGACATGTTTGGCGGACTCGGTGCGGCCATCATCGACGCGGACGCCATCGCCCACGAACTGACTGGGGGCGCCGGCGCTGCGATGCCGGCGATACGCGCGGCGTTCGGGCCTGACGTAGTCACTCCCGAAGGGGCGCTGAATCGCTCTGCCATGCGCCAGTTGGTTTTCAGCGACCCGGCTTCTCGATCACGCCTGGAGGCCATTCTTCACCCGATGATTCGCGCGGAAAGCGAGCTCCGCAGTCACACCGCGTTAAAAGACGGCGCTCCTTATTTGATGATGGTGATTCCGTTGTTGCTGGAGTCGGGAGATCCGCGCAGCCGCGTGGGTCGGATACTGGTCGTCGACTGCCCGGAGGAAACCCAGATCGCTCGGGTAGCCTCAAGAAGCCAACTCGCGGAGCCGGAGATACGCCGCATCATGGCGACTCAGGCGACCCGTGCCCAGCGTCTGCATGCCGCCGATGACGTGATTGACAACGCCGACGATCTTGCTGCGTTGAAGGTTCAGGTCACCGCTTTGCATCAAAACTATCTCGGACTTGCCCGGAAATAGCCGACAAATATTGAGGTTTAGTGTCAAATCCGTCAGAATTCGGAGAACTTACCCAATGGCCGACGAGTGATCACTTACCAATACCCGCTCAACGAGCGCATTCGCACATTGCTGCGCCTGGAAGATCTGTTCGACAAAATTACTCACTTCGTCGCCGCAGAAAGCCACGAAGACCACCATGTGGCCTTGGTGACCGCGTTCGAAGTTCTTGAGGTTGCCGGACGTGCCGACCTTAAATTCGATTTGATGCAGGAACTGGAACGGCAGCGTCAAATTCTGCTGTCGTTTCGCAACAATCCTGAAATATCCGAGGACGCACTGTCCGGTGCCCTGTATGAAATCGAACAGGCTGCGGCGGGTTTGCTGGCCCTGCAGGGAAAGATAGGCAACTACCTGCGTGAGAACGAATGGCTGATGGCGATCAAGAATCGGGCGTCGATTCCTGGCGGCGTGTGCGAATTTGATCTCCCTTCCTATCATTTCTGGCTCAATCGCGACGGGCAGTTGCGGCGGCGCGATCTCGACCACTGGGTCGCACCGCTGGTGCCGATCCGCCAAGCCATCAGCATCGTGTTGCGACTGCTGCGTTCTTCCGGACGCCCCGAAACCCAGGTTGCCTTTCACGGCGCTTATCAAATGACGCTGGCCGGACGCAACGCGCAGATGGTACGTCTGCGAGTCAGCCGCAGCGACGCCTACATCCCGGAAATCAGCGCCAGCAAATATGCGCTCAACATCCGCTTTCTGGGCCCGGAAGTGAATCAGCGTCCAAGGCAGGTGGATGCCGACGTCAATTTTGAGATGACGTTTTGCAACCTGTAGTCCGTATCGTAAGTTGCCCGACCTGCGGCAAAGCGGTGGAATGGCTACCGGAAAATCGCATGCGCCCTTTTTGCTCCGAGCGCTGCAAGGGAATTGACCTCGGCGCGTGGGCCGCTGAAGAATATCGCGTACCGGCCAGCAAAGAAATACACGAACCCGATCAGGAAACCTGACACCAGGCACCGCGAATTGCGGCGACGCCATGGGCACCCGCCTGCCAGGCGGTTTCCAGATCACCATGGGTCATGCCACCAAGCGCAAATACCGGCAAGCCGGACATTTCCGCCAAGTGTGAAAATCGGACCCAGCCCAGCGGCAAACGATCACTGTGGCTCTCGGTACCCTTCACTGCGCCAAGTACAGCAAAGTCGATTTCCAATTGGGCAGCTCGCGCCAACTCCGCGCTATTGTGGCAAGACGCAGCGACCAGCGGAAACTTCGGACGCGCTTCGCATGTCATGAGTTGCTTGGCCGGCATGTGGATGCCGTCGGCGCCAACCAAGCGGGCCAAATCTTGATCGCTATTAATCAATAAGCGGGCACCGGATTCCCGACACAATTTTGCAACAGCATGTGCAAAGATCTCGCGGCAAAACTTGTCCAGGTTCGGTTCACGCAACTGGACCAGTTTCAATCCATCCTTGAGCGCAGCCCGTAGCATGGCCAATTGCATATCCACACCAATCCGGCCGGCATCTGTGATTGCGTAAAACTCGGGCAAAGCCAAAGCGTTGAGCACGCGCGCATTGGCTGGCAGCATCGGCGACACGGTCAAGGCATCGGCACGCTGCCAGGCCAGCGCCGAGTGAACATGATCGCGGAGCTCGCCTTCCCATTCGACAACGCGGAAGAAGTGCAACCTTACGTGAGCATGTTCATAACGGTGTTCGCGTACCAGCCATGGATAAGCCTTGCGCACCTCGATGCCGAGCTCCTCACGCAACTCCCGGGTTAAAGCCTCCCGCGGCGTTTCCCCGGACTCAACCTTGCCTCCGGGGAATTCCCAATAACCGGGGTAGAACGTGTCCGCAGCACGCTGCCCGAGCAAAAATGTTCCGTCTGGCCGCTGCATCACGGCGGCGGCAACGTGCGTAAGTTTCACTTGTGGGATTTTTCGGGGAAGCGTCCGGCATAATCGCGGGCGAACTGCCAGGCCACACGCCCGCTGCGAGAAGCACGCATCAGTGTCCAGCGCAGCGCCTCGCCACGCGCAGCCTCGATCTGCTTCGCACTCAATCCGTACTTGCCCAGCCAATGCGCACAAATCGACAGGTAGTGCTCCTGATCGAATGGATAAAACGACAGCCATAATCCAAAACGTTCGGACAACGAAATCTTTTCGTTGCTGGCTTCGCCGGGGTGAACCTCGCCTTCGGCAGTATGTTTCGCGTCGAGGTTTTCGCCCATGAACTCAGGCATCAGATGGCGACGATTGGACGTGGCATAGATCAACAGGTTGTCCGGCATTCCGGAAATCGATCCGTCCAATACGCTCTTCAGGGCCTTGTAGCCCGGCTCGCCGGCTTCAAAGGAGAGATCATCGCAAAATAGGATGAAACGCTCCGGGCGCATCGCGATCTGATCTACGATTTCCGGCAGATCGACCAGGTCATCTTTATCGACCTCGATCAACCTCAGACCTTTGGTGGCGAATTTGCCGAGCAAGGCCTTCACCAGCGATGACTTGCCGGTGCCGTGGGCACCGGTCAGCAACACATTGTTGGCGCTGCGTCGGCCCACGAACTGGCGCGTGTTCTGCTCAAGGCGTTGCTTTTGTTCCTCAACGCATTGCAGATTTTCGAGGAAAATCTGGTGCAGTTGTTTCACCGTTTCGAGACCACCGCGCCCGCCATGCTTGCGCCAGCGAAAGGCATGCGCCCGCCAGTCAGGTGCGGCGGCGGGCGGCGGAAGCAAGGTCTCAACCCGCGCCAGCAGGGCTTCCGCGCGTATCAGAAAAGCGCTCAGTTCGGTCGTCTTGGTCTCTTTCATGGGGTAAGCTAGCCACTTTTCAAGCGTCGAACTCTAGCAGATTCATTTCGCGATTATCTTATGGCTCGTCTCGTTCTCGTCTCTATCATTCTCTTGCTGTTGTCTGGCTGCACGTCTCCACCGCCGCGCAGACTGGAAGCCGCCGCGTGTGCTCCTTGCTCCTCTAGTTCATGTCCAATTGGGGTGCCGCCCAAGACGACGGAAAAGCCACTCCAGTCAGCGAATTGGGGCGATCTGCCAAGCTGGGGGGACGACGACCTCAAACCGGGCTTCGAAGCTTTTCTCGCCTCCTGCAAAGTACTGGAAAAGCAGACGACATGGAGCGCGACCTGTGCTTCCGCGCGCACGGCCGCGCGTCGTGACTTGCGCGCTTGGTTTGAGGCGCAGTTCCAGCCATGGCAACTGGTAAATCCGGATGGTGAGCGCGAAGGCCTCATCACCGGCTATTACGAACCATTGCTGAAAGGCAGCCGCTACCGCAAACCGCCTTATGTGGTCCCGGTCTTTGGCGCCCCGGATGACCTGATCACCGTGGATTTATCCGAGGTCTACCCCGAACTCAAGAATATGCGGTTGAGAGGACGTATTGAAGGACATAAGGTGGTGCCCTATTTTCCCCGTTCTGATTGGGCCAAGCAGGAACCGAAGCGCATCAAGTCGGCATTGCTTTGGCTGGCCGACCCGATTGATTTTTTCTTCATGCAAATTCAAGGTGCCGGTCAGATTCAACTCGACGATGGCAGCAGAATTCGCCTCGCCTATGCCGATCAGAACGGCTACCCCTATCGCTCGGTGGGTAAATGGCTGGTCGAGCAGGGAGAGCTCAAAGCCGAAGAAGCTTCGATGCAGGGCATCAAGGCTTGGGCCGATGAACACCCGCAACGCCTGCAGGAATTGCTGAACACTAATCCGAGCCTGGTGTTTTTTCGCGAGCTACCCGTGGAAGGCAGCGGCCCACCGGGCGCGCTAACGGTACCCCTGACTCCGGAGCGCAGCATCGCTGTAGACCCGCGCATAACTCCACTGGGTGCACCCGTTTGGCTCGCAACGACCGCCCCACTCTCAGACCAACCCTTGCGCCGACTGATGCTGGCGCAAGACACCGGTGGCGCCATTCGTGGCGCAGTCAGAGCCGACTTTTATTGGGGCAGCGGAACTGAAGCCGGCAACAAGGCGGGCAAGATGCGGCAAAAAGGACGCATGTGGGTCTTGTTGCCGAGAGGGTACCAGCCAAAGTAGGGCTACCGAACCAACATGACAAAAATGGTGCGTTGTAAGGTTTTTATGCACCACAATTGCACATCCTAAGCCGGTTAATATCTACTATTCCTTGATTTAATGTAATTAAATACTGGGCATAGTTTCTGCTTTTTGCACTCATTTCGTGCTTGGGAGCCCCAATATGGAATCGTTAAAGACTTCTACCGATGTTCTTTTCATCCTGGTCGGCGCAGTGATGATTCTGGCCATGCATGCCGGGTTCGCCTTTTTGGAGCTCGGTACGGTAAGAAGGAAAAACCAGGTCAATGCACTGGTAAAAATTTTGGTCGACTTCTCCGTGTCGACGTTGGCTTATTTTTTTATTGGCTACACCTTTGCATACGGGGTGAATTTCTTCCATAGCGCCGAACTGCTTTCCCAAAAGGGGGGCTATGAGCTGACGAAATTTTTCTTCCTGCTCACCTTCGCTGCCGCGATCCCGGCAATCGTCTCCGGCGGCATCGCTGAACGCGCCCGCTTCAATCCCCAACTGGCAGCGACCTTTCTTCTGGTGGGGTTCATCTACCCGTTCTTTGAAGGTATCGCCTGGAATAATGCCTACGGGATTCAGGATTGGCTGAAAAATTCATTTGGCGCGAGCTTTCACGATTTCGCTGGGTCTGTCGTAGTACACGCCGTTGGCGGCTGGATCGGACTCGCCGCCGTTCTGCTGCTTGGCGCACGGCGCGGGCGCTACTCCAAGGATGGGGCCATCGCCGCTCATCCGCCATCGAGCATTCCTTTCCTCGCGCTCGGCGCATGGATTCTCGTGGTTGGCTGGTTTGGCTTCAACGTCATGAGCGCTCAGACACTGGACAAGATTTCAGGGCTGGTGGCGCTGAATTCCCTGATGGCATTGGTTGGCGGCACGCTGGTGGCGCTGGTCGCGGGCCGCAACGACCCCGGTTTTGTTCACAACGGGCCGCTAGCCGGTTTGGTCGCCATTTGCGCCGGATCGGATGTGATGCATCCACTTGGCGCCTTGATCACCGGTGGAATCGCGGGTGGCCTGTTTGTGTTCATGTTCACCCTCACCCAGAATCGCTGGAAGATCGACGACGTGCTCGGTGTGTGGCCCCTGCATGGTTTGTGCGGCACTTGGGGCGGAATCGCCGCCGGCATTTTCGGCACCAAAGCGTTTGGTGGAATGGGCGGGGTAAGCCTGCCGGCGCAGTTGATCGGCACCGGACTTGGGATACTGATCGCTTTCGGCGGCGGATTAGCGGTATACGGCCTATTGAAAATCACCGTCGGAATCCGTCTTGAGCCGGAAGAGGAATTCGAGGGTACCGATCTCACCACGCACAAGATCGCCGCCACCGCAGAACGCGAAACCAACTGGTAACCCGCTGGTTCGGGCAGGGCCGCTTCAAACCGGACCCGCCCGATTATTCTTTGTCAGTTCGCTATGCTGCCCAGTTTTTGCTCGAGGTCAGCAAGCGGAAGCGCCCCTGACACCCGTTCGCCATTGGAAAAGATAATCGTCGGCGTGCCGGTGATACCCAACTTGCGGCCCAGCGCCACGTTCTTGGAAACCGTCGTGGAATCGCAGTTTTCGGCAGCAGCGGGCGGCGCCTTACCCTGAGTCATCCAGTCGTTCCAAGCCTTCGCACGGTCGGGAGCACACCAGATTTTCGTCGACTTTTCCGCCGACTCCGGCGAGAGAATCGGATAGAGGAAAGTGTAGATGGTGGCATTGTCCAGCGTTGCCATGTCTTTCGCCAAACGCTTGCAGTAACCGCAATTGGGATCTTCGAAGGTTGCAAACACGCGCTTGCCGTTCCCCCGCACCTGCTTTACCGCCCAACCGAGCGGCAGATCCGAAAACTTGATGGCGGAGAGTTTCTGTTTGCGGGCAAGCGTGATGTTTTTCTTGGTCTTCGCATCAATCAACTCGCCGTGCAGAATGGCCGTCAGTTTTTCGTCGGTATAGAAAACTTCCCCCTCGGCGTAGACCTCGTAAAGTCCGAGATAATCGGTTTTGGTCACGCTTTCCACCTTCATATCGGTGAAGGCGGATTCCCACGCTTTTTTGACTTCCGCTTCTCCAGCCGAGGCAAGAACCGCAAACATAACAAGCGCAAGAAGTGCGACGAACCGTTTCATGTTGTCTCCAGAGAATTTGATCATGCGGAAAGCGCGTAGCGTACCAGTAGATCCTTGATGACCGGCATACCGTTGGTCAGGTTCAATCCAAAGTTGCGTACGACGGACAAAAGTCGCAGATCGGGCGCGAAGAGTCGTTGCAGGCCATCGGTCGCCAGCTGCAAAGCGACCACCTCTTCCTTGCGCGCGCGCTCGTATCTGCGCAACAGAGCGAAATCACCACAGTCAATATAAGACGGCTTCGCGGCAAGCAGCTCGGCTAGCGTTCGGGCATCGCGGAAACCGAGGTTGATGCCATGACCCGATAACGGATGAATGGTATGGGCCGCATCGCCGATCAGCGCCAGACGCGGTGCGACGGATCGGGGCGCACGCATGAGCCGCAACGGATAGGCTGCCGGCGGTGTCACCAATGAAAGTCCGCCAAGCTGCTGTTTGCCGGCTTCAGCGACACGCAGACCAAACTCGTCCGGGGGCAACGCGAGCAGTTCGGCGGCATGGGCTTGCGACGTGGACCAAACCACGGAAATCATGTTGCCAGGCAGGGGCAGATAAGCGAGCACCCCATCGTTGCGAAACCACTGAAAGGCTGTGCCGCGGTGCGGGCGTTCGGTCTGAAAATTGGCCACCACACCATACTGCCCATAGTTCTTGAACCTGACCTGAATGCCGGCGGCCTGACGCGTCCACGAATCCGCGCCGTCGGCCGCCACGACAAGTGATGCCGTGAGGCGACGGCCATCGTCCAACTCCATTCGGGCCCCCGCCGTCGCGAACGACAATGCGCCAGGCTGGGCAGGGCAGAGCAAGGTCACATTGGCCTGACGCCTGGCGCTTTCCCACAACTCCGCCTGCATCGCGCCCGATTCGACAATCCAGGCCAACGCGTCGGCGCCTGCGTCATACGCAGAAAAATCGATTCTTCCCGAAGTATCGCCGTGGACTTCCATCGCCTCAACCTGGGAAAGTCGGGCGGCATCAAGGTGACTCCATACCCCGATCTGGTCAAGAAAACGCTGATTGGCTGGACTGACGGCGTAAATGCGCGCGTCCCAAGCTTTCGCGATGGAGGGCTCCCGCCCTTCAATTACGCCGACCGAAAGCTGCGTTCGACGCAGGGCAACAGCGAGGGAAAGGCCGGCGAGACCGCCGCCGACGATAAGAACATCAAATTCCATCGCCGGATTGTCGCCCACGGGCTTTGTCTTGACAAGGCGAAGCCTGGCCAAGGATAATCCCGCCCCTCCCTGGTGATGTAGCTCAGCTGGTTAGAGCGACGGATTCATAATCCGTAGGTCGAGGGTTCAAGTCCCCCCATCACCACCAGTATTCATAAGGTTCTTAACATCAAGAGCCGCAAAAATATCCAGCGAAAATCTTAAATGTAAGCGCTGTGTAATCACTCGAACATGGTCGAGTGATTTCTACTGCTTACAAGTCCTTCCAAGCTGCAAGTGTTGACGCTGACCGAATCTTGACCCCAGAGCAAAGGGTATGTTGATTTAAAACTGCCCCAGGTGTTCCACTAGACCTGCCTAATTCTTAGGCAGGAGATAAGAGGTGATCACCATGGAAATGTTAGGCAAGATTCGGTCAGCGTCAATATTGATGCTACACAACCTTCGTTGAATTTGACCGAACAGCATCAAATGAACTTACTCAAAATTCTGCAATGACACTGGAGATCCAAAGAATTCAGGGGCAGTTTTTTCCTGCTTGTTCCAGAAATATATTTTCAATCCCCAGAAACCTTTGAAAATAATTGACCTATTTCTTTCAAAGCCTATAATTCTTTGAAAGCATTTTGTGTCCATTTTTTTAAAGCGATGAATCAGAACGATTTTTCTGATGGAATGAGCGGCAAACTGGTGCAGACCCCCCAAGGCTATTTGGCGTTTGTCCCAAAACCTCTGCCGCCTGCCATCAATTTCGACATGGAATTGGTGTTGGCACTTTCTAAAGCCGATTCCGCCCTGTCGGAATTATCGGGATTGGGCGGGCAATTACCGAACCCTCACCTATTAATTTCGCCGTATATCCGACGCGAGGCGCTACTTTCCTCCCGCATCGAAGGAACCAAAGCTAGCCTCTCAGATCTGCTCATCGATGAAATCGAGGATCATCAAACCAAGCGTACTAACGCCGATGACATCCGTGAAGTTCGCAACTATATTCGCGCGATGGAGGTCGGTGTAGCACGGCTTCCGGAACTCCCCCTATCGACCAGGTTAGTTCGAGAAATCCATGGTGAACTAATGACGGGTGTTCGGGGTGAAAAAGCCACGCCGGGAGAATTTCGCCGCACGCAAAACTGGATCGGTCCGGCCGGCAGCACACCCATGACCGCCGCATTTGTTCCACCGCCAGTGGAAGAAATGAAGGAATGTCTCAACGATTGGGAGAAGTTCCTGCATACGCGAGACGCAATTCCCGACCTTATCCAGTGCGCGATGATGCATGTCCAATTCGAAACCATCCATCCCTTCCTAGACGGTAATGGGCGTGTCGGACGTTTGCTGGTGACCTTCTTCCTCCTCGAAAGGAAACGACTCTCCCAGCCGCTGCTTTATCTGTCAGCCTTCATCGACGCCCACAAATCCGACTATTACGACCTGTTGCAGCGCGTTCGTACTCATGGCGACTGGATCCCGTGGATACGATTCTTCCTTCAAGGCATCACCGAGATCGCGACAGAAGCTGGCGAGCAAGCCAAGGAGCTACAGACGCTGAGGGAACAATACCGCTCTCTACTGCGAGATAAACCGAATGCCCTCGGACTGTTGGATGAATTGTTCACCAATCCGTATATGAGCATCGCACGGGCTGCCAAGGTACTCAACAAAACACATCCGACGGGTAAGGCCGCAATCGCGGCACTGGAGGAAAAGAAAATTCTGACGGAAATTACTGGCCGGCAATGGGGCCGGTTCTACGTCTGCCAGCCAGTCCTCGATGCTCTTGACAAGCCGTTCTCGTAACACTGTCTAGCTGCCTCTTACTTACCCAGTCTCAGAACTTTGGCGCTTCTAGTGTTGCCGGTCACCTTCAATAAATATTGCTCGTACTTCTTCACCCACGGCCTTAACCGTTCGACCGAAATCTGCGTGTAGTGCGCAGTCGTGACATCGGGTTCAAGTCCCCCCATCACCACCAATCGCTCAGCGACTCCCTGCATGGGTGGTCGCTATCATACCGGCCACCCCGAAGACCGGCCCTTTATCAGGGCCATGCAACCTTGCCACAAAACCGCATGCGTTATTGCTCCGTTTTGTTGCTATACATCATGCGAACCTCTTTAATCAGTCCGCACGCCAGCCAAGCCAGGATGGCGACCGTCAAACCCCCCGAAAAAACGACTTCAACCAAATTATTGCCATTCATGATGCTCTCCTTACAGCGATGCTCAGAACTCATTATTGGGTATGATTTGCTGCATTGCAATATATTTTGCGCAGCATGCCAAATAATTCTGTATGCCCGTCAGGCCAAGAACACATGGCGGGGTCGTGCATGTGACCTTGCATTGCCAATAGATGCACTTTATTGGACCGAAAACGGTGAAGGAATCGCGTCTTTCGGGTAGTCGGTTGAATAAAACCGCCCCCAACGTTTGACTTGATCCGCCTTGGCATTCGCGTGTTGCGGCGCGATAATTTACAATCGCGCCTTTAATGCTCGCCTCGCCAGAATGACCGCCCGCCTCAGGGAAATCCCCTACAACTACACCTCGTTCTCCGACCGGGAGATCGTCATCCGCCTGCTCGGCGCCGAGGCCTGGCGCGTTCTTGACGAACTGCGCGGGCAGCGCATCACTGGCCGCTCGGCGCGCATGCTCTACGAAGTGTTGGGCGATATCTGGGTGGTGCAGCGCAATCCCTATCTGGAAGACGATCTGCTCGCCAACCGCGGACGGCGCGAAGCGCTGGTCGAAGCACTGCGCCATCGCCTGCGCGAGATCGACAAACGCCGTCACGGCAACGAGGCGGTGGCAAGCTTGCTGTCTGCCGCCAGCGAAGCCGTGGCACGCTTTGAACGCTGGTTCGATGAAACTGTACGGATGCGCAAGGCGGTGTTGCGCACGCTGCTCAAACACACACGCAAGGACAACATCGCTTTCGACGGCCTGGCCCGCGTTTCGCACGTGACCGACGCGACTGACTGGCGCGTGGAATACCCTTTCGTTGTGCTCAATCCGGATAGCGAAGAAGAAATTGCGCCGCTGGTGCGCGGTTGCATCGAGCTCGGCCTCACCATCATTCCGCGCGGCGGCGGCACCGGTTATACCGGCGGTGCAGTACCGCTGACGCCGTACTCGGCGGTGATCAATACCGAGAAGTTGATTGATCTCGGCGCGGTGGAACAAAAGCTGTTGCCGGGCGTGGACAAACCCTATGCCACAGTACGCACCGGCGCCGGACTGGTGACGCGGCGGGTGATGGAAGCCGCCGAACATGCCGGCCTCGTGTTCGCTTGCGACCCCACCTCGGCCGACGCCTCCTGCATCGGCGGCAATATCGCCATGAACGCGGGCGGCAAGAAAGCCGTATTGTGGGGCACGGCGCTCGACAATCTGGCGTCGTGGAAGATGGTGACGCCGGACGGCGACTGGCTGCTGGTCGAGCGTCTTGATCACAACCTCGGCAAGATCCACGATCAGGACATCGCGCGTTTTCGCCTCAGCCATTACGACGCGCATGGCAAGCAACTGTTGCGCGAAGAAACACTGCAAATTCCCGGCGTGCGCTTTCGCAAATCCGGCCTCGGCAAGGACGTGACCGACAAGTTTCTCGGCGGTCTGCCCGGCGTACAGAAAGAAGGCTGCGACGGCATCATCACCTCGGCGGTGTGGATCCTGCACAAGCTGCCGCCGGTGACGCGTACCGTCTGCCTCGAATATTTCGGCCAGGTGCGCGAGGCGGTGCCTTCGATTGTCGAGATCACCGAATATCTGAAGGCGCGGCCCGGTGGTGCCATCCTCGCCGGACTCGAACATCTCGACGAACGCTACGTCAAGGCGGTGGGCTACGCCACCAAGGCCAAACGCCAGAGTGGCCGGCCGAAGATGGTGTTGATCGGCGACATCGTCGGCGATAACGAAACCGCAGTGATGGCCGCCGCTTCCGAAGTGGTACGCATCGCCAATGGCCGCGGCGGCGAAGGCTTTATCGCGGTATCGGCCGAAACGCGCAAGAAGTTCTGGCTCGACCGTGGCCGCACCGCGGCCATTTCCAAACACACCAACGCCTTCAAGGTGAACGAGGACGTGGTGATTCCGTTGCCACGCATGGGCGATTACTGCGACGGCATCGAACGCATTAATATCGAGCTGTCGATCCGCAACAAACTGGATGTCTGCGCTGCACTGAAGACGTTATTCAGCGGCGGCGATATCCCGCTGCATTCCGGCGACTCGAATCTCGACAAGGAAGAGCTGCTCGGCGACCGCTGCGAGCAGGCATTGGAACTGGTCGACATCACCCGCACCCGCTGGCAGTGGCTGCTCGACAATCTCGACCTGCCGCTGGCGCAGGCGGAAGGTGAATTTTCCGCGCTCGGGATCAACGCCGGGCTGTTCACCAACAAGGCCGGCAACCCGACACTGTTTCACCGCCTGCAAGACTATTCGCTGCGCGTTTCGTGGAAGACCGAACTCAAGACAGCGCTGCACGCGTTGTTCGTTGGCGATACTTATCGTCCCGCCGTGGAACGCATTGACGCGATCCATCAGGAGGTCAAGCGCGGCCGTGTCTTCGTTGCCCTGCACATGCATGCCGGCGACGGCAACGTGCATACCAACATCCCGGTGAATTCGGACAACTACGCCATGTTGCAAACCGCCAACACGGCGGTGGCGCGCATCATGAAGCTGGCGCGCAGCCTGGACGGCGTGATTTCCGGCGAGCACGGCATCGGCATCACCAAGCTGGAGTATCTCAGCGAAGAAGAGATTCGTCCCTTCCGCGAATACAAGCAGAAGGTTGATCCCGAAGGCCGCTTCAATAAGGGCAAGCTGATGCCGGGCGGCGATCTGTCCAATGCCTACACGCCTTCATTCTCGCTGCTGGGTGCCGAGTCGCTGATCATGGAGCAGTCCGAGATCGGCAAGATTTCGGCCTCCATCAAGGACTGCCTGCGCTGCGGCAAGTGCAAGCCGGTGTGCTCCACCCACGTGCCGCGCGCCAACCTGCTCTATTCGCCGCGCAACAAGATCCTCGGCACGGGACTGTTGATCGAGGCCTTCCTCTATGAAGAGCAGACCCGTCGCGGAATTTCGATCAAGCACTTCGACGAGTTCTCCGAGGTGGCCGATCACTGTACCGTCTGCCACAAGTGCCTGAATCCCTGCCCGGTGGACATCGACTTCGGCGACGTTTCGATTGCCATGCGCAACTTCTTGCGGGTGCAGGGCAAAAAGAAATTCAATCCCGGCACGGCGGCGGCGATGGCCTTTCTCAACGCCACCGACCCGGCCACCATCAAGCTGATCCGCGCCGGTATGATTCAGTTTGCCTACAAGGTGCAGCGACTCGGCCATACAGTTGGCAAGGCGCTCGGCCTGATTCAGGACCAGACCCGGCGCCCGGCGGCAACGCTGGGCAAGGCGCCGCTCAAGGCGCAAGTCATTCACTTCATCAACAAGCCGATGCCGCGCAATGTGCCGGCACGTACTGCGCGCGCGTTGCTTGATGTCGAGGACGACACGGTCATCCCGGTGATACGCGACACCAACAAGGTGACCGACGAATCCGACGCGGTGTTCTATTTTCCCGGCTGCGGCTCGGAGCGGTTGTTCTCGCAAGTGGGGCTCGCTACGCAAGCCATGCTCTATGAAGTCGGCGCGGTCACCGTGTTGCCGCCGGGCTACTTGTGCTGCGGCTATCCGCAAACCTCTGCCGGCGACGACGCCAAAGGCCAGCAGATCACCACTGACAACCGCGTGCTGTTTCACCGCGTCGCCAACACCCTCAATTACCTCGACATCAAGACGGTGATCGTCTCCTGCGGCACGTGCATGGATCAGTTGCAGAAGTACCAGTTCGACAAAATTTTCCCCGGTTGCCGCCTGCTCGACATCCACGAATACCTGATGGAAAAAGGCGTCGCGCTCAGCGGCGTACAGGGCGTGCGTTATATGTACCACGACCCCTGCCACACACCGATGAAGACCCATGCCCCGCTCAAGGTCACCAGCACCCTGATGGGTCAGGCTGTTGCACTCAATGATCGCTGCTGCGGCGAATCGGGCACCTTCGCCGCTTCGCGGCCCGACATTGCCACGCAGGTGCGCTTCCGCAAGGAAGAGGAAATGCGCAACGGTGCCGACGCACTGCGCGCCAACGGTGCCATTGATGAGAACGGCGACAAAGTGCCTTTCGTGGGCAAGGTAAAAATTCTTACCTCGTGCCCGTCGTGTCTGCAAGGCCTGTCGCGCTACGACAACGACTCCGATACTTCGGCCGACTACATCGTCGTGGAACTGGCCAGGCACGTGCTCGGCGCAAACTGGCTGAGCGACTACGTCGGCAAAGCTAACAACGGTGGTATCGAACGGGTGCTGCTGTGATGTGCCAGCTCCTCGGCATGAACTGCAACACACCTACCGACATCTGCTTTTCCTTCGAAGGCTTCCGCACCCGCGGGGGCGTAACCGATGTGCACAGTGATGGCTGGGGCATCGCCTTTTTCGAAGGACGCGGCGCAAGAGTGTTTCTCGACCCCCAACCTTCGGCCCATTCGCGGCTAGCCGAACTGGTGCGCAACTACCCGATCCACTCAACCAACGTGATTGCCCATATCCGCAAGGCGACCAAGGGCCGCATTGCGCTGGAAAACACCCATCCCTTCGAACGCGAGTTGTGGGGCCGCTACTGGGTTTTCGCCCACAACGGTACGCTGCATGGTTTTGCGCCGGTGCTCGATGGTGGTTTTCGGCCGGTGGGAGACACGGACAGCGAGCTGGCGTTTTGCTGGCTGTTGCAACGACTGCGCATGCAATTCGACGCGCTGCCTGATGACGACGCGCTATTCGCCGCATTGAAAGCGTTGACGACAGAGATCGCTGCCTATGGCGAATTCAACTTCCTGCTCTCCAATGGCGATGCTCTGTTTGCCCATTGCGCAAAGACTCTGTGCTACATCGTGCGTCAAGCGCCATTCACCATGGCTCACCTCAAGGATCAGGATGTCACTGTGGATTTCAGCCAGGTCACCACACCCGATGATCGGGTGGCAGTGATTGCTACCGTGCCGCTGACCGATAACGAAACCTGGACGCCGATAGCGCCAGGCACGCTGATGATTTTCCGTGATGGCGCACCCGTAGCTACTGGTAGCGCAGCGCCTCGATAGGGTCGAGTTGCGCTGCTTTCTTCGCCGGGTAGAAACCGAAGAAGATGCCCACCGTTGCCGCCACACCGAAGGCGATCAACACTGAACTGCCGGTAATGATCACGGCAGTTTTGGTTAGCGCATTGACCAGCAATGCGCTGCCGATGCCGAGCAGTAAGCCAATAAAGCACCCCAAGACGGAAATGATGATGGCTTCCATCAGGAACTGGATCAGGATGTCGCGTTCGCGTGCGCCGAGGGCCATGCGAATACCGATTTCGCGAGTGCGTTCGCTGACCGACACCAGCATGATGTTCATGATGCCAATGCCGCCGACCAGCAGCGATATCGAAGCAATCGCGCCAAGCAGCAACGACATGATGCGCGCGGTTTCGGCTGCCGAGTTGGCCATTGCAGTCAGGTTGCGCACCGTAAAATCATCGTCCTGCCCGTCGCGAATCCGGTGCCGCTGACGGAGCAGGGTATTGATCGATTTTTCGACCGTCGACATCACTTCTGCCGAGGCCGCTTGCACGTTGATGTAACGCACCGAGCCCTGGAATTGCGTGCCAAACACCTTGCGTTGCGCGGTGGTGAGCGGCATCAGGATGGTGTCGTCCTGATCGCGGCCGTCGAGGCTCTGGCCTTTGACGCCCATGACCCCCAACACGACAAAAGGGTTATTGCGCACGCGTATCGTTTTGCCGACGGGGTCTTCGTCACCAAACAGATTGTCCGCCACTGTCTTGCCCAACAGAGCAACGCGTGTGGCCGAGCGCAAATCTGAATCTGTGAAGGGAAATCCCTCGGTCACCGGCCAGCTACGTACGTCGAGATAGCTCGGTGTGGTGCCGTATGCCGAGGTACTCCAGTTATTGCTCCCGTACACAACCTGCACTGTGCCGGGGTGGATCGGTGCCACCACCTGCACGCCAGGTAGTTCGGCGATTGCATCGGCATCGCCGACATTGAGTGTCGGTGACGCACCACCACCCATACGCACGCCGCCCGCAGTGGACGAACCGGACAGCACGATAAGCATGTTGGATCCCATCGATTCAATCGAGGCCTTCACCGATTCCTGTGCCCCTTGCCCGATGGCCATCATCAGCACCACAGCGAAGACGCCAATCACCATGCCGAGCATGGTGAGGAAGGTACGCAGCTTGTTGGCACCCATGGCACCCCAAGCCTGGCTTAGCAGAGTCATCAGCATTTCTTGACCTCGGCGCGGATGCGATGGCCGTCACTTTTATATTGGCCTGGAACGCCATGGGTGCGATGCACCCCATTGAACGACCATCGCCCAATTTCCCAGAGGGCTCGCGCGGTATCGCTCGCCCGCGTGGTCAGCACGGAGCAGAGCTCCGCGAAACCCTGCCCACGCCCAGATGGAAGTGGTGACTGATCGGTGCCGCCCATTGCGCGGCAGATTCCTGATGGGCCGTCACGTGCTGACCATTTCGTGATCATGCCCGCCATCATGCACAATCAGCCCGTCTTTGAACCGCACCAGCCGCTTGGCATGTGTCGCGACATCGGGTTCGTGGGTAACCAGCACAATGGAGATGCCTTCGCGATTGAGCGATTCAAACAGTGCCATGATCTCTTCGCTGGTCTGGCTGTCGAGATTGCCGGTGGGTTCGTCGGCGAGAATCAGGCGCGGCGAACTCACCAATGCGCGCGCGATGGCAACACGCTGTTGTTGCCCGCCGGAGATGCGGTTGGGCAACGATTTTGCATATTGTCCAAGCCCGACTTTTTCGAGCTGTTGTCTTGCGCGCCGAAGACGTTCTTCCTTGTCGGTGCGCGAATACACCAGCGGCAGAGCGACGTTGTCTTCGAGGTTGATGCGCGGCAGAAGATTGAAGCCCTGAAATACGAAGCCGATGGTGCGGTTGCGCACCAACGCCAACGAATCCCGATTCATCGTCGCTACAACGTGGCCATCCAGTACGTACTCGCCGCTGCTCGGCTTGTCGAGGCAGCCAAGAATATTCATGAAGGTCGATTTGCCTGAACCGGAAGGCCCCATGATCGCGACAAACTCGCCGGGTGCAATGTCCAGATTGACGCCTTTCAGTGCGGGAAACAACCCGGCGGCGGTCTCGTATGACTTGGTCAGGTCGGCAACGTGGATCAACATAAGGTGGTTGCAAAACGGTGGCTGCTAAAACATCCGCATGCGCGGTGCACTGCCTGATGCGGCATCGCCCGCAGGCAGATTCTCGCTGCTAATCAACAGGTCACCTGACTTCAGATCACCCGCTACCACTTCCGTGTTACGGTTGTCGGTGATGCCAACGGTGATGTTCACCGCGCGCGGCTTGCCGGCGTCGAGTACATAAACGGTTGCGCTGCCAGCATCGCGTTTTTTCTTCAGCCCGCTGTTGCCACTATTGCTGCCTTTGCCGGTGCTACCGCCGCTGTCTTTCATGTCGTTTTTCGCGGGCTTCATATCCGAGGGCTTGAAGCGCAGTGCGGCATTGGGGATGATGGGCACATCCTTGCGCTGATCAATCGCAATGTTGACATAGGCCGTCATACCCGGCAGCAAAATCTGATCCGGATTATCGACCGCGACTACCACGTCATAAGTCACTACATTGGATTGCGTTGTCGGATTGAGCCGGATCTGTTTGACGCTACCCAAAAAGCTGCGGTTGGGAAAGGCATCAACATTGAATTGCACTGATTGACCGACCTTGATCGATCCGATATCAGCCTCGGCGAAGCTGGAATCAATCTGCATTTTCGCAAGGTCTTGCGCGATCTTGAACAGTGTCGGTGTCTGGAAGCTTGCCGCGACGGTCTGCCCGATGTCAATCTGACGATCAACGACGACGCCGGAGACCGGGGAGCGGATCACCGAGTAGCCCAAGTTGGCGCGATCCTTTCGCGTTTGTGCCGTGTTCTGTTCCACCAATGCCTGGGCCGACTTGCGCGCCTGCACAGCCGAATCGAGATCCTGACGTGAAGCGTATTCCTGCGTGTATAGGCTCTGCATCCGTTTCTCGTTGGCGACCGCCAGTTCCAGTCCGGCCTGCGCACTTTTCAGCGTGGCTTCGCTCTGTCCGAGTTGCGAACTCAGCAGCACATCTTCCAGCTCGGCGAGTATTTGTCCCTTTTCGACATGGTCATTGAAATCGACGTGCAGTTTCTTCACCGTGCCGGAAACCTGCGTGCCGACACTGACCAGAATCACCGGGTTCAGGGTGCCGTTGGCCGATACTTTTTGCACAATGTCACCGCGCTCAAGCGCTTGCGTTTTGTAACGCGCTTCGGCGTTGCTGCTGCGTGTGAAGTACCACCATGCAGTGGCTACTGTGAGCGCTGCAATGACTGCCGCAATTAGAAGCGTTGTTTTGGTTGGAAACTTCATGGTTTTGCGCTTTCTTCGAGAGAGTCGATCATGCCGCGATCCAGCGTACCCATTGCCTGCGCCAGACTGACGCGCGCGACATGCCATTTATAGAGCGTCTGGATTTGCTGCTGGCGCGCGCTGGCCAGCGCGCTTTGCGCATTCAGCACATCGAGAATCGTGCCGAGGCCAGCCTTGTAGCGGCCTAGCGTCATGCGCTGCGATTGTTCCGCGCTAGCGACAAGATCAGCGCTGGCATGCAGCGATTGTCCGGCCGTGCCCAGCGAATAATAGACATTCCAGACATCCAGCGCGACTTGCAGGCGGGTCTGTTCGGTTTGCGCGCGCTTTGCTTCGGCTGCTGCTTCGGCGGCCTTTATCTGGTAAGTTGAATTGAAGCCAGAAAAGAGCGGGATTTTGAGCGTCAGGCCAAACGTTGATGCATGGGCATCCGGCAAGCCACTGCTTTTGATGTCGTCACCATTGATCCCGAGCGACAGGCTGGGGCGGCCTTTGGCGCGCGTGGTGTCAACAGCGGCCTCGGCCGCGCGTGCCTGCGCCTGTGCGGCGCGCAAATCGGGGCGTTTTTGCAGCGCCTCGTCAATCATCGTTTGCACGCTAACTTCCACTTCGGTCACCTGCGTCAATGGCACCTCGCCACCAGGCGCTAATGCAATTGCCGTACTGGCCACCATGCCCATGACATTGGCGAGCGCGCCCAACCCTGCATTGACATCACCTTCGGCAGTAATACGATTGAGCACGGCCTGCGACCAGGCGGTTTGTGCCTGCAACTTGTCAGCAGGGGTTGCTGCGCCGACTTTGTAGCGCGCCTCGGCCGCGTTGAAACTCTGCTGCGCAGCCTTTTCCGCTTCCACGGCTGCATCACGCGCGGCTTGGCTTGATTGCAACTGGTAGTAGGCCTGCACGGCGGCAAGAAACAACGTCTGAATCCTGGCATCCTGGCTGGCATTGGCGGCGGTCAATAACGCGTTGGCATTTTTCAGATTTGCTTCACGGCCGCCGAAGTCGTAGATCAGCCAGGACAAGGAAAGCCCGAAATCACGTTGCCGACGGGTCACTGATGACGCCAATGCGCCGCCACGATTATCGTTGCGGCTGGCGCTGATGGCGCCATCCAAGGCAGGCAGATAGGCCGACTCGGCGACACCGACCTGCGCTGCCTGTACCCGCGCATTGGCCCAAACTTCGCGCGTTTGCGGGTTGGCGCAAAGCGCCGCGTCAACCACCGCCGGCAAAGAAAGCGGCACACCTGCAGGTACCGGACGACAAGGTTCAAAATCCCTCTCGCCGTTTTGCACAAAACCAGGTGGTGGCTGTAGCGAAGACTCGGTGTCAAAGAGGTCGCTGGAAGCCTGTGCCAGCCCGGGCAGAACTGCGACCAGTAACGCCGCAAGGGAGAATGTCTTTAAAATACGGGTGGGCATGGATGCCAGTTTATCCAGCAATCGCTTGCATACCCATATGAAATTGTTACTGATGGTAATCGGTCGCGATCTGCGCCGGCAGAGCAAGCACAGTTGCCCGACATACAAACGGAAGCTGAATGAAAACCGCAGAGACAATTCATTGCGAGCTGTGCCAACCGTCCGGCGGCGAGGTTGTTTGGGACGATCTTCATTGCCGCGTTGTGCTCGTCGGCGGCCCGGAGGGCAAGGCCTTTCCCGGGTTTTGCCGCGTGATCTGGCGCGAGCATGTACGCGAAATGGGTGATTTGCTTCGCTACCAGCGCGAGCACATAATGAAAATCGTGTTCCTCACCGAGATTGCGTTGCGCCGCCTGATGCGTCCGGACAAAATCAATCTTGCCAGCCTTGGCAACATGACACCGCATTTGCATTGGCATGTGATTCCACGTTGGCAGGATGACAGCCATTTCCCGGCGCCGATCTGGGCCGCGGCACGGCGCGAGGAGCCACGGCGGGCCCGGCCGGAACGTGATGCAATGCACGCAGCAATGGCCGCTGCGCTGATCGAGTTTTTCGACGCCAATTCGTCCCCCGTTCCCCCACGATGAATTTCGATCTTCCCCCGCTCGATTCGGCGGATCCGCCGGCGTTCAAGACGGTTGCGGCATGCAACAGCTGGATCGCCGCGCTGCCGCCCGACAATCCTGTACAGTCTCACGGCGAACTACTCAAGCAAGTCAGGCTGTTGACCCGAGTCCAACTCGACGCGCGCGAGCGGCTCGCGATACTTGATGCGCTGTGGGCGCCAATCAAATCGGTACAGAATCACCATGCGCAACGCTTTGCCGCAAAGCCGGTGCCGTTGGATATGGCCGGGCAGACCGCATTCAAGGCGGTCGACGCCCTGTGGCATGCGCTTTGTCAAAGCTATCTGCGCGCCGTCGCCGACAACCTGCAATCCCAGGCGTCCCTCGCCCCAGCATTACAGCGCACATTCGAAATTCTGCTACAGCAGCAATTCGATTACGCTCGCGCCCGGCGGCCTCTGGCACCGATGCATTGGTCACGCTTGCATGAATTGCTGGCACTGGCAGAACAGCACGGCGCGACGATGATCGCCGTGGATGACACAGTCCGCTACGGGCCGACACCGGTCACCCCACTGGAACCCTATGCTGCCGCCATGTTGCTCCAGACTGCTGGGCCTTATGGCCTCCGACTGCCCCAGCTCACCTGGACAGAGCGCTGGGCGCGACGTTGGGGTTCCAAGCTTGCGCTGCTGACGGTTCCGCCCGCAGAACTGAAGGCTGTTCCGCTCTGTGTTGACCTTGCCTCGGATCAGCCGGCCAGTTATCGCCCTGCGGCAGGTGCCGGCGCCCGTTTCCTGGATACTGCGGAACTGCGCAAAAGTATCCTTTCGCGCCAGACGCTGCTTGATCAAAACACGCCGCCGGAAGCGCTGCAACTCGGTAATGATTGCACTCAGCCGGAGTGCGGAGAGCTGCTCAAGAAGCTCTACCACGCCATGGTGCCAAGGCGGCATTCCGCGCCGTTCAGAAAGGAAACCGGGGGTGCCTGGCGGTATGCTGATCTCCAATGTGGCCTCGATTTTTGACGAACTGTCCGGCGGCATGTCCCTCGCGGCGCCAGTGACCTTGACCAGTGCCGATATACGCAAGCAACGTGACGCGATGGCGATTTTCGGCTTGACCCGTGGGCTCAAGTTCGGCGTCCTGGAAAAGACGCCGAACCCGCACGTTGAGCGCGGCTGGACGGTGTTTGATGAAAATGTCTCCGGCTTTCGACTAGAGCGCCCCTTGGCCCAAGGCGGCGCACCACTGACGCTTGGCCAGTTGATTGCTTTACTACCGGCAGGCATGAAAGGTTTCTTGCTCGCCTCGGTCTCTTGGATCGAAGCGGGATTCGAGGACAAGCTACAGGTCGGGGGGACATTGTTGTCAGCCCCCGCTTCGGCAATCGCCTTTAAGGCAGCCGGTCTCAACGCGGCGAAGGAACCGAGGCAGCCGGGTTTTCTGTTGCCGGCCTTGGCCCCCACCAAAGAACCACCAATCGTGATTTTGCCATCGGGCCGTTTTCGTGCCGGCCGTACCGTGGAGTTCCAGGATGGCGTCGGTCATTACCAAATCAGGCTCACGCATTTGCTGGAGCGGGGAGAAGATTACGACAGGGCCAGTTTTGAGCAAATCGCGCGTTAAACTAGGCGCTTACTTTTTTGCGTCCGCATACCATGTCAGGACTTAGTCCCGATGCACCGATTCCCACCGAGATCAAGCTTCACCAAAAGTCGCGGGTGATGGAAATTACATTCTCCGATGGCGCCTGTTTCCATTTGCCCTATGAGTTGCTCCGCGTCTTCAGTCCCTCAGCCGAAGTACGCGGCCATTCGGCGGGCCAAGAAGTATTGCAGACCGGCAAACGGAATGTGGACATAAGCGCCATTGAGCCGGTTGGCAACTATGGGGTCAAACCGGTGTTTTCCGATGGCCATGACACGGGGCTCTACTCGTGGGACATGCTCTACAACCTTGGCGTCCGTCAGGACAGTTTGTGGCAGGAATATCTGAGCCGTCTCGAGGCGGCCAATGGCAATCGCGATGACGATACAACGCCCAAACAAGCGCCTCACAGACACCACTGATATGAGCACTCACTTCGGTTTCGAGCAAGTCGAAGAGCAGGAAAAGGCCCGCCGGGTCGCCGATGTATTTTCATCGGTCGCGCGTAATTACGACATCATGAACGACCTGATGTCGGCAGGCCTGCACCGGCTGTGGAAGCGTTTTGCCATTGCGCTTTCCGGCGTTCGTGCCGGCAGCAGGGTGCTCGACGTGGCAGGGGGCACTGCGGATCTGGCCCGCGCTTTTGCAAAGAAGGTCGGTGCGGGTGGCGAAGTCTGGCTCACCGACATCAACAACGACATGCTCTCGGTGGGTCGTGATCGGCTGATGGATGACGGCATCGTCGCTCCGGTCGTGCAATGCGACGCCGAGAAGCTGCCATTTCCGGATAACTATTTTGACTGCGTGTCGGTTGCGTTCGGTTTGCGCAACATGACGCACAAGGAACAAGCCCTAGCCGAAATGCGTCGCGTACTGAAGCCGGGAGGATGTTTGCTGGTGCTGGAATTCTCCAAGGTGTGGCAGCCGCTTGCACCAGCCTACGACTTCTATTCGTTCAAGGTGCTACCGTGGCTAGGCGCAAAAGTGGCAAAGGATGGTGACAGTTATCAATATCTCGCCGAGTCAATTCGTATGCACCCGGATCAGGACGCACTGAAGACCACGATGGAACAAGTCGGCCTGGAACGAGTCGAATACTTCAACCTCACAGCGGGCGTTGTCGCCCTCCATCGCGCTTACAAATTCTGAACAGGAAAATTCATGAAACGCATTGTCATTACCCTCTTCACCGCAATACTTGCCCTTGGCCTCTTTGCTCAGGTGGCCGAAGCAAGGCGCTTGGGTGGTGGCAAATCGTTTGGGATGAGCCGCAATGTTACCCCCAGTCAATCGGCGGCGCAGCCTAGACCAAGCGCTCCGCTTCAGCAGGCAGCTCCTGCTGTGCAACCCCCAAAAGCCGGCATGAGCCGCTGGCTGGGCCCCATCGCCGGTCTCGCCGCCGGTATCGGACTCGCCTCTCTGCTCTCCCACTTCGGCATGGGTGAAGGCATGGCCAATATGCTGATGATGGTACTACTGGCTTTCGCCGCCTTCGCCTTGTTCCGCCTGCTATTCCGCAGGCCCCAGACTCAGGACCGACCGGCCTATGCCGGCAGCCCCGACCCAACCCGCTACGAGCCGGCGCACATACCCGCTGGCGGAACATCCTCAGGACCCGCCGTGATGGCCGTCATACCCGCAGGGTTCGATAGCGAGGGCTTCCTGCGTCAGGCGAAGCTCAATTTCGTGCGCCTGCAGGCTGCCAACGACACCGGCAATATGGAGGACATCAAGCAGTTCAGCACGCCGGAGTTCTTTGCCGAAGTCCAGTTGCAATATCAGGAGCGCGGCCGGGTGCAACAGCAGACGGACGTGGTGCAACTTGACGCCGCATTGCTCGATATTTCCACTGAAGAGACCCGCCACATCGCCAGCGTGCGCTTCTCCGGCCTGTTGCGCGAGAGCGCCGACACGGCACCGCAAGCGTTCGAAGAAGCGTGGCATCTGAGCAAGCCGGTAGACGGCAGCAGCGGTTGGGTTATCGCCGGCATCCAACAGTTGGCCTGATGGTTTTCGAAAAACCTCTGCTGCGATCCTTGAATCACGTGCTCGGGCAAAACGCCTGGGCAACGGACAAACTGAAGCCTTATGTCGGACGCCACGCACGCTTGGCCATGCCACCTCTGCTTCTGGATTGCATCGTCGCTGAGGATGGTCGATTGGCGGAATTGGTGGAGACGGATGCCGGGGACAAGCCTGATGTCGAGATCGCTCTTCCACTGACAGCCCCTTTGCTGGCGCTACAAGGAAGTGATCGCCTGATGGGCGGCGTACAGATCACGGGTTCCGCCGAGTTTGCCGATGCATTTGGTTTCGTGCTGCGCAACCTGCGCTGGGACATCGAGGAAGACCTTTCGAAAGCCGTCGGCGACATTGCGGCGCACCGCATCGTCGGCGCGCTGGAGGCGTTGGCTACCTGGCAGAAGCAGGCCGCTGTCAGTCTCGCCGAAAACGTCACCGACTACTTCACGGAAGAGCGGCGAGCTCTGATGAAGGCGGAGGATATTTCCGCCTTTGCCAGTGAGGTTGATTGCTTGCGCGACGATGTTGCACGTCTGGAAAAACGGCTGACGTCGCTCGGGTAGTTAGCACCCGGCTGTTCCGGGGCTCCAGATTGCGTCGACGAATTTTTCGCCATAAAAACGGCAACCCAAAATCAGGTTGCCGTTTTTATGGGTGGGGCTCAGTGTCTGGGCTTGCGCAAACGCTGGATTGCCACCAATTGGGCAACGGCTTCTGCCAACTCGGCCTGGGCGCGCGCGTAGTCAATTTTGGACTCGCGGCCGGCCATGGCTTCTTCAGCTTTTTTCTTGGCTTCCATGGCCTGAGCTTCGTCAAGATCCTTGCCACGAATCGCCGTATCCGCCAGTACGGTGACCAGACCCGGCTGTACTTCAAGCAAGCCGCCGGCAACGAAGATCAACTCTTCAGCTTCCTGGCCAGGCAGTTTGACGCGCACTGCACCGGGCTTGATGCGCGTCATTAACGGCATGTGTCCGGGCAATATGCCGAGTTCCCCGGCTTCACCGGGAAGTACAACGAATTCCGCCAATCCTGAGAAAATGGACTCTTCCGCACTGACGACGTCGACTTGAATGGTCATGGCCATGGTTCTTTCTCAGCCTCGGATTACTGGAGGGTTTTGGCTTTTTCGAACGCTTCCTCGATGGCGCCGACCATATAGAACGCCTGTTCGGGAAGACTGTCGCACTCGCCGTCCACAATCATCTTGAAACCTTTGATGGTGTCCTTGAGCGTGACGTACTTGCCGGGAGAACCGGTAAACACTTCAGCGACGTGGAACGGTTGCGACAGGAAGCGCTGAATTTTCCGGGCGCGGCCGACGGCGAGCTTGTCATCCGGTGCGAGTTCGTCCATGCCGAGAATAGCGATGATGTCGCGCAGTTCCTTGTAGCGTTGCAGGGTTTGCTGCACGCTACGGGCCACGTTGTAGTGCTCTTCGCCGACCACCAGCGGATCGAGTTGACGCGAGGTAGAGTCGAGCGGATCAACGGCTGGGTAGATACCGAGCGAGGCGATCTCGCGCGACAGCGCCACGGTCGAGTCCAGGTGGGCGAAGGTGGTCGCGGGTGACGGGTCGGTATAGTCATCCGCAGGTACGTACACGGCCTGAATCGAGGTGATCGAGCCGACTTTGGTCGACGTGATCCGCTCTTGCAGGCGACCCATTTCTTCGGCCAGCGTCGGCTGGTAGCCCACGGCGGACGGCATACGGCCAAGCAACGCTGACACTTCGGTACCGGCCAGCGTGTAGCGGTAGATGTTGTCGACGAAGAAGAGAATGTCGCGGCCTTCGTCGCGAAACTTCTCGGCCATGGTGAGGCCGGTCAGCGCGACGCGCAGACGGTTGCCGGGAGGTTCGTTCATCTGGCCGAACACCATCGCTACTTTGGAGTTGGCGAGATTGTCTTGGTCGATCACCTTGGCGTCCGACATTTCGTGATAGAAGTCGTTACCTTCACGAGTGCGTTCGCCCACGCCCGCGAACACCGAGAGACCCGAGTGCTGCTTGGCGATGTTGTTGATCAGTTCAAGCATGTTAACGGTCTTGCCGACACCGGCGCCACCGAACAGGCCGACCTTGCCGCCCTTGGCAAACGGGCAGATCAAGTCAATCACCTTGATGCCGGTTTCGAGCAGGTCAACCGAGGCGGAGAGTTCGTCGAATTTCGGCGCGCTTTGGTGGATCTGGCGACGTTCTTCGCACTGCACCGGGCCGCGCTCGTCGATCGGACGACCGAGCACGTCCATCACGCGGCCGAGCGTGCCAGTGCCGACCGGGACCGAAATTCCCGCGCCGGTATTTTTCACCTTCATGCCACGGCGCAGGCCGTCGCTTGATCCCATGGCAATGGTGCGCACCACCCCGTCGCCAAGCTGCTGCTGCACTTCGAAGGTCAGGCCGGCTTCGCTGAAATCGGTACTCTCGTCGAGGAGAAGGGCGTCATAGACCTTGGGCATGGCTTCGCGGGGGAACTTGATGTCCACCACAGCGCCGATGCATTGGACGATATTTCCGTTGCTCATGGTCGTTTCCTTAAATCAAAAAGTCGTTAGCCGGAGATCGCGGCTGCGCCACCGACAATTAATAAATTTGGTCTCGTCGTAACGTTCGCTTCACTCACGTTAGTCTTGCCCAATTTCTCAACCCGAAATCGCGGCTGCACCACCGACGATCTCCGAAATTTCTTTGGTAATAGCCGCTTGACGTGCCTTGTTGTACACCAACTGTAGTTCCTTGATCACCGTTCCCGCATTGTCGGTTGCCGCCTTCATGGCCACCATCCGCGCACTCTGCTCCGATGCCATGTTTTCAGCGACCGCCTGATAAATCAGCGACTCGACATAACGCACCAGCATGTAATCAAGGACAACCTTTGCTTCCGGCTCGTACAGATAGTCCCACGCACGCTCGGGCGTTCCGAGACGTTCACCGGTCAGGGGCAGCAATTGCTCAATCACGGGCTCCTGCTTCATGGTGTTGACGAAGCGGGTATAGGCGATATGGATGGCATCCAGCTCGTCGTTCTGAAAAGCATCGATCATGACCTTGATGGGTCCGATCAGCTTGTCCATATGTGGTGCATCGCCGACCTGCACAAGATGCGACACCACCTTGGCACCCATGCGCTGCATGAAGCCCAGACCCTTGTTGCCGATGCAGGTAACGCTGAACTCGCTGACGCCTTCCTGCTCCCACTGGCGCATGGCGCCCGTCAATTGGCGCAGGATGTTGGTATTGAGGCCGCCGCATAATCCCTTATCCGTCGTGACCACAATCAGCCCTACCCGCTTCACCGACTCGCGCTTGCCGAGGAAAGCATGACGATACTCGGTAACATTGGCCTGGGAAAGATTGGCGGCCAGACGACGCATCTTGTCGCTGTAGGGCCGTGCAGCACGCATCCGCTCCTGCGCCTTGCGCATCTTGGACGCGGCCACCATTTCCATGGCCTTTGTAATTTTCTTGGTGTTCTGGACGCTCTTGATCTTGGTCCGAATCTCTTTACCGCCCGCCATGATCGTCTCCTAGCTAAGGCAGATTAGGCCCAGGACTTCTTGAATTCGGCAATCGCGGATTTCAATTGCGCCTCACCGTCCTTGTCCAGTTCCTTGTTGGTCTCGATCTTTTTCATCAAGTCGGCCTGGTTCTGGTGCAAGTACTGATGCAGTCCGGTTTCGAATGCAAGAATACGGGGCACTTCGACATCATCCATGTAGCCATCAGAAGCAAAGAGGGACACGGCCATGTCGGCAACCGACAGCGGCGCATATTGTGGCTGCTTCATCAGTTCGGTAACACGACGGCCGCGTTCCAACTGCTTGCGGGTGGACTCGTCCAGATCGGAAGCGAACTGGGCGAAGGCTGCCAACTCACGGTATTGGGCCAACGACAAACGCACGCCGCCACCGAGCTTCTTGATGACTTTGGTCTGCGCTGCGCCACCAACGCGCGACACCGAAACGCCGGCGTTCATGGCGGGCCGAATGCCGGCATTGAACAAGTCGGTTTCGAGGAATATCTGGCCGTCAGTAATGGAAATCACGTTGGTCGGCACGAATGCGGAAACGTCGCCCGCTTGCGTTTCGATCACTGGCAGCGCAGTCAGCGAACCGGTCTTGCCTTTAACTTCGCCGTTGGTGAATTTCTCGACCCAGGCTTCGGAGACGCGCGCAGCACGCTCCAACAGACGGGAATGGATGTAGAACACGTCGCCCGGATAGGCTTCGCGGCCCGGCGGGCGGCGCAGCAGCAGGGAGATCTGACGATAGGCCCAAGCCTGCTTGGTCAGATCGTCATAGACAACCAGCGCATCCATGCCACGATCGCGGAAGTATTCGCCCATGGTGCAACCCGCATAGGGCGCCAGGAACTGCATGGCAGCGGATTCCGAAGCGGTTGCCGCGACCACAATCGTGTACGCCATCGCGCCATGTTCTTCGAGTTTCCGCACTACGTTAGCGACAGTCGAAGCCTTCTGACCGATCGCCACATAAATGCAGAACATGTTCTGCCCCTTCTGGTTGATGATGGTGTCCACCGCCACAGCGGTCTTGCCGGTCTGGCGGTCGCCGATAATCAATTCGCGCTGGCCACGGCCAACCGGGACCATGGCGTCGATTGCCTTGAGGCCGGACTGCACGGGCTGGGACACGGACTTGCGCCAGATCACGCCCGGCGCAACTTTTTCAATCTTGTCGGTCAATTTTGCGTTGATCGGACCCTTGCCGTCGATCGGCTCACCCAGCGCATTGACCACGCGACCGAGCAGCTCTGGACCGACCGGCACTTCCAGAATGCGACCGGTACATTTGACCGTATCGCCTTCGGAGATATGCTCGTATTCGCCCATGACTACCGCGCCGACCGAGTCACGCTCAAGATTGAGCGCGAGGCCGAAAGTGTTGCCTGGGAATTCCAGCATTTCGCCCTGCATCACGTCGGCCAGACCGTGCACGCGGCAGATACCGTCGGTCACCGAAACAACGGTGCCTTCAGTCTTGGCCTGCGCGGCCAACTGCATGTTCTGGATCTTGCTCTTGATCAGGTCGCTGATTTCGGAGGGGTTGAGGTTCATGACAATAACTCCTAGTTCTTGAGGGCAATCGCCATCTGGGCGAGCTTACCGCGGACCGACGCATCGATGACCTGATCGCCAACCGCGATGCGAACACCGCCGATCAACTCGGGATCGATCTTGACGGTTGCTTGAATCCTGCATTTAAAACGGCGTTCGAGATCTGTCACCAGACTACCTAGTGGAGCACCATCGAGAGGATAGGCAGACTCGATTTGAGCCTCCTTGACACCCTCCACGTCATGCTTCAACGCGTTGTAGAGGTCGCGAATTTCCGGCAGCACGGTGATGCGATCATTTTCAGCCAGCAACTGCAGAAAATTTTTCTGGTCTGCCGAAAAACCGTCACCCGCGACATCCAGCAGAAGCTTGGTCACTGCTGCCGTTGCCACGTTTGGGTTATCGACAAACGCCTGCATCTCGGCATCGGCTGCAACCGCCGCAAGACGGCCCAGCGCGTCGGCCCAGGCGTCGAGCTGATTCGCTTCCCGCGCGATCCGAAAAGCCGCTTCCGCATAGGGCCGCGCGAGCGTGACGTTCTCAGCCATGGTCGGTCAGAGCTCCGCCTTGAGCGCGGCGAGCAGATCCGCGTGCGCTTGGGCATTGACTTCCCGGCGCAGGATCTTCTCTGCTCCGGTGACCGCCAGATGCGCCACCTGGTCACGCAGACTTTCCTTGGCGCGTTGAGCGGCGACGGCGGCTTCACCTTCTGCTGCTTCACGCGCTTGATTGATGATTCGGTTGGCTTCGGCGCGCGCTTCTTCCGCAATCAAAGACGCTTGCCGCTCCGCCGCACCAATCATCTCGGCAGACTTCTCGCGCGCTTCGCGCAACGCATCAGTCGAGCGAGCCAGCGCCAGGACGAGGTCCTTCTTGCTGCGCTCAGCCGCGGCAAGACCTTCTTCGATCTTTTTCTGGCGTTCGGTAATCGCAGTCAACAACGGCGGCCAAACAAACTTCACCGTAAACCAGATGAAGAGCGCGAAGGCGATCGCCTGCGAGAACATGGTGACATTTATGTTCATGGCTATTTCCTAGCCTGACACTGGCGAAAACGCCGGTCAGTGAATGACTGCGAGCAGAGGATTGCCGAAGGCAAACAGCATGGCCAGGCCAACACCGATAATGAACGATGCATCGATCAGGCCCAGCAGCAGGAATACCTTGACCTGCAATGCCGCCATCAATTCCGGCTGGCGGGCGGCTGCTTCAAGGTAGCGTGAGCACATGATGCCCACACCGATACAGGCGCCGGCAGCGCCCAGACCGATGATGAGGCCAATGCCGATGCCGGTATAGGCCTGAATCATGGCCAGATATTGGAGTTTGTCCATTTGCGATCCTTTCGAACTGGATAGTGGTTAAGATAAAAAAATCAATGGCTCTCATGCGCCATCGAAATGTAGACGATGGTGAGCATCATGAAAATGAAAGCTTGCAGCACGACGATCAGAATGTGAAAGATCGCCCAGCCTACCGTCAGCAACGACGCTATGCCAAAACCGATGAAGTGATCAGTGTTCCACGAACTGTTGGCGGCCCACATGCCAAGCAGCAGGAAGATGATCTCGCCCGCGTACATGTTGCCGTAGAGCCGCAACGAATGCGACAGCGGCTTGGACACGTACTCGACGACGTTGAAGAGCAGGTTGAAAATCCACATCAATGGATTGGAACCGAACGGCGTACAGAACAGCTCGTGCATCCAGCCGCCGAAACCCTTGACCTTGACGTTGAAGAACAACATCAAAATCCAAATCGTCAGAGACAGCGCGAATGTGGTGTTGACGTCGGCAGTCGGCACCGCACGCCAATGTTCAAGATGGAAAACGTGTTCATAGACCCAGGCCATGATGTCGACCGGCAGGAAGTCCATCGCATTCATCAGCAAGACCCACACAAAGACCGTCAGTGCGAGCGGCGCGACAAACTGGTGACGGTCGCCATGGAAAATTGCCTTGGCCTGCTCGTCGACAAACTCCATCGCGAGCTCTACAAACGCCTGCCTTTTACTGGGAACACCGGCTGTGGCGCCGCGCACCACCCACCACAGAAAACCAAAACCGATGACTCCCAAGATGACTGCGGTGACCAGGGAATCCACATGCAGTGTCCAGAAGGAACCGTCGCCAACCGGCTTGGCGAAGAAAGTCAGATGGTGGTTGATGTACTCGGTTGGAGTGAGGGCTTCAGTTGACATTGTTTCGGCCTGTTTCAAGCGACACGGGATTACGCACAAAAATTGCCATCGAAAAAATGATCACCGCGACGGTGAATGTTCCAATAAACGCGACGAAGACAATCTGTTTGTAGATCTCCATCACCAACCACAACTGAACGACGATTACCGCCAGCTTTGCCCCTTCGGCGCGCAATGCCGCACCGAGCGAATCCCATGGCGTCGGACCGGTGTTGCGTGGCGTCAGCAACATAAAAACCAAACCACCCGTCAACGCGACTGAGCCCCCCAAGGCTGCCGACAGCGCACCGTGAAGACCGGCGAACCAGGCACCTATCGCTGCCATCAAGACAGTCGCAATGGTCTGCCAGACAAAAATGACATAGTAGGGTCTTGTTGTTGAAGCACCTGCTCTTGCCACATTCAAGCACCCATCAGTGGGCGACCATAATTTGCGCCGCCTGAATTTTGCAAAGCGCGGAGTTTAGCAAATCTTGCGGATTCCAGTCAATGGAATGTATCGAACAAGCGAGAGCGACAAAAACACAACAACCTCGTTGCAGCTCGCTATTTTTTTAACCGACCCAGAATTCCATCCAGTTGATCAAGACTCGAAAACCGGATCGACACACTGCCGACGCCCTTGCGATTGGCAGCTATTTTGACCGTGGCACCAAGGCTGTCCGACAACTCGTCTTCAAGTCTGGCGAGATCTCTATCTTTTGCCATTGCGTTTGATTTTGTGGCCGGTGGATTGAGTTCGCGCGCGACCAACCGCTCAGTCTCCCTGACTGAATAGCCCTTCTCAACAACTGCTGCCGCAACCCGCCCTTGATCCGATTTTTGCAATGGCAACAGCGCACGGGCGTGGCCCATTTCGATATCGCCGGCCATCAACATTTCCTGCGCTGGCTTGGCCAAATTCAATAATCGCAACAGATTGGACGCTGCCGGGCGCGAGCGACCCACGGCATCGGCCGCTTGTTGATGGGTCATGCCGAACTCATCAATCAGCCGTTGGAGACCTGCGGCCTCTTCAAGCGGATTGAGGTCCTCGCGCTGAATGTTTTCAATCAGCGACATGGCCAGCGCCGCGTCGTCGGGAATATCGCGAATCAGCACCGGCACTTCGGCGAGACCCGCAATCTGCGCGGCGCGCCAACGCCGTTCGCCGACGATAATTTCGTAGCGCGCGGCGCCGACCGGGCGAACCGAGATCGGCTGTATCAACCCTTGCGCTTTGATGGATGCCGCCAGTTCCTCCAGCGACCCCGGATCCATTCGCGTTCTGGGCTGGTACTTGCCGGGCTGCAGTACTCCGACTGCCAAGGTTTCCTGGCGGTGGCTCTCAGGGGCGTTATTGGCGGCCAGCAGGGCATCGAGTCCCCGGCCCAGGCCTTTCATTTTTGGTGGATTCATCAGATTTTCCTAGTGCCAGCTCTTGAATTTAGAGTGCTAAAACGTCTTAACGCGTTGGATCACTTCTTCGGCGAAAGCCAGATAGGCTTGGGCACCCTTCGATGCCCTATCAAACAACACGCCCGGCACACCATAACTTGGCGCTTCGGCCAGCCGCACGTTGCGCGGCACCAGCGTATTGAATACTTTGTCGCCGAAGTGTTGTTCGAGCTGGGCAGATACCTGATTAGAAAGCGTACTGCGCGGATCAAACATCACGCGCAGCAAACCGATGACTTTCAAGTCACGGTTGAGATTGGCATGCACTTTCTTGATGGTATTGACCAGGTCGGACAAACCTTCGAGCGCATAGTACTCACACTGCATTGGGATAATCACGCCATGGGCGGCGCACAGGCCATTCAAGGTCAGCATCGACAGTGAGGGCGGACAATCGATCAAGACGAAGTCGTAGTCTTCACTGTGGCGGTCAAGCGCCTCTTTCAAGCGTGTTTCTCGCCGGTCGATATCGACTAATTCCACTTCAGCGCCAGCGAGGTCTCGATTGGCCGGCAGTACATCAAACTTCCCCGATGGCGATGCGACACGTGACCCCGCAAGTGTCGCCAGTCCCAGCAGCACTTGATAGATCGACGTGGTAAGCGCCCGTTTGTCGACACCGCTGCCCATGGTGGCGTTGCCCTGTGGATCGAGATCAACCAACAGGGTACGTTGGCCCTGGATGGCAAGCGCGGCGGCAAGATTGACGCTGGTGGTCGTTTTGCCCACGCCGCCCTTCTGGTTCGCAATGGCAAAAATGTGCACTTTCAGACCCTCTTCAATACAATCAAATGTCGTTCAGCGGCAAGACCCGGCACATCGAGACGAATCGCATCCGCAACTTTCCAGTCGGCCGGAAGTTTGGCGATTTCCTGTTCTGGTAACTGGCCTTTCATGGCGAGCAAAGTGCCGCCCGAGCACACCAGATCCCCCGCTAAACGAATGAATTCAGTCAGGCTGGAGAATGCCCTGGAAATAACGCTAGCGAATGCTACATGGCTGTTGTATAGCTCCACACGACAACAGTGAATACTTACATTGTCAAGCTGGAAGGCCATTTTCGCTTGCTGTTGAAAGGCTGTTTTTTTATGGCTGGCCTCGACTGAGGTCACGTTCAAGCCGGGCTTGACGATTGCCAGTACCAAGCCCGGAAGACCCGCGCCGCTACCGACGTCGGCCAGCGTATCGATATCGCCAAGGTGGGACAGGACGGCAAGAGAATCGAGCAGATGATGAGACACCATCTCTCCTTCGTCACGCACAGCAGTCAGATTGTAAGTGCGGTTCCATTTCGACAGCAACGTCAGATATCCGAGCAGCTTCGCTTCCGCTCCTTCGGGCAACACCAAACCTAAGGCCTCCGTGCCGCGATGCAGCTCCTGCGACAAACTCACGCTGCCCGGTCCTGCGTTGCCAAAGTGCGCCGTTTAAGATGTACCTGCAATAGGGAAATCGCCGCCGGTGTCACACCCTGAACCCGCGACGCTTGCCCCAGCGTTTCGGGACGATGCTGATTGAGCTTTTGTTGCACCTCAATCGAAAGGCCCCTGACTTCGCGGTAGTCCAGGTCTGCGGGCAGTGCCAACGCTTCATTGGCGCGCGTCTTCTCCACTTCTTCCTGCTGGCGGTCGATATACCCTTGGTATTTAGCCAAAACTTCCAATTGAGCAACCGCTTGTGGTTCGCATGTCCCGTTACCGACGCCGGCAAGCGTCATCAGCGCCGGATAGCTCACTCCAGGGCGACGCAACAGATCGAACAGACAGTACTCGCGTTCGATCGGCTGGCCCAAGACACGTACGGCTTCTGACTCTGAAATCAATCGAGGATTCACCCAGGTGCTCTTGAGTCGTTCGACCTCCCGGGCAATCACTTCGCGCTTGCGGCTGAAGACTTCCCACCGCGCATCGTCCACGAGACCGAGCTCACGGCCAATTTCGGTCAACCGCTGGTCGGCATTGTCCTCGCGCAGCGAGAGACGATATTCGGCGCGGCTGGTGAACATCCTGTAGGGCTCGGAAACGCCGCGCGTGATCAGGTCGTCTACCAGCACGCCCAGATAAGCCTCATCGCGGCGCGGACACCACCCTTCCAACCCTTTGACGCGGCGGGCGGCATTGATCCCGGCCAATAGCCCTTGGGCCGCCGCTTCCTCATAACCCGTCGTCCCGTTGATCTGGCCGGCGAAAAACAGACCAGCAATCGACTTGGTCTCCAGTGAGGCCTTGAGATGGCGGGGATCAAAATAGTCGTATTCGATGGCATAGCCAGGCCGCAAGATATGGACGTTTTCGAGGCCCTTGAGACTGCGCACCATCGCCAGCTGAACATCGAACGGCAGGCTGGTCGACACGCCTTGCGGATAGACCTCATGGGTGTCGAGCCCTTCCGGTTCAAGGAAAATCTGGTGGCTGTCCTTGCCCGCAAAGCGATGGATCTTGTCTTCGATGGAGGGGCAATAGCGCGGCCCCACTCCTTCGATGACCCCGGTAAACATCGGCGATCGATCAAGGCCGGAACGGATAATTTCGTGGGTGCGCAAATTGGTATGGGTAATCCAGCATGGCACCTGACGCGGATGATGTTCGACGCGGCCGAGGAAGGAAAACACCGGCACCGGATCATCGCCGGGCTGGATTTGCAGCACCGAATAGTCAATGGTGCGGCCGTCCAAACGCGGCGGAGTGCCGGTCTTGAGTCGGCCCACTGGCAACTGCAATTCGCGCAAACGTTTGGCCAGCGAGATCGCGGCCGGGTCACCAAAACGTCCAGCGCTAAAGTTTTCCAGGCCCACATGCACCAAACCATTGAGGAAGGTGCCAGCGGTCAATACCACCGCCAAGGCCTCAAAGCGGATCCCGAGTTGAGTGGTCACGCCGGTCACTTGGTCGCCGACCACTGTAATGTCGTCGACCGCCTGCTGAAACAGAGTCAGCTTGGGCTGATTTTCCAGTCGGCTGCGAATTGCCTGCTTGTACAACAATCGATCGGCCTGGGCGCGGGTAGCGCGCACCGCCGGGCCCTTGGATGAATTGAGGATACGAAACTGGATGCCGGCTTCGTCCGTCGCTGCGGCCATCGCACCGCCGAGGGCGTCGATTTCCTTGACCAGATGGCCCTTGCCGATCCCACCTATGGAAGGGTTGCAGGACATCTGGCCGAGCGTCTCGATATTGTGCGTCAGCAGCAGCGTGTTCGCGCCCGACCTCGCCGAAGCCAAGGCTGCCTCCGTGCCGGCGTGGCCGCCGCCGATCACAATTACGTCGAAACGGGTGGGGAAAAGCATTTTAAGGCTACCAAAAAAGAGCGGCAATCATACGCCTTTGAAACGGGAAACTGAATTGCCGCGCCCTTATGTTTCACGTGAAACGGGCCCGAAGCACTAACTCGGACGTTTCACGTGAAACGTAATTCACAATTCAACCAGAGATCGCAACCAAACCTTAAAATCAGTCCGATGGTGACAATCAAGAATACCCAACTCGAATGTCGATTATTTGCCGATACAAAAGCGGGAAAAAATTTCCCCCAGCAGATCGTCGGCGCTGAATTCACCCGTGATGTGCGACAGCGCCACTTGCGCAAGACGTAACTCTTCGGCGCTCAGTTCGATTTGCTGAAGCTGTGCGGCGGCGAGCGCCAGTCGTTGCTGTGCTTCTTCAAGCGCGCTCAGATGCCGCTCGCGGGCAAGGATTACGTCCTCACCATGCCCTTGCCAACCCGCAATTCGGAGTAACTCGTCATGGAGTAGAGCCATGCCATCGCCGGTTTTGGCGGAGAGCAGTAGATGCGCGCTGCCGCCTTCTTCCCAGCGCTGTTGCGGACGGTGGACAAGATCGCATTTATTATGAACCACGATGCGGCGCTCCCCCGACGGCAAGCGCAAGGCGACATTCTTGTCGGCGTTGGTGACGCCGCTACGCGCATCGACGATCTGCACCACCACGTCGGCCTGTTCGATTTCGTGCCAAGTGCGTTTAATTCCGATCAGTTCCACAACATCTGCGGTCTCGCGCAGGCCCGCAGTATCGATGATGTGCAGGGGAATGCCTTCGATCTGTATGGTTTCGCGCAGCGTATCGCGGGTCGTACCGGCGATGTCGGTGACAATGGCGCGCTCTTCGCCGGCGAGGCTATTGAGCAGTGAAGATTTGCCAGCATTCGGCAGCCCAACTAGTACGACATGCAAGCCGGTGCGTAGCACCCGGCCTTGTTTCGCCCGGGTAAATAACTTCGCAAGATCCTGACTCAAACGAGCAAGCCTGGCCGCTGCGTCGGTATCACGCAGAACGTCAATCTCTTCGTTGGGAAAGTCGAGCGTCGCTTCGACCAGCATGCGCAGTTCAATCAAACGCTCAACAAGGCCATGCACCGCTCGGGAAAACTCACCCGTCAGGGAACGCAATGCCGAACGCGCGGCGGCCGCAGTCGAAGCGTCTATGAGGTCCGCCACCGCTTCGGCTTGGGCAAGATCCAGCTTGTCGTTGAGGAAGGCGCGCCGCGAGAACTCGCCCGGTTGCCCCAGTCTTGCACCCAATTCAAGACAGCGCGCCAGTAGCATCTGCATCACCACCGGCCCGCCATGCCCTTGCAACTCCAGCACATCTTCACCGGTGAAGGAATTAGGCGCGGGGAAATAAAGCAGCAGGCCTTGATCAATAGTCTGACCTGTTCTGTCAGAAAAATTAGCCAGCGTTGCTAGGCGTGGCTGAAGCCGTTTTCCGCTGAGCTGTTCCGCAAAAGTTGTCAGCTGCGGCCCCGAAACCCGGACTACGCCGATGCCACCACGGCCAGGCGCCGTGGCGACAGCGGCAATAACGTCGCTAGGCGACTTTTTTTCCACCGCCTTCTATCATGCGAGTGATTTGCCACTGTTGCGCGATCGACAACATGTTGTTGACTACCCAGTAGAGCACCAGACCCGCAGGAAAAAACAGGAACATACCGGTGAACACGATAGGCATGATCATCATGATTTTTGCCTGCATCGGATCGGGCGGCGTTGGGTTGAGTTTGGTCTGGATCAACATCGTCGCACCCATGATCAATGGCAGTACATAGTACGGATCCTTCACCGAAAGATCGGTAATCCACCCAAGCCACGGAGCATTACGCATTTCCACTGCGCCTAGCAACACCCAATAGAGAGAGATGAATACAGGAATCTGCACCAGGATGGGCAGACAACCTCCAAGCGGATTGATCTTTTCTTTCTTGTACAGTTCCATCATTTCTTGATTCAACCGCATCTTGTCGTCGCCGTACGTCTCCTTCAGCTTGGCCATTTTTGGTGTCACCAGACGCATTTTTGCCATTGACTTGTAGCTGGCGGCCGAGAGCGGGAAGAAAATCATCTTGATCATTACTGTTAAAAGGATGATCGACCAACCCCAATTATTCACTGCCTTGTGTATTGCCTCCAACACCCAGAAGATCGGTGCAGCGATGACAGTCAACCAGCCATAGTCGACGACCAGACTCAATCCGGGGGCAATATTCTTAAGCTTGTCCTGCTCTTGTGGGCCGGCGTAGAGCGGGACCGACAGCTTCGCGCTGGCACCGGGCGCGATTGCTGGAACAGGAACAATCACCCCGGCGGAATAAAGATTGTCGCCTACCTTGCGGGTAAAGAACTCCCGCTCCAACTTGTCCTGTGGCAACCATGCTGAAACAAAATAGTGCTGCACCAGCGCTACCCATCCACTGTCGGATTTCGTCGCGTGCTTGTCTTTACCTTTATCAATGTCGCTAAAATTGATCTTCTGATACTTATCCTGCTCGGTGTAGATCGCCGGACCAGTAAATGTGGTCGCCCCCATCCCCATCATGCCGCTGCTTGCAGTCTCTGGCGGCTTGCCATCGCGGGTGATCTGAAAATAGGCACTTGGCGTAACCGGGGCCGGCCCTTGGTTGAATATCTCGTGGCCCACATCGACCAGGTAGCTGCCACGGTGAAAGGTGTAGGTTTTGTTGACCTTAATACCACCAACTCCATCCGCTTGTAGCTGAAGTACCAGGCTATCCTGCCCGTCTTTCAGTTCATAGGTGCCGGGAACCAGTTGCCAGACACTTTTATGGTTTGGCAGGCCTTCTCCAATCAGGCCGCTTTGACCCAAGTAGATATGTTTCTCACCGCTGTCAAAAAGGACAAAGTTTTTGTCAGGCTGATTGGTGGCTTGATGTCTGGTCAGTTCAAGCCGAATCAGATCGCCGCCTTGGGCCGAAATATTGGCAATGAACAAGTCCGTTTTGACCACCGCTTCGGGCGCATTGCCTGTTGCAGCTGCGGTAGCGGGTACACCGCCTGTGGTCGCCGGTATCGAAGACAACGTTGGCACCGCAGCACTGGACGCTGTCACGGTGGAAGCAGCGGTGGCCGTTGTAGAAAGGCCGGGATGTTCATGTTTTTGCCACGCCTCCCACAACATGAATGCGGAAAAGAAAAACACCACTAGAAGAATCAGACGTTGGTTGTCCATCGGTTGGCGGTCAATAAAGTAGTAAGCAGGTCAGGGCACCGGGTCGAAACCACCCCGGTGCCATGGATGGCAACAACCGACACGTTTTACCGCCAGCCAAATGCCCTTGATCAGCCCATAACGATGTAAGGACTCAAGGGCAAAATCTGAGCAGCGCGGGTGGAATCGGCAACGATGCCCTAGCAACGGACTGAACGCCCGTTGGTAGAGGCGAATCAGCATGACAAAAAAAACAATAAGAAGATTCTTCATCGCGAAGTGTCGGTCGGGAGGCGGGACAGCAGACGTTGGATATCTTCTCGCACGACCGCATTTTCTACCGCCCTTGAATCCGCAGGCCGTGCCAGACGCAATACCAGATCCATTTTCGGCAAATCTTTTCGTTGGTGACGAAATACTTCGCGTGCCAGTCGCTTGAACCGGTTGCGCAGTACCGCTCTACGAGCATTGCGCTTGGGAATTACAACGCCGAGCCGCACAGTATCGGCTTCGTTGGGCCGATAATGGAGATCGAACAGAGCGCCCCGCAACACCCTTCGGTTGGCAAACACCGCCGCAAACCCGATCACTCGACCCAGCCTGTGCGCGGGACGGAAGCCCGTGTCTTCCGTCACCCGGCGGCGGCGTTCAGACGCTCAGGCGGTGGCGGCCCTTGGCACGGCGGGCACGGATAACGGCGCGGCCCCCGCGGGTGCGCATTCGCACCAGAAAGCCGTGCGTACGCTTGCGGCGAACAACGGAGGGCTGGTAAGTACGTTTCATGGAGGAATTACCCGACGGAAGTTAAACACGTAATTAGATATTTTTTGGCCTACTTTGTCAAGGCCGAAGCGGCTGCCAATGAATCGGTATGCCTGTGGATAACCGGCGGCGAAACCGCTAGAATTCAAACCTCTGTCGGCCACAAAGTCCACAGCAAAACATAACAATGTTCCTGGTTGTCAGCATTGCCACGGAACTTAGGGACCCATTTTCACAATGAGCGATTTTTGGTCTACCTGCCTTAATCATCTAGAGCGCGAACTTTCCGCCCAGCAATTCAACACGTGGATTAAAGCGTTGAAGATTGAGGATGAAGGAGAATCGCCGCGCCGTTTACGTCTCATGGCCCCCAACCGTTTTGTCTTGCAGCGCGTGCGTGAGCGTTACCTCAACCAAATTGAAGCGCTGAGCCGTCAATATTACGGCGAGCCAGTTAATGTCACCCTTGGCGTGTCGGAAACAGAACCGGCAGAAAACGAGCAGGCCGAAATAGCCACCAGCAACAACTATCCGATAAAAGGGGTGGGTTCCAGTTCCACCAATATCACCAACGCGGCCTACGAACGGTCCCGGCTGAACCCGGCTTTTACATTCGATACACTTGTCACTGGCCGTGCTAACGATCTAGCGCGCGCCGCTGCGCAGCAAGTTGCGACAAATCCTGGCATCTCGTACAACCCGCTATTCGTGTATGGTGGGGTGGGCCTTGGCAAGACACATCTGCTCCATGCGATCGGAAATACGGTTTGCGCCAATAATCCCTTAGCGGTGGTACGCTACCTCCATGCTGAAGATTACGTGTCTGACGTCGTTCGCGCCTACCACCAGAGATCGTTCGACAGTTTCAAACAGTCCTATCGCAGTCTTGATCTTCTATTGATAGACGACATTCAGTTTTTCAACGGCAAGGATCGCACTCAAGAAGAGTTCTTTTACGCTTTCAACGCTTTTGTAGAAGCCAAAAAGCAAATTATCATCACTTGTGATACGTATCCGAAAGATATTCAAGGACTGGAAGATAGACTGATTTCACGCTTTGACTGTGGTCTCACGGTACAGATCGAACCACCAGAACTCGAGATGCGCGTTGCTATACTCAAAAAGAAAGCAGAAGTTTCCAACATTGAAATTGGTGATGATGTGGCTTTCCTGATCGCCAAGAATCTACGCTCAAATGTGCGAGAACTTGAAGGTGCCCTAAATCGGGTACTCGCATTTGCGCGTTTCCATGGTAATGACATTACCATCGACGTTGCGAAGGAAGCACTTAAGGATGTACTAGGAGCCACCAATCGACAAATCACTCTTGACCTTGTGCAAAAAACCGTCGCCGACTATTACAAAATAAAAGTCGCCGACATGTATTCCCATAAACGTACTCGTGCTATTGCCCGTCCGCGACAAATCGCGATGTGGATCGCTCGAGAACTTACCTCACATAGCCTGCCTGAAATTGGTGAAGCCTTCGGTGGTCGAGATCACACCACCGTTCTCCACGCGTGTCGAACTATTTTAGACTTGCGTTCACGTGATAACTTGCTCAACAACGACGTACATGTATTAATACAAACGATTAAAAGTTAACCGGTTGATAAGGTTGTGTATGAAATTAGAATGACTGTGGACAACGACTATATTTTCCTTCTGCACGAAAACATATTAACAATCGCACACAGCAAAGAATTAAGTTATTCAGTGTTTAATACAGCAACCAACGGTTTGACTTATAACAACTAAACCCGGTTTTCCACAGGTTGTAGCTAACTCCTATTACTATTAAGAGATTATAAAGATGCTTCTATATAAAGGTCCTCGTGATCAGATTTTGTCGCCACTGCAATCGATCTGCGGAATTGTCGAGAAGCGTCACACCCTCCCCATCCTTTCCAACGTTCTGATAGAAAAAGACGGTGATCGACTTACCCTGCTTGCCACCGACATTGAAATTCAGATACGGACCGCCGCCCAGGGGGTTGGAAATGAGAAAGTTGCTTTAACCGTTGCCGCCCGAAAGCTTCAAGATATCCTCCGTTCTTTTCCGGAAAGCGCCGAGGTCAGCCTGAGTTTCGACGATAAACGCCTTCAGCTAAAAGCTGGCAAGAGTCGCTTTAATCTACAAACCTTGCCAGCTGAAGACTTTCCCCGTATGGCATCAGCCGACGGCCAACCTGCCAAATTCACCCTAACGCAGAAACAGTTCAAACGTCTGCTGTCATTGGTGCAATACGCGATGGCCCAACAGGATATTCGCTACTATCTCAACGGCCTCCTGCTGGTGGTAAGCGGAAACGAGATGCGTATGGTGGCGACCGATGGTCATCGTCTTGCTTATGCCAGTGAAACGTTATCAGACAAGCATGAGCGAATTGAGGTCATTCTGCCGCGTAAAACCGTTTTGGAACTTTCGCGTCAACTATCTGATAATGATGATCCGTTGGAAATAATGATCGCCCCAACCCAGGTGCAATTTCGATTCAGTGCAATCGAGTTTGTCTCAAAGTTGATAGATGGAAAGTTTCCAGACTACGAGCGCGTAATTCCACAAGGGCACACCAAAGCGATTCACCTGTCACGAGAACTTCTATTGCAGTCACTGCAACGCGTTGCTATCCTGACCAACGAGAAATTTCGTGGTGTTCGTTTGGTATTGGGGGAGGGAAGTCTCAAAGTCATCTCCAGTAATGCGGAGCAGGAGGAGGCCCAAGAAGAGCTTGAAATTGAGTACTCCGGAGAGGCGCTCGACATAGGATTTAATGTTACGTACCTCCTGGATGTACTGAACAATCTCGCCGAACAAACCATTGAATGCCGACTTGCTGACTCAAACTCCAGTGCATTATTTGTACTACCGGATAATGAGTACTTTAAATACGTCGTCATGCCCATGCGCATTTGACGGACAGCGCAACAACACGGACCTCACCCATGACGCAGGACAATAGCCCCGCCGCTGATAATGGCGGGTATGACGAGTCATCCATTCAGCAGCTCGAAGGGCTCGAAGCGGTACGCAAACGCCCGGGCATGTACATTGGCGACACGTCGGACGGTACCGGCTTACATCACATGGTATTTGAAGTCGTCGACAATGCGATCGACGAAGCGCTGGCAGGGTATTGCGATGACATTGTTGTCACCATTCACGCCGATAACTCCATCTCGGTCACCGACAATGGCCGCGGCATACCGGTCGGCGTCAAGATGGATGACAAACACGAACCCAAACGCTCGGCGGCCGAGATCGTGATGTGTGTGCTTCATGCTGGTGGCAAGTTCAACCAAAACTCTTACAAGGTTTCCGGCGGCCTGCATGGGGTCGGTGTTTCATGCGTTAACGCGCTATCGAAATGGCTGCGTCTTACTATCCGTCGTGATGGCAAGAAACATTTGCTTGAATTCAATCGCGGTGCGGTCATAGACCGACGAATTGAGATTGTGGATGGAATAGAAGTTAGTCCACTACGTACTATCGGAGAGGCCCAGAATCATGGAACCGAAGTGCACTTTCTCGCCGACGCAGAAATTTTTGACAATATCGAGTTTCATTACGAAATCATCGCAAAACGCCTTCGCGAACTTTCCTTTCTCAATAATGGCGTCAAAATAAAACTTGTCGATCAGCTTAACGGTAAGGATGAGGACTTTGCTTTCGCCGGCGGAGTAAAGGGTTTTGTCGATTACATTAACCGAACAAAAAACATCCTCCACCCTGTGGTGTTTCATTCCAGCGGTGTGTCGATGCAGAATGGTGTGCCCATCGACGTCGAAGTTGCCATGCAATGGAATGACTCGTATCAGGAACAGGTACTTTGTTTCACCAACAACATTCCACAGTCGGACGGCGGTACCCACCTCACCGGCCTGCGCGCCGCGATGACCCGGGTAATCAACAAGTATCTCGAAGAAAATGAGATCGCCAAAAAAGCTAAAGTAGAAATCAGCGGTGACGACATGCGCGAGGGTCTCGCTTGTGTGCTCTCGGTCAAGATGCCTGATCCCAAGTTTTCCTCCCAGACCAAGATGAAGCTGGTCTCGTCGGAAGCCCGCCCAGCGGTTGAGGACGTGGTGGCCGCCAAGCTTGCCGACTTCCTGCTTGAACATCCGGCCGATGCCAAAATCATCACCGGCAAGATTGTTGAGGCCGCCCGTGCCCGAGAAGCCGCACGCAAGGCACGTGATATGACCCGACGCAAGGGTGTGCTGGACGGCGTCGGTCTGCCCGGCAAACTGGCTGATTGCCAGGAGAAAGATCCCTCTCTGTGCGAACTCTATCTGGTTGAGGGCGACTCCGCCGGTGGTTCCGCCAAACAAGGGCGTGATCGCAAGTTCCAGGCAATTCTCCCGCTCAAGGGAAAAATCCTCAATGTCGAAAAGGCCCGCTTCGACAAGCTCATTTCGTCACAGGAAATCGCCACGCTGATCACCGCGCTTGGCACGGGCATCGGCAAAGACGAATACAAACCTGAAAAACTGCGCTATCACCGCATCATCATCATGACCGATGCCGATGTGGACGGCGCTCATATCCGTACGCTGTTGTTGACGCTGTTCTACCGTCAGATGCCCGAACTGGTTGAGCGCGGGCACATCTATATCGCTCAACCGCCGCTATACAAGATCAAGCATGGCAAGACCGAGCTTTACATCAAGGACGAGCATGCCCTCTCGCAGCACCTGATAACGCTCGCGCTGGACGGTGCGCAGCTAACGCCAAAAGAAGGTGAGGCCGTAATCGAAGGCGAACCTCTGGGCGAACTGGCGCGTGCCTACCTGCTTTCCGAGGCGGTGATCAAACGTCTTACGGATTTCATCGATAGCCAGGTGCTGCATGCGGTGCTCGCCCATGACATACCGCTTAACCTTGATGATGAGGCCGCGACCGTCGCCAGTGCTGCGGCGCTTGCCAGGTACTCGCCAAAGGAACTCAAAATCCAGGCGCATTACGACAACAAGAACGAGCGCTGGCAAGTCCGCATAGAACGCATCCACCATGGCAACCAGCGCGTCTCAAGCATTGATAGCGATCTGCTGTTGTCCGGCGACTACCAGCAGATTCGTCGCACCGCGCAGATGCTCGTCGGCTTGATCGGGCCGGGCGCCGTCATTCGCCGTGGTGAAAAATCCTTTGCTGTCACAAGCTTTGCCGATGCCATCAAATGGCTGCTCAACGAAGTCGAGCGGGGCATCACCAAACAACGCTACAAAGGTCTGGGCGAAATGAATCCTGCGCAGCTGTGGGAAACCACCATGGATCCCGCAGTTCGCCGTTTGCTCAAGGTTCAAATCGACGACATTATCTCCGCTGACGAGATATTCACCACCTTGATGGGAGACGATGTCGAACCGCGTCGCGCCTTCATCGAAAGCAATGCGCTCTACGCAAGGAATATCGACGTCTGACCTTGTGGGTTCTCAAACTGCCGGAAAGAGCTCTCAGTCGTCGAAAAACGGCCGGATCCCAGTAGAAGCAAGCCTTGGGTCAATTCCCAAGGACATTCAACTACTGGACACCCCGCTGATTCACGCTTTCGCCTTCGGCCTGACGTTTTGTTCCGCCAGCATTGCGAACGTGTCTTCATAGGCCACTTCGACAACGTCACCGGGACGCTCGAAGCGGTACGTTATTCCGGACGCAGTTCCTCTCAGGGTGAGCGTATCGTTACCGATGTATTCGAAGATCCGCGGCGCGCGCGGAGGCCGTGTCCGCGTAATGACGCCTTGCACGCTTTGGTGCGGTCCAACAACCCCTTGCCGCTGCACCAGTTGCGCACGTTTATGCCCGCAGCAAGCCATATCTTGTTCTCCTCAGGATGTGGGTGAGTGATCGGCCATCTTGAACAACAACGACGCGGCGCCCGACAACGCCAGCCACGTCACGACGCCGGTAGTCCAGTCGGTACAAAGCACAAACGCAAACGGAATTGCAATCCACAGGCTCAGGCAATAGAAACAATCAAGCAAAGACCCGAAAAACCCCTCGCCAGCGAGCTTTCTGAGCCTGATGGCGATGTCGAAAGGGCCATCCTCGCTCGCCAGCAAGTGTGCAACTCGCCACACCGCCAGCGTGCAGAGGATAAATTCCTGGCTGCCAATCCTGTTCAAGGGGTCAATCGTTCAAGGTAGATGCTGCTGCTTGATTGATACGGACCGCTCAGTCCCGTGTTGTACCCGTTGGTCACGCGCTTGTATGCAGTCAGCGCGAACGACAGCACCGTGAAGTACTCCCCACTCTTGATCCATCCGCCTTCCGACAGCGCCGGTTGGACTTCCACGTTGATCAATCCGGCGTCGGCAAAATCGACGAGGGTGCCGCTGTAGCCCGGGCAGGCATTGTGGACGTTGGCGAACGCATCTCCATGCGCCAGTATCGAGGCTCCCGAAACCGTATCGACCAGCGGCGGTTTGGGATGATTCACTTGAAGGGCCAGCATCGGCGCCGGGCAGCGACCCATGGTCAGATCGTATGAGTGCACAAAGCCGTGCGGATCATTGGCCATGAACGCCAATTGCATTGGAGTATTCAATTGTGCATCCGTCAACCGATACAGACCGCAACCGGAGTTGATGATGGAGAGATCGGAGAACGAGGGACCGAAAAGCTGAAAATTCAACGAAACGTTATGAACGAACAGCGCGATCATATCGGTTGCATTTGCGACAGGGTTGCCTGCATCGTCGTAGCCATCAACGCGCACGTGGAAGGCGCCCGGTGTGGTGACACCCGCAACGACATCGTACAGCGCGGTGTTCAACTGCATGAACCGGTCGAAATTGGAGAACTCCCAATCGATCCCGTCAACGAAAATTTCACGCTGAATGTTCCTGTATGCCGGGGTGTTCGGAACCAGCGGCCCACCATCCAGATGCAGGCCAGTCGGGAACGGTCCAACATCGTCGCCGATGTAATTTGCTAGATTCCGCTTCGAGTAACGTGGGTGTTTGTAATTTTGGCTAACTAACTGCCAGGGGACGGTGCCCTGACGCCGGATACGAATGGTGTACCACCTGATGGTGTTCTGCGCGGCGGTCTTCGCCGCATCGTACATGCACCCCCTCATATCGATCACGCCACCCCACGCCGCACACTCAACGTTGAATAAAGCGAGCGCGCTACCGACGCTAATCTTGCCGTTGGCTTCGAGGAAATTGCCGTCGCCATAGCGCCGTAGGACGGCCGGCGCCGTGGATGCGGCGGTATTTTGATTGCCGCCGATAAACACATTGCCGAGGCTGCCGATCAGGTTGCCGTTGAAGCATGCCGAAGACACGTGCACGGTGGACTCTGGCAGGCACAAGTCGATGCGCTTGAGATTGGGTATGTTGTAGTACGGCGCGCTTTCGTACAGGACGTTATAAGGAGAAAAGCCGGTGACCTTGACAATGACATCGGGAAAGATGATGACGTTGACATCTTCGCCGGCCGCTATATCGGATGCGTCTTCTAGGAAAGGCACCGTCATATCGAACTGAAAACGGAAAATATAGTTGCCGTTCATGTCGGTGATGGTGTCCCCGAGCAGACGGCGTGACCCGGTTCCGGTATAGGCTCCCCCTGCCTTTTCTGCGGAGGTGCGATCGTACTCCTCAAACGACAGCGTGATATTCGGGGCGGGCTCGACGTGACAGCCAAACGCGATACCGTCAACAATCTTCGCCAGATCCGCATTGAGAGCCAGGTTTGCGGCCTGCGGCAGGGCGCCGATTTGCGCGGTTCTTACCAATTCGAAGTTGCTCTGGGTGAACTCGGACGTGGCCGCGGCACTTTTCGATTTGGCGTCTGCTTTAACCACGCGCCTGAATACTTGCGCGGTTCGCGATTGCGTCGCCTCGTTGAACACATCCAGCACGATCGGCTTGAAGTAGGGCGGAGGATCCGGGGGATTGGGAATGACGATGCCGTGAACGCGTTCCGGATATAGACGAGTCAGCACATCGCGCAGCTTGGGATTTTTCAATGCATCCAGCAGTCCGGCCGGCGTTTCGATTACGAAGGGGCCGCGACGGCAGGGATTGAAGATGCACCGGCCGCCATATAACGAGACGTTGCCGTAGACAACGAAATCGTTGATCGATGCCGGCGCCGAGCACGTCAGGATCAGGTCGTCGAAGTCCTGGTCGCCACCGGCGTCGTTCGACCAGATTTCGAATACATAGTTTCCACCCACCTTGTGCGGAAACTTGAGCACGGTGTCCGAAAGCTGAAATCCTTTCCCGGGGTTGTTCTGGATGGCAATGGACCATTGCCATCCAGTTACCGCCACGGTTGTGCCCGGCGTCCCGGCGTGCGTGCCATTGCCACTCGCTGCACCCGACACGATAAATCGTTGATCAAAAGCGGCATTCTTAGCCTTGACGCCGATCGTCCAATTACCCTGCATGGAAATAATCATGATTGCTCCTTTAGATTTTTCCCTCCGCGGAAGCTTGGAAGTGAGGGATGGAAACTTCCTTCCGTCTATAGACCGCCATGGGGCGTCCAACGATATCCGGTCAATCAGCGCCGCATTGTCAGTACGCTACCCGCCGCATTCAGCCAACCCAGGAAATCGAATCGTGGGACTGGCAAAGTGATCGCGAATCAGAGCACCTTGCCAGTTCCGCCAAAACAATTAAACCAGGATGAAAAGCCATCCGTCGCATCGCAACTCAAAGACACATTGTCGCAAGAGCCGAATCCCCAAACGCGAGCGATAACGCCATGACCACCGCTAGAAAAACTTTTTTATGGCCTGAATGGCGGCAACTTTTACCAGATCCTGGTTCACGCTCAGCAGACCGAGTTTGCTTTTTTTCATCCGCAGCTCCTTGAGTTGATGGAACGGATTCCACGCCCGGATATATCCGAACGTGGCTTGAAGATATCCAAAGACAACGCAGTCGCTTATGGTGTCGCGGGTTCCTCCTCGGACACGGGACAGCAACGATACTCCTGCGATTTTTCAAGTAGCGCGATCTGCTTTTTGAGCAGTTCGTTTTGCAATTGCTTGTATTCCAATTCAAGCTCGATTGACTTTTCGAGCGATGGCTCGCAGACATCGCAGTCGTCAAGACAACCTTTTACCAGGAGGCCAGGCGTGGGTAGCGAACTCACGCGCTCAAACGAAAGCTCGGTCACCAGTTCATCCACCACTTTGCCACGCTTGTCGATTAGCCCTTCCTTGATGAGCGACTGATCCACTTGCTGCAAGGCTCTTGCTTTTAGCGCGGGGGGTATTGGCTGCACACTGCTATCCAATGCCGAGATACGTGCAAAATTAACCCCTGCCGTATCGCGGTTTGCCGCTGCTGCAAAGTCCGCGTGTTGTTTTGCAAGCGCACTGTCACGGCCGGTTTGCTCTATTTTCAGACGGTTTGCATCTGTTGCGAGTACTGCGTTGGGGATGGCAGATACCCCGCCATCGGCGGCAAATGGATTGTTCGAAACACGGGTATCGGCTGCCGGGTCAATCACGCGTCGCTGGATGGCGACAAGCTTGAATTTAACCGTCTGGGTTTTGTTGATCTGATAGAAAAAATAGGTGATCGCATGGCAGCGATTGGGGTTAGAAAATTCCCGCGACGACGATTCAAAGTGGTCTTCCGACTGACCTTCGGCATGGGAACGGCTGGAAACTTCACCGACCGATACCGAGCTGGCAGCCCTGGTGGCAGATTCTGAGCGTCGATCTGACGCGCTCGCGTGCTGGTTCAACTCGCGCAAGAACGATGATGTGGATGACGCATCATAGGAGCCGCTCACGTCGACACTAGGTCCGCTGAGGAAGCTTTCAATCGCACCGCTGGTCTCGGCATGCCCACGCGCCGACCCCTTGTTGCTGGAATTCGCACTGCCGGAATCGCGTACCGACACGTCGGACATGGAATCATGCATGCTCGACATGTAGTACCGCTCTTCAGAGGTTTGCTCATTTCGATAACTCACTTTGCTTTCGCTATCGACGCTGAACCGCGTGCGGCGGTCGGACGTAAATAGCTTCACCTTTTCGCCCGGCAGCAGCGTGGTGCTATAGACGAGATCGCCCAGAGTCATGGGCCCTGGGCACCGCTCCAGCCGGGCATGGATCAGCACCTCAACCTGTATACGGCGACCCCCCGCCGTCACATTAGTGGTGTGCCGCGTGCGATAGTGAAAATCCAGCACATCGCATACGATATCTTTAGCCAGTACCGGGCAACAAGGCACTTCCATTTGTCCATCGCTTGCGGTTGCGTTCATTTGGGTTACCTCCTGGGTAGATGAAAAGTACAAATGCCAAGTAAATGTAGCAAGAGATTTGCCGGGTATTTTTTTGATTGATAATCAACTTGTTAAGTATTTAACCTATGAAATATTGGCACTCTCTCGTCGCCAGGCAGCGACACGCAAAAACAGTTTGTAACTAAACGCATGTTTAATTGATAATTTATTTGTATTGGAAAACCGACATCGCATGGGCATGTATGGCGCATTGGTCCATCCGGATCATTGAGCCGACGGTGGTTATCGCGAATTCGGAGACAATTTCCCTGCGAAACCCTTTCATCGCCCCGACGGGTCTCTGCCAAGCGTCATTTGCGTCGGGCACACCGA
>JAYUGL010000295.1:0-3266 GCA_043738385.1 Sterolibacteriaceae bacterium
AGTCGCAAGCCAAGCCACCGCCGCGTCCTGCTCCGGAATACCGAAAAGGAGTTGACGACAACGGCTGCGCAAAGTCGGAAGAAGGATACGCCATCTTGATGAAACCAAAATAAAATAAATATTTGACGGTGGTTCTTCAAGTATTTTAAGAAGTGAGTTGGCGGCGGAAGCGTTCATCAGATCGGCGGGGTCAATGACAACGACCCGATTGCCATGGCGGTGACTGCCGACGAAAACAAACTCTTCCAGCTCGCGGATCTGGTCAATGCGAATCTGTGTCGCTTTGGCGCTAGCAGTCTTTTTCCCGCCAGTGGATCGCTTTCCATCCTTTTCGGTGCCTGCTTCTTCGTCGCTTTCCAGGCTGACTTTGCGGAAATCGGGGTGATTGCTGGTGGCAAACCAGTGACAGGCATCGCAGCGGCCGCAGGCGAAGCCCGCAGGGGTTTCAAGCTTTTCACATAACAGACGCGCTGCTAACGCTTCGGCGAATGCGCTCTTGCCGACCCCTGCCGGCCCTGCAAGCAACATTGCGTGGTGCAATCCTTCTGGCTTGGCAAGCAGTGACGTCCATCGAGATTTCGTCCATTCATATGGTTCATAATTAGACACTTAATATTCTTTCTTTAAGTATTTTCTGTATGACGGCAATGTTCTGGTTGGCGTCGATCAGACAAAACCGGCTGGGATACGCCTCAACCCGGCGGTGATAGGCATTGCGTACCCGCTCGAAGAATGCCTGCTGTTCCTGCTCGAATCGGTCTGGCGCACTTCCAGTGCTTGCTAAACGCTGCCGTGCCGTAATGACATCCAGATCAAACAGGAAGGTCAGATCCGGCTGCAAATCACCTTGCACCCACTGTTCCAACTGCTGCAATTTGGCCCAGTCAAGACCGCGCCCGCCCCCCTGATAGGCAAACGAGGCATCGGTAAATCGGTCTGACACGACCCAGTCGCCCCGCGCCAGTGCGGGTTCGATGACTACACCGATATGCTCCCGGCGTGCCGCGAACATCAGCAGCGCCTCGGTTTCGAGGTTCATAGGCTCGGACAGCAGAAGCGCCCGCAATTTTTCTCCCAAGGGCGTGCCACCCGGCTCGCGCGTTGAAATCACGGTTTTGCCCTGCGTCCGCAAATGAGTGACGAGCCATGCGTGGTGGGTGCTTTTCCCGGCCCCGTCAATACCTTCCAGCGTGATAAATCGGCCCGGCGTATTCATCCCGGCGCCCCTGTGTGTTTCTGGTAGCGCGCCACGGCGCGGTTATGCTCTTCAAGCGTTCGCGAAAACTCGCTTGATCCGTCGCCCCTCGCCACGAAATAATATTTATCCGTAGCCGGTGGGTTCAACACCGCTTGAAGCGAGGCGATTCCAGGCATGGCAATCGGTGTCGGCGGGAGGCCCAGTCGGGTATAGCTGTTGTAGGGCGTATCGGTTTGCAGATCTCGTCTCCGTAAATTGCCATCGAATTGCTCACCCAGGCCGTAGATGACCGTAGGATCGGTTTGCAGGGGCATGCCGCTGCGCAACCGATTAAGAAATACTGCGGCAACCTGCGGCCGGTCTGCGGCGATCCCAGTCTCTTTCTCAACAATGGAAGCCATGATCAAGGCGTCGTAAGGCCGGCTGTAAGGCAGTTTTGCATCTCGCTTTGCCCACGCCTGAACGAGTCGTTGTTGCATGGAATGGTAAGCCCGACGCAGGATATCCACATCGCTGGAATTCTTTGAAAACAGGTAGGTGTCTGGGGCAAACAAGCCTTCCGGATAAATCTCCGATGCGCCAACCAAAGTCAGTATCTGCCCATCGGACAAACCTGCCGTGTCATGCCGAACGAATGGATAAGCATCCAGAGCGGCACGTAATTGGCCAAAGCGCATGCCCTCGATGAAAACGATCTCGCCCTGGCTGACGTCGCCCAACGTAAGCTTGTCCAGTAATTGCAATGGGGTCACGCCGGCATCGATCTCATAGCTGCCCGCCTTGATATTGGAATCCTTTCCCAGCATGCGCCCGAGCAACGAAAATTTCCATGGGGAAAAATCAATACCGGATTGCGCCATCACCTTGGACGCAGTCCGAAGACCAACACCGAGCGGAATATTGAATTCCAAAGGCGTCGTCCTCAATTCCAGCGGACGGATCGCGAAGACAAACATCACCACAATCATCAAAAACGCCGCCAGCAAGGCAGTTGAGAGCAGTAACTTCAGTAAGCGCATTGGAATGGGTGCCGGGAGCAACCCCTATAATAGCCGAACAGAATATACAGTCAGGACACCATGAACAAGAATTGGATCGATCTGCTGATCAAGTCGGGCGCCAGTGAAAGCATTCAGAATTTTGGGGATCCGGCCAGCGAAATTTCAGCGGTTGCTGGAGAAACTGTCGTCAGTCCTCGCGTGGATGTAGGATTAATCCAGGCGGTTGGGGAGGATGCCGAGAGTTTCTTGCACAACCTGTTGACCAACGATATCAAGGGACTCTCCCCGGACGGGGTACAACGTGCCGGCTTTTGCACGCCCAAAGGCCGTTTGCTGGCCGATTTCCTGGTTTGGCGCGAGGCCGACGGTTTGTTTTTGCAGTTGTCCGCTGACATCCTGCCGGGAATCTTAAAAAAACTCTCGATGTACGTGTTGCGCTCCAAGGCCAAGCTGGCCGATGCCACCGCGGAACACATTGTGATTGGGTTGTCCGGTCCGAATGCCGACACCCTCCTCGAGGAAATTGGGGCGATACCACCGGCGCCGATGCGTACCGTCCATTTTCCCGCCGGTACCGTGATCGGACTCGCCGAACACCGCTTTCAACTGGTGATTCGGGGCATTGAAGTGGCCGCAGTGTGGCAACAACTGGCTGCCCGTGCCCGTCCGGTAGGTGTGGCAGCGTGGCAATGGCTGGACATCGCCGCGGGGATCCCGCACATTTCGATGCCGACTCAGGAACAGTTCGTGCCACAGATGATCAACTTCGAGCTCATTGGCGGCGTGGGGTTCAAGAAGGGTTGCTATCCCGGTCAGGAAATCGTGGCCCGCACCGAGTATCTGGGCAAGATCAAAAAACGCATGGTCCGCGCCCGGCTTGCCGAGGGTATGGTCGTTGTCGGCGACGCCGTCTATGCACCGGAGACGGGCGAGCAGGCATGCGGCAGCGTCGTCACGACGGCGCCCTCGCCATCCGGCGGGACCGAACTGCTGGTGGTGCTTCCATCCAGCGTAGCCAAGGCCGGTGAAATTCATTTGCGCGCACCTGATGGTCCGCGTCTCTCCTT
>JAYUGL010000296.1:0-3251 GCA_043738385.1 Sterolibacteriaceae bacterium
CAGGGCAACGGTCAGTGGTTATGCCTCTATGGCTTCGAGCGCGTCGTGAATTTCCTGCAACAGCTTTTCCTGAAACATCAGCCGGCGAACCAGCCCGGCAGCGGCCTCGTAGTCGTGGCTCTCGTCCAATAGCGGTTGCAGCGTCCGAAACTGATTGTTTATTTCGCGCTTGATCTGATCACTCAACGCTTCCAGCACTTCGCTGGCGCCGCTGCTGCGCGCTTCCGCGACCGCTTCACGCAGCTCCATCTGTTCCACCAGAAACTCGGTCGGCATCGCGGTGTTGTGCTCGACCTGTGGATCATGCCCCGCCAGTTCGAGCAGATAGCGTCCGCGCGCGAGCGGATTCTTCAAGGTTTGGTAAGCCGCATTCACCTGGGTCGCCCACTGCATCGCCTGGCGCCGGTCAGCATCACCGAGATGGGCGTGCTTGTCGGGATGGACACGCGACTGCACATCGCGATAGCGCCGTTCCAGATCGGTTCCGTCCAGCCTATAACGGCGGGGCAGACCGAGCAGGGCAAAGTGATCCTGAAGAAGGCTCATCCTGTCAGACGTTAAAGCTCTCGCCGCAGCCGCATTCGTCTTTGACGTTCGGATTGATGAACTTGAAGCCCTCGTTCAATCCTTCCTTGGTGTAGTCGAGTTGCGTGCCTTCCAGGTAGGGCAGACTCTTCGGATCGATGATGACCTTGAGGCCATGACTCTCGAACACATGATCCTCCGGATTGCTCGCATCGGCGAATTCCAGTTTATAGGCCATGCCCGAGCAGCCGGACGTACGCACGCCGAGACGCAAGCCAACGCCCTTGCCGCGCTTGCTCAGGAAGCCGGCAACATGTTCCGCCGCTTTTTCGCTCAAGGTCACCGGCATCTCACGCTCCCTGCTCAGCATGCTTCTTCTTGTAATCGGCCACCGCCGCCTTGATGGCGTCCTCGGCAAGAATCGAGCAATGGATCTTGACCGGGGGCAGCGCCAACTCTTCGGCAATGTGCGTGTTTCTGATCTCCATGGCCTGATCGACGGTTTTGCCCTTGACCCATTCGGTCACCAGCGAACTGGAGGCGATGGCGGAACCGCAACCGTAGGTCTTGAACTTGGCGTCCTCGATGATGCCGTCCTTGCCCACCTTGATTTGCAGCTTCATCACGTCGCCGCAGGCTGGAGCGCCGACCATGCCGGTGCCGACATCGTCTTCGTCCTTGGCAAAGGAGCCGACGTTGCGTGGATTTTCGTAATGATCGATGACTTTCTGACTATAAGACATGGTTTTCTCCTTGAATCAATGTGCCGCCCACTGAACGGAGTTCAGGTCGACACCTTCCTTGAACATTTCCCACAACGGCGACAACTCCCGCAGCTTGCCCAGCTTGGCGTGCAGCAGCTTCACGGTGTAATCGATTTCTTCCTCGGTTGTGAAGCGCCCGATGGTAAAGCGGATCGAACTGTGCGCCAGTTCGTCCGAACGACCCAGCGCACGCAATACGTACGAAGGTTCCAGTGATGCCGAGGTGCACGCCGAACCCGAAGACACGGCGATGTCCTTGATCGCCATGATCAGCGACTCGCCCTCGACGAAATTGAAACTGACGTTGAGGTTGTGCGGGACACGCTGCTCCATGTCGCCGTTGACATAGGTTTCCTCGATATCCAGCAAGCCTTTCAGCAGCTTGTCGCGCAGCATGCGGATGCGTTCATTCTCGGTCGCCATTTCCACGCGGGCAAGACGGAAGGCTTCGCCCATGCCGACGATCTGATGGGTCGCCAGGGTGCCGGAGCGCAGGCCGCGCTCGTGACCACCGCCATGCGTCTGCGCTTCGAGCCGGATACGCGGCTTGCGGCGAACATACAACGCGCCGATACCCTTGGGGCCGTATGTCTTGTGCGCGGAAAAGGACATCAGATCCACTTTCAGCGTGCGCAGATCAATCGGCATTTTTCCGGTAGCCTGGGCAGCATCGACGTGAAAAATAACCCCCTTCTCACGGCAAAGCTCGCCGATCTCGGCGATCGGCTGGATCACGCCAATCTCGTTGTTCACCGCCATCACGGAAACCAGCACAGTGTCAGGCCGCAACGCCTGCTTCACTTGGTCGACGGTGATCAGGCCATTTTCCTGGGGTTCCAGATACGTCGCCTCAAACCCCTGGCGCTCCAGTTCCTTGACCGTGTCCAGTACCGCCTTGTGCTCGGTCGACACCGTGATGATGTGCTTGCCCTTGGTACCGGCATAAAAACGGGCCGCACCTTTGATGGCAAGGTTATTCGACTCGGTCGCGCCCGAAGTCCAGATAATGTCCTTTGAATCCGCGCCGACCAGCGCCGCCACCTGCTCGCGCGCCTCTTCTGCGGCCTTCTCCGCTTCCCAGCCGAAGGGATGCGAGCGCGACGCGGGGTTGCCGAAATGCTCGGTCAGATAGGGAATCATCTTCGCGGCTACGCGCGGATCGACCGGAGTCGTCGCCGAGTAGTCGAGATAGATTGGAAGCTTGAGCATGTAATTTTCTCCTCGAGTACCTAAACCATCAGACAGCAACGGCGGTCAGCCGTTTCAATTGAAATACCGTTTGTTCAAGGGTGGCGAGAAAGTCACCGATGTTCTCCGTCGTCGTATCGCCGCCAACGCTGACGCGCACGGCGCCACGCGCCAGTTCCGGTGCCACACCCATCGCCAGCAGTACCTGCGAAGGCTCCGGGTTGGCGCTGGAACATGCCGCGCCGCTGGCCACCGCAAACCCGGCCCGATCCAGCTTGGCCACCAGCGTCTCGCCATCCAGATCGTGAAAAGCAAAGTACGTCGTATTCGGCAAACGGGCAGCCCCTTGACTGAAGATCGTCGCGCCCTGTGCCACCAGCCCGCGTTCAAGTTCCTTGCGCAAGGCAAGCAGGTGGACCGTCCTGCTTTCCATCTGTGCCATGGCCAGTTCGCAAGCGATGCCAAAACCGACGATGGCCGGTACGTTTTCGGTTCCTGATCGCAACCCCCGCTCGTGTCCGCCGCCGGCAACGAGGGGGCGCAGATCAACGCGCTTGTCCACCACCAGCGCACCGGCGCCCTTGGGGCCGCCGATCTTGTGCGCTGAAATCGTCAGCGCATGCACGCCTCCTGCATTCAAGCTGCGGAAGTCCAGAGGTACTTTGCCCAGCGCCTGAACAGCATCGCTGTGGAACAACGCATGCGTCGGTTTCGCCAGTTCGGCCAACCGCGCCACATCCTGCAATACGCCGGTTTCATTATTGGCCAGCATCA
>JAYUGL010000297.1:0-9270 GCA_043738385.1 Sterolibacteriaceae bacterium
CGACTGTTGAAGGTCCACAAATTGAAGTCGAGCATGGTGCTGGTCTTCGGCGTGAAGCTGCCCGGATCGATGTCGTAGGCATTGAGCAGGAACACGAAATCCCGGTCAACGCGGTGCTGTCCGGGGTCTTTCGGATGCGTGACCCAGAAGCCCATCATGCCCATGGCCATTTGCATCATTTCGTCGGCGTGAGGGTGATACATGAAAGTACCCGGCCGCTTCGGCACGAACTCGTAGACATAAGTTTGCCCCGGCTTGATACCCGGCTGGGTGAGGCCAGTCACACCATCCATGCCATTGGGCAGGCGCTGTCCGTGCCAATGAACGCTGGTGTGCTCGGGCAATTTGTTGGTGACGAAGATGCGTACCTTGTCACCTTCGACCACTTCAATCGTCGGGCCGGGGCTCTGGCCGTTGTAGCCCCAGAGATTGGCTTTCATGCCAGGTGCAATCTCGCGCACAACGGGCTCGGCCACCAGATGGAATTCCTTCCAGCCGTTTTTCATGCGCCATGGCAGTGTCCAGCCGTTCAGCGTGACCACCGGGTTATAGGGGCGGCCATTAGGTGGAGGAAGAGGCGCTTGCGTGCTGGCATTGCCTTGCATGGGAGCTTCCGGAATCGAAGCGGCCTGTGCGCGGCTGACAAGCGCAGCGCCGATCAGCGCGCCCGAAGCGGAAATAAAATCGCGACGTGATGACATGATCACTGTCCTTTCGTGGAGTTGTTGTTGGGGAGCTTGCCGCCCAAGGCGGCTTGCAGATCGGTCTCGGCGATCCAGTAATCCTTGAGCGCATCGATATAGCCATTGACGCTGGCGATCTGATCGCGCGCGTCGGCGAGCAACTCGAACACGCTGATCAGCATGCCGTTGTAGCGCAGCAGATTCTCATCGGAGATTTTCTTGCGCAGCGGCACGATGTTGTCGCGATAGTGTCGCGCCAGATCGTAGGAAGTGCGGTAACCCAGATAGCTTTCGCGGACTTCGGAACGTGCGTTGACTGCGGTCTCGGCCAGCCGATTGACCGACTGCATGTAGATCGACTCTGCCTTCGTTACGCGGGCACCACCCCAATCGAACAGGGGAATCTCGATGGACAACTCGTAGCCGCGCTCCGGCGGCAACCCGGTTTGATTGTTGCGGATGTAGCCCAGGTCGAGGACATTAACGAAGCGCGTCGTTTTGGTGAGGCCCAGCGACGAAGCCAGTCCTGCCGTTTCGAGTTTTCCCGCTTGTATGTCCAGGCGGTTCTGTAACGCCATGGACTCGGCGTTGTCGAGTTCTAGCGGCTGCGCCGGAAGTTCCGGCAGCCTTTCCGGCAACTGAAAGTGAATGTCGTCGCCCCACAGACCCATCAACCGTGTCAGCTTCTCGCGTGCTATGACCGAGGCTTTCATCGCACGAGCGACACCCGCCGTGGCTTCGGCATAGAAGGCCTGCTCGCGGGCCTGTTCCAGTGCGCTCCAGTTCCCGCTGCGGCCCATCTGGTGGGCGAGATCGGCACCGGCCTCGGCGGCAAGGTTCACCTGCTTGGCGTAATCCACACCTTGACCGCCAGCGATGGCATCGAAATACGCCCGGCGGGTTTCAGCCGCTACGTGCAGCGCCTCATTGGCGACCAGCAGCTTGACCTGTTCAAAACGTCGTCCTTCGATTTTTTGTGCCAGTGGCGCCGTAATCAGGCTAATCAGGTTCATGGTAAATGTGCGCTCGATAAGCACGTCGTCACCCTGACGCGTGCGTCTGAAGGTGAACCCCGGATTGTGCAAACGGCCTGCCAGTACGAGGTCGGCTTCAGCGATGCCCAATTCGGCATAGGTCGCCTGCAGGCCGCGATTATTGAGCAGCGCAATTTGCACTGCATCGCCCGCATCAAGCGGTTTGGCGAGCAGGGCTTTGATCGACGATTGCACCGATGCCGCATCGTCATCGGAACGAATCGCCTTCACCGCTTTACCGGTGCGATCCTGGGTAATTTGCGTCACGGTATTGAAGCCGCCATCTTTAGAGAAAGTGGCGCAACCGCCTAGTAGCTGCGCCGACATGGCGAAGATGACGAGTGTTTGTTGTGAGGTTCGCCGCGAACAGGCAGGAGCTGTGAATTGATTCATGGTGTCTCCTTGCCGTGTTTGGTGTGATCACCCGAGGACATGTCCATGCCGGGCATGCTGTCCGGTTCAGATGGCGTCTTCCGTTTCGCGGGCTTGGTGCTTTCAGGCTTCGATTTCTTCCTCTCCATCTCGCCCAACCCCATGTCCTTCATGTTCTTCATCGCACCGTGGTCCATGGGTTTCATGACGCCTTGGTAGATATCCTGCCTAGCACCAGACTCGTCGCCCATGCGCATGCCGGACATGCTGCCGGTGTCGCGCACAAGGTCATTGACGGATCGCCATACCTTGGCAGGTGCGGTTTTCTCGTCCATCGGACGATAGGTTTCCAACGCCGATTCATAGTGCAAAAGTGGAACGGTGGCTTTTGCATCCATTGGGTCCGGCTGCCGTTGCTGGGGCCCGGACTGTGCAAACGCCAGGATGGGGAAAGTCACCCCAATGGTGGCGCGCACGAGTATGCGTAACGTTTTCATGAAAACCTCTTCGGATAGCGGATGAGAACCTGCGCGGACGCTGAAATGCGTCGTGCAGAATCAATACCGAAGACCGCGAACTTGTGGCCGGTCAGGCCGTGGCTCGCAGAATTCGGAGGCTAGGCGATGAGGCGGTAGGGAGGTCGTTCCAGGGTGTCTGGAACGAAGCGGTAGAAATACAGCGAATGGAAGGAAATGCGTGTCGAGTTCAGTGGCGCGATGCCGAACGAATAATCAGAAGTCTGTACGATGGCAGCACCGACACAGCAACTGGCGCAAGCGCCGCACTTGAAGGCTACCCGCTTCGAAGAGTCTCCTGCATGATGGTGCGCGCCGGAATCGGATTCCGGCGCGCCGGTTGATCCAGCAGCAACTACGCCCTCATGATGGTCGTGATCCATGCCGGATAAATGCGAATGGATGTTGCCTTGCATCGCTGGCTCTTGCGCCTTATGTTCGACAACTTTTGCATGCGCCGATCCGCAGCACATCATGGTGGCAGCCGCGTATCCCTGAAAGGGAACCGCGATCAATAAAAGCCACAACACGAAGGGCTTGAGAAGTTTTCTCATGCAGGAAAGTCTATCACGCCGTTGTTAATCTCCAAGGATAAGTAAAAGGAAAAAGGAGCCCCGAACAACCGGGGCTCCTTGAGCTTGCTACGAACGTTGCATCAAGTGGCCATCAAGTGTCCGTGAGCCTTCCAGCAATCACGCAGACTCTGGAGTTCAGGCTTGTCCATGAACTGCATATGCTTTTTGGCACAGGCAACCATCGCGACTTCAAGCAAGCGGCCGCTGTCTGCTTGCCGAGCCTGCTTGGCTTGCATGGTTCGCTGTATCTGAAACGTGACGGACGGATCTTGTCCTGCGAAGGTCAGGCCAGAGCCGGAAAAGCCCAGGACAAGGGCGGTGCTGATCAGTAGTGTTTTCATGATGTGTCTCCATTGATTTGAGTTGACGCTTTTCCGGAGGCTCAACATCCGGATGGCTTCGAGCTTTTGTGTCAATCAACGAAGACGCGGGGGTGGCTGCGGAATATCGGGTGTGAAGGATTGCGAAGGTTGCCCTTCATGTAAAGAATACCCCGATGCCAGTAGCGGCATCGGCAGCAGAATACCCGCAGGGGCAACGCTGACCGTACTCAGATTGCACGCAAGATTGCACGAAACGCTGGAAGGGCAAGGGCTCTGCGGCAACGGACACTCCATGCTTCCATCTTTAGTTCCGTCGCAGCATGCATTGGCGGTCGTTGTTGTCCCGTGAATTTCACTACAGACAAACATGCTGCCTGCGGCCACCGCGTAAACCGGAAGCCACAACGCAACAAACAATGTCAGCCAGCAGGAAAAGCGAGTATTCATAGAGTCAGAGTGGTTTTATTTTCCTGTGAGACACAGTTGGACAGCAGTGACAGCACGAAGTTGCGGATTGAACATGGTTTTATTCCTGAATAGTTCTCTGCCTCCTGCCCCGCATCAGCCGATACGCCGCCGGAATCACCAACATCGACAACAGTGGCGCGGTAATCATGCCACCCACCATGGGCGCGGCGATACGGCTCATCACCTCCGAGCCGGCACCACTGCCCAGCAGAATAGGCAACAATCCGGCGAGAATCACGGCAACCGTCATCGCCTTGGGTCGTACCCGCAACACCGCTCCTTCGCGAATGGCGTCGTCGAGTGCGGCCACTGTCAGCTCTGCGCCTTTATCCTGTCGTTCGGCGGCGGCCTGCTTGAGATAGAGCAGCATGATCACGCCGAATTCGGCGGATACCCCGGCCAGCGCGATGAAGCCGACGCCGGTGGCGACCGAGAGGTTGTAGCCGAGCAGATAGAGGAACCAGATGCCGCCAACCAGCGCGAACGGCAGCGTGGCCATGATCAAGGCGGCTTCGTCGAAGCGGCGGAAGGTGAGGTAGAGCAGGACGAAGATGATCAGCAGCGTCGCCGGCGCCACCAGTTTGAGGCGTGCATTGGCCCGCTGCAGATATTCGAATTGCCCCGAATAGGCCACGCTGACACCCGGCGGCAGTGTGCCTTGCTTGGCTACGGCTTGTTGCAGGTCGGCGACGGTGGATGCCAGATCGCGTCCCCGCACATCGACATAGACCCAGCCGGAGGGCCGCGCGTTTTCGCTTTTCAGCATCGGCGGCCCTTCGCTCACGCGCAGTGTCGCCACGCTGCCCAAGGTGATCTGCTGGCCGCTATCGGTGAGGATAGGCAGCGCGCGCAGCTTGTCGATGGAATCGCGCAACTCGCGCGGATAGCGCACATTGATCGGGTAGCGGGCGAGGCCCTCGACGGTTTCGCCGATGTTCTCGCCGCCGATGGCTGAGGCGACGACCATCTGCACGTCGGCGATGTTGAGGCCGTAGCGCGCCGCCGCGCCACGGTCGATGGTGACATCGATGTAACGCCCGCCAGTGAGTCTTTCCGCCAAGGCCGAACTGACGCCGGGCACCGCTTTCGCGATGCGTTCGACCTCCTGCGTGATGCGATCGATTTCTGCGAGGTTGGCGCCGGAGATCTTGACACCGATCGGGCTCTTGATGCCAGTGGCGAGCATGTCGATGCGGTTGCGGATCGGCGGCACCCAGATATTGGCCAGTCCTGGTACCTTGACCACGCGATCCAGTTCGTCGACCAGTTTTTCTGGCGTCATGCCAAGCCGCCACTGATCGCGCGGCTTGAACTGGATGGTGGTCTCGAACATTTCCATCGGCGCCGGATCGGTCGCGGTTTCGGCGCGTCCGGCCTTGCCGAATACGCTGGCCACTTCGGGCACGGTCTTGATCATGCGGTCAGTCTGTTGCAGCAATTCTCCGGCCTTGGCTGCCGACAGTCCAGGGAGAGCGGAGGGCATGTAGAGCAGGTCGCCTTCGTTCATCGGTGGCATGAATTCGCCGCCCAGTTGGCTCAGTGGCCACAGCGTGGTCAGCAACGCCAGCGCGGCCAGCACCAGGGTTGTCCTGGGGCGGCGCAACACCGCATCCAGCGCTGGGCGGTAAAGCCGGATCAGCCAGCGGTTGAGCGGATTCTGGTTCTCGCCCGGAATGCGGCCGCGGATCCAGTAGCCCATCAACACCGGCACCAGCGTCACTGCAAGCCCGGCGGCGCCGGCCATGGCGTAAGTCTTGGTGAACGCCAGCGGGCCGAACAAGCGGCCCTCCTGCGCTTCCAGGGTGAATACCGGGATGAACGAGAAGGTGATGATCAGCAAGCTGAAAAACAATGCCGGCCCGACCTCGACCGCGGCTTCGGTGATCACGCGCCAGCGTGTTTCGGCGTGCAGGGTTTCATCAGGATATTCGCGATGCCAGGCTTCGAGTTTCTTGTGGGCGTTCTCGATCATTACCACCGCCGCATCAACCATCGCGCCGACGGCGATGGCGATGCCGCCCAGCGACATGATGTTGGCGCCAATTCCACCCTGGCCCTGATAACGCATGACGATGAAAGCGATCAGCACGCCCAGCGGCAGGGAAATGATGGCGACCAGGGCGGAGCGCAAATGCCACAGAAAAGCCGCGCAGACGATGGCGACGACGATGAATTCCTCGATCAGCTTGTGGCTGAGGTTTTCCACCGCGCGGTCGATGAGCTGGCTGCGATCGTAGGTGGTCACGATCTCCACGCCGGGCGGCAGGCTCTGCTTGAGTTCGGTCAGTTTGGCTTTGACTGCGGCGATGGCGGCGCGCGCGTTTTTGCCGGAGCGCAGGATCACCACGCCGCCGACCACTTCACCCTGGCCGTCGAGTTCGGCGATGCCGCGCCGCATTTCCGGACCAATCTGCACCGTCGCCACATCTCCTAGCTTGACCGGTACCCCGGCCGCGTTCACTCCCAGCGGGATGGCGCGAAAATCATCCAGCGATTTGAGGTAGCCCGAAGCGCGCACCATATACTCGGCCTCGGCCAGTTCCAGCACCGCGCCGCCGGTCTCCTGGTTCGCCTTGCGGATCGCCTCGATCACTTTGTTCTGGGTGATACGGTAAGCGATCAGCCGGGATGGATCGAGCACCACCTGGTATTGCTTGACCATGCCGCCGATGCTGGCGACCTCGGCGACGTTGGGTAGGCTCTTCAGTTCGTACTTGAGAAACCAGTCTTGCAGGCTGCGCAGTTGGCCAAGATCGTGGCCGCCACTCTTGTCCACCAGCGCATATTCGTAGATCCAGCCCACCCCGGTTGCATCCGGCCCCAGCGCGGCCTTGGCGGTGGACGGCAATCGGCCCTGCACCTGATTCAGATATTCCAGCACCCGAGAGCGCGCCCAGTAGAGGTCGGTGCCGTCCTCGAACAACACATAGACGAAGGAATCGCCAAAGAAGGAATAGCCGCGCACCGTTTTCGCACCCGGCACCGACAGCATGGTGGTAGCGAGCGGGTAGGTGACCTGGTTCTCGACGATCTGCGGCGCCTGTCCCGGATAGCTGGTGCGGATGATGACCTGTACATCGGAGAGGTCAGGCAGCGCGTCGATCGGTGTGTTGCCGACCGACCACAATCCCCATGCGGTGACAAACACAGTTGCCAGCAGCACCAGAAAACGATTGGCGACGGACCAGCGGATGAGTTGCGCGATCATGGCGCGACCCCCGGCTTCTCCATCTTGCCGCTTTGCATCACCGCGTCGACCTTATCCGTGCCCGCATCAGGACGCACATTATTCATTCTTGCCATCACGCCTTTGAGGCTGGCTTCGGAATCGATCAGGAACTGCCCGGAGGCGACCACCTGCTGTCCGGCGGAAAGGCCCTTGAGGATGACCGTCTTGCCGTCAACTTCGCGCCCCGTTTCGACTTCAACCGGCTGAAACCGGCCGCCCTCGAGCGCGGCAATCACGAGGCTGCGCGCACCGCTACGGATCACCGCCTCGGCGGGAATGAGCAGAACGTTTTCGCGCCGCGCGCCTTGCAGCCGCAGTTGTGCAAACATGCCTGGCTTGAAGCGTAGATGTGGATTGGAAAGTTCCACGCGAACACGCAGGGTATGACTCTCGCGATTGGTTTCCGGCAATACGGCGATCACCTTGCCCGCAAATTTTTCTCCAGGGTAGCCGGCGATTTGCGCTTGCGCCAACATGCCCGTCTCCACCAAACCCGCCTGAGTCTCGGGAATCGCCGCTTCCAGCCACACCGTATCGAGTCCATTGATGCGGGCCAGTGGTGCACCTGCGGCGACGCTCATCCCGGCGCGGATATCGAGGGTCTGGATCACTCCGCCAATAGGGCTGGCGATGGTGACCAGCGATTGCGGGCGGCCGCTTTGCTCGAGCTTGGCAATCATGTCGGCGGACATGCCAAGTTGGCGCAGTCGTTCGCGCGCGGCATTGGTCAGCGTTTCATCGCCGGTGCCACGCAAGGCCAAAAACTCGCTTTGTGCGCCAAACCACTCCGGCACCCGCAGATCAACCAGCGGTGCGCCCTTGGCGAGCACATCACCCGGCGCCCGGGCATACACCCGTTCGACAAAGCCGCCGCTGCGCGCCTGCACCACGGCGACATCGCGCTCGTTGAACTGTACCGTGGCGACTGCATCGAGCGTGGCGGCGAGCGCAGCCTGCTCGATCTTCGCCAGACGAATCCCCAGGTTTTGCATCACGCCCGGATCGATTTTGACACCCGCCTGATCGCCGCCTTCGTCGGCATACATGGGCACCAGCTGCATATCCATGAAAGGCGATTTTCCCGGCTTGTCAAAGCGTTGGGCAGGCACCATTGGGTCGTACCAGTACAGGGCCTTTTTGTCGTTGCCGGCTTGCGCCGCAGCGTCCAATACGGGATGTGCCTGGCGCTGGGCGAACCAGTAGCCACCAGCGGCGCCGGCAAGGGTCAGCACAACCATCAGCGCTGCCATTTTCACGTTGCGTGCGTTCATTGCGCGCCCTCCCCGTAGCTGAAATAAAGTTTGCCGGCCACTATCTGCAGTTGCTGTTCGAGGTCGATGGTTTTGAGGCGTTGATCGATCAGCTCGCGCCGCGCAATCAGCAAATTCACAAGATCGCTCTTGCCAGCTTGGTAGCCGGCGGTTTGCAGGTCGACCTTCTGCTGCGCGAGTGGCCCCCATGTGCTCTTGGCGCGTTCAAGCTGGCGGGTCAGCGCGGCATGATCGGCGAGATCGTTGTCCAGCTCGGCGGTATGCATGCGCAAGGTGGCGTCGCGCTCGGCGGCGATGCGCGCCGCCTCCATTTGCATGGCGGCAATCTTTGGCTCCTGCCGGGTTTTGGTGAAGATCGGCAGATCGAAAGTGAATTGAATGGAAACCATATCGCTGTATTGCGGCGCGCGCTGTTGATAGGCCACTTCAACACCCCAGTCGGACTTTTTCGCGGCTTCGGCTTCGCGTACTTCGGCGGCAGCTTTGTCGCTTGCCGGGCCGAACGCCGCCAGTTCCGGATGCTGGTGCACCTGCTGCCGGTAGGCATCCGCATTGATCACCAGCGCCGGTGGGTCGCCGGCAAGCGGTGCAGCTCCTTGCGGGCCGATCAGGCGGCGCAACTCCGTCCTGGCTTTAGTCAGATCGCGCTCCAGATCATCGCGCCGATCCGCCAATTGCGCGGCTTCCTGTTTGGGCATCACGGCATCGCCGGCTTCGCCGCGGCCGCTAGCGAGCCGGGCATGGACAGCTTCCGCCAGCAGGCGATTTTCCTGATCGAAGGCATGGAACACCGCCATGCG
>JAYUGL010000298.1:0-3249 GCA_043738385.1 Sterolibacteriaceae bacterium
CGAGACGGCGGAGCAGATCAATCGCGAGCATCGCAACGATAAATACCTTGCGGGGCTGGCGCTCAACGCGGGCTTGCGGGCGACGATATCGCTCGAAGAGGCGGTGCGAGACTGCGATGTCCTGGTCGTCGGTGTACCTTCGCACAGCTTTCGCGAAACATTGAAATCGATAGCGCCATTGATACGTCCCTGGGTGCCTGTCATCAGCCTCGCCAAAGGGCTTGAGCAGGGCAGCCAGAAGCGCATGACGCAAATCATTCATGACGAGTTGCCCGGGCATCCGGCCGGTTCGCTGGCCGGACCCAATATCGCCCGTGAAGTGCTGCAAGGCATGGCCGCCGCCGCAGTGCTGGCGATGCCCGATGTCGACGTTGCCCAGGCGCTGAAGCCGCTGTTTGTCAGCCCGGTATTCCGTGTCTATACCAACCGCGATGTTATTGGTTGCGAACTCGGTGGCCCGCTGAAGAACGTGATCGCGATTTCCGCAGGCATGGCCAGTGGACTTGGTGTTGGCGAGAACACGCGCGCCATGGTCATCACGCGCGGTCTCGCCGAGATCACGCGCCTGGGAGTTGCACTCGGTGGCAGCGCGGAGACATTCTCGGGGCTGACCGGTCTGGGTGATCTGTTGACCACCTGCATGAGCCCCATGTCGCGCAATCGGCAGGTTGGCGAACGCTATGCGCAAGGCATGACGACGGCGGAGATCGTGCAATCCATGAACATGGTCGCCGAAGGCATCAAGACCAGCAGTGTGGTGATGGAGTTGGCAACCCGGCTGGGCATCGAGATGCCGATCGCCGCCGAGGTGGCGGCTGTGGTCAAGGGAGAGCGGGGCGCCAAACTGGCGTTCCGTGGTTTGCGCCGGTTGGAAACCGGGGCTGAACACGAAGTCGGTTGAACAAGTTTTTTTTGTCGGTGAGAAAATAAAAATGGGTAAATTGGATGTGCTGGACGACGAACTGCTGGCCGAGTTGAACGACTGGGGCGGCCCGTCTGAAATGAGCGCTTTTGAATCAGTCATGTGGCGTGCGGAAGTTGATCCCCGCCTGCGTTCGACAACGACCTCGGTACTTTTTCTGGATCGTGTGCCTGACTGGAAGAGCTTCCTCGCAGCCCATCGCTGGATCGTCAATGTGGTGCCACGATTCCGCCAGCGTGTTGTCGTGCCGGCATTGGGTATCGGCAACCCGACCTGGGTCGAAGATCCGGACTTTCATCTGGACTATCACCTGCGCCATGTTCGCCTGCCTGCGCCAGGTTCAGAACGCCGACTGTTTGACCTGGCCCAGACATTGGCAATGACGCCCTTCGACAAGGCACGGTCACCCTGGGAGGCGACGCTGGTGGAAGGGCTGGAAGGCGGCCGCGCAGCCTATATTCTCAAGCTGCATCATGCGACGTCGGATGGTCTCGGCATCATCCAGTTGTTGATGCGCGTATTCGGCAAAGGACGGGATGATACAAAGCGACCGCACCCGGCCAAGTCAAACGTGATTGAACTACGTCCCCCGACGCCAACCGAGCTCGCCACCAGGCAGATTCGCGACAGACTGTTTGCACTGCCATCGGAAGCCGCCGGCAGCATCTCCACCATCACACGGTCGCTCGGTGGGTGGGCGCGCAATCCGGGAGCGGTGCGCAAGGGTTTGGCATACGTATGCTCTGCCAAGCGAGTTCTGGGGACCAGGCCCGTTGCCGGTTCTGGGCTTTTCAGGAAACGCAGTCTTTCCTGGCGTTTCGACGCCATCGAAATTCCGCTGATCCAGATCAAGGTTGCGGCGAAGGCCGCCAATGCATCAGTGAATGATATTTTCCTGTCGGGTTTGATCGGCGGCTTCCGCCGCTATCACGAAGAGATGGGCGTTCCCATCAAGGAAATGCCGATCGGCTTTCCGATCAGCCTGCGTTCCGAGAATGATGTGATGGGCGGCAACAAGTTCGCCGGCTCGCAATACGCTGCGCCAGTATCCATGAAGGATCCGCTCAAACGCATCCGTCACATACAACAGTTCATCAAGGACCTACGCGCGGAACCCGCGTTGGATGTGATGATCCGGCTGATGCCCTTGGTGACGCGCCTGCCACTGGCGACCGTTACCGCGTTGACGGCAGACTTCACCATGGCTCAGGATGCGCAGATCAGCAATATTCCCGGCATTCCCCACCCGGTTTATTTTGGTGGCGCGGAAGTGACCCATTTCTGGCCGTTTGCCCCGGTTCCAGGTTGTGGAATGATGATTACGATGATTTCCCACAATGGTCGTTGTTGTATCGGTATCAACAGTGATCGTGCGGCCGTGACAGAACCGGAACTGTTGGTTAAATGTTTTCGCGCAGGGTTGCAGGAAGTGCTGACGCTCGACAAACTAAAAAAACGCGTGCCGAAAAGTTGACATGAAGTAGCAGAAAATCAGCCACAAATGGCGCAGGAATTTACGGATATATAGGCAATCGCGGCTACCCGAGCGGGTGCGTGCTTCGGTGGTGATTGTGCATGGATTCGGTGAACACAGCGGGCGCCATGCGCATGTTGCAAAAGCCCTGGTAGACGCAGGTTGCGCCGTCTACGCGCTGGATCTGCGTGGTCATGGGCAATCCGAAGGTTCGCGCGCAATGATCGATCGATTCTCACATGCCGTCGATGACATCAATCAGCTGGTCGAGAAGGTTCGCAAAAGTATTCAGGAAAGTCGCAGTTCCTGCTTGGCCACAGCATGGGTGGTGCGCTGTCGCTGCGCTATGCATTGAAGTATGGAGACAGGATCAGCGGCCTCGTCTTGTCCGGCCCTGCGGTTGCGCTCGATGGTGCCCCAGCGTGCATCAAGCCAATCAGCAAAATTCCGTCATTGTTTTTTCCGAAACCTGGCACATTCCCGATCAAGCCAGGCCTCGTCACGCGCGATAAAAAGATGGTGGCTGCCATCCAGGTTGAAGTCGCTCAAGCTGCCGACACTGCGCATGCACGGCGGGGAAGACCAGTTACCGGGTGGATCGATCAGCGTCTCGCCGCTTGATCCGGTAACAGGTGGCGGGCTGCCGTCAATCTTTGCCTTTCCCCCGTTTGAGCGCCAAGGCCATGTTGAACGCGGCGCCAACGAACGTCAGGAGTGCGGCGAACTCCGCGTCGCTCAGTCCGCGTGCGGCGTCACTGCGCCGGTAAATATTGACAAACTCCCGCTCGCGGCCAGCGTGCTCGACCAACTTGCCGACGCCGATCGCCTCAAGCTTGTTCCATAGTCCGGGGTA
>JAYUGL010000299.1:0-22309 GCA_043738385.1 Sterolibacteriaceae bacterium
CAGGGCAACGGCGTGTATGTGCCCAGCCTTGAGTTCTTCGGCGGCCAGTTCATCTGGAAGGCGAACCCGAACATCATCGAGAAATTGCGCGAAACTGGCGCGTTGCTTAAGCACGAAACGATCACGCATAGCTACATGCACTGCTGGCGACACAAGACGCCGATCATCTACCGCGCGACGCCACAGTGGTTTGTCGGCATGGATCGCAAACCTGGCAACACCACCAGCCTGCGCGAACGCGCGCTGCAAGCCATCGCCGACACTGCTTTTTTTCCCGCATGGGGTCAGGCGCGGCTCAACGCAATGATCGCCAACCGGCCCGACTGGTGCATCTCGCGCCAGCGCAACTGGGGGGTGCCGATTCCATTCTTCCTGCACAAGGAAACCGGCGAGTTGCATCCACGTACAGCTGAGCTGATCGAACAAGTCGCGTTGCGGGTGGAGCAGGGCGGCATCGATGCGTGGTTCCAACTCGATGCGAAGGAATTGCTTGGCGACGAAGTGAGTCAGTACGACAAGATGAGCGACACGCTCGACGTCTGGTTCGATTCCGGCGTTACGCACATGAGTGTATTGCGCGGTTCGCACCAGGATGATCTGGCCTACCCAGCCGATCTTTATCTCGAAGGTTCCGACCAGCATCGTGGCTGGTTTCATTCCTCGCTGCTGACCGGCTGCGCCATTGACGGCCGCGCCCCTTACAAGGCGCTATTGACCCACGGCTTCGTGGTGGACGGCAAGGGACTGAAGATGTCCAAGTCCAAGGGTAATGTGGTGGCACCGCAGGAGGTGTCAGGGACGCTCGGCGCCGAAATTCTGCGTCTGTGGGTCGCCGCGACGGATTACTCGGGCGAGCTTTCGATCTCCAAGGAAATTCTTGCGCGCGTAGTCGAAACCTATCGCCGCCTGCGCAATACGTTGCGCTTCCTGATGGCCAATACCGCCGATTTCGATGCCGCAACGCAAATGCTGCCGGTCGAACAATGGCTGGAAATAGACCGCTATGCGCTGGCACTGACGCGCCAAATGCAAACGCAATTAGCCGCCGATTACACCGCCTACGAATTTCACAAAGTCGTGCAGGGATTGCAGAGCTTCTGTTCCGAAGACATGGGAGCTTTCTATCTCGACATCCTCAAGGATCGGCTCTACACCACGGCGCCGGATTCCGTCGCGCGTCGTGCGGCGCAAAGCGCGTTGTGGCACATTTTGCAAACCGTTACGCGATTGATGGCGCCGATCCTTTCCTTTACTGCTGAAGAAATTTGGCAACTGCTTGCAAGCGATGCCGACGACAGCGTGATGCTGCATACCTGGCATGTGTTGCCGGCGCAAGCCGGGGAGGCAGAGCTGGTGCATCGTTGGACACGCATTCGCGAAGTCCGCGGCGAGGTCAGCAAGGTGCTCGAAGACTTGCGCACCGCCGGGCGTATCGGCTCCTCGTTGCAAGCCGAAGTGGAAATCCGCGCCAGCGGCGCCAAGCATGAGTTGCTTGCCTCGTTGGAGGATGACCTGCGCTTCGCGCTGATCTGTTCGGCGACGACGCTGGTGAAGGCCAGCGACGCAGGTGCCGAGGCGGTGATCGCCACCGCCAGTGCGCACGTCAAGTGTGATCGTTGCTGGCACTGGCGCAAGGATGTGGGTGTTGATAGTCAGCACCCCGAGTTATGTGGACGTTGTACCGAAAACCTTTTTGGGCAAGGAGAAAGTCGTGAGTACGCTTAAGTTTCTTGGTTGGCTACTGCTGGCGGGCACTGTGGTCATCGCCGATCAGGCGAGCAAATACTGGATGATGTCGGCGTTCGTGGTTGGCGATCATGTGGCAGTGACCCCATTCTTTAACCTGGTACTCGTGTTCAATAGCGGTGCTGCCTTCAGTTTTTTGGCGAGCGCGGGTGGCTGGCAACGCTGGATTTTTGTTACCTTGGCGTTAGTGATATCGGTGTGGATTATCTTCCTGTTGCGCAAGCATGCCGCCGAGCGTTTGATGTCGTTCTCGCTTGCCCTGATACTGGGTGGCGCTTTAGGTAACGTAGTGGATCGGATTGTCCACGGGGCAGTACTCGATTTTCTCGATTTTTATATCGCCGGCTGGCATTGGCCGGCGTTCAATGTGGCCGACTCTGCAATTACTATAGGGGTAACGCTGTTGCTGTGGCATCAATTCAGACACGAGACGCGCCGATGAATACAGTGGTCAAGTCGGATAGCCTGGTGACGCTGCATTACCGCATCTCGGCAGCTGAAGGTACCGATTTTGTCAGCACCTTCGATGCCACGCCGGCCACGCTGCAACTGGGCAGTGATGAACTTGCGCCGACCCTGGAACATTGCCTGGAAGGTTTGGCCGAGGGCGAGCGCCACGTGTTTACACTGGAACCACACCAAGGCTTCGGCGAGCATAATCCCAACCTGATACAACGACTGCCACGCGATGTACTGCCGCCTGGAGCCGAACCGGAACTTCATGGGCTGATCGAATTTCCTGCGCCAGACGGTTCCCGATACGCCGGCCTGGTCCGCGAACTGGATGCCGCAGGCGTGCTGATCGATTTCAACCACCCGCTGGCGGGCAAGCGCATCCGCTTCGAGGTGCAAGTGATAGGAGTGCTCTGATGCAAATCCTGCTAGCCAACCCGCGCGGCTTTTGTGCTGGTGTTGAGCGCGCCATCGCCATCGTTGAGCGCGCGCTGGAAAAATTCGGCGCACCAATTTATGTGCGTCATGAAGTGGTACACAATCGTTACGTCGTTGAGAATTTGCGCGCCAAGGGTGCGGTATTCATCGAGGAATTGGATGAGGTTCCTGACGGCGCCACGTTGATTTTCAGCGCCCATGGGGTACCCAAGTCGGTTCGATTCGAGGCTGAGCGTCGCAGCCTGAACATTTTTGATGCAACGTGTCCGCTGGTCACCAAGGTGCACGTCGAAGTCGCCAAGCTGCGCGGGCGGGGGCGCGAAGTCGTGATGATCGGCCACAAGGGACATCCGGAGGTGGAAGGAACCATGGGTCAGTCGCCGGATGGCATGTACCTCGTGGAGAATGTCGCGGATGTTGCGCAACTTAACGTTCGCGATCCGGTGAAACTGGCCTATGTTACCCAGACCACGCTTTCGGTCGACGATGCCGCGGTGATCGTGGCGGCATTACGAGCACGTTTCCCCGATATTACTGGGCCGAAGAAAGACGACATCTGCTATGCCACGCAGAATCGTCAAGATGCGGTAAAGGCCCTGGTCGATAAAGTGGATCTGATGATCGTGGTTGGTTCCAGGAACAGCTCCAATTCGAATCGCTTGCGCGAAGTGGCGGAGAAAAACGGCATTGACGCCTATCTGATCGATGGGCCGGAAAACCTTGACCCGGCTTGGTTTCCCGGCAAACAACGGGTTGGAATTACAGCGGGTGCGTCTGCGCCGGAGATATTGGTGGCTGAAACGGTGGAGCGTGTCAAAGGGTTCGGTGTAAGTGTGGTGGTGGAAAATGCTGGGCAACAGGAGTCGGTCAACTTTCCATTGCCCAAAGGCCTTAATTAATTTTTCTCAGGGTATGCGGATAGACTCGTAAGGATCGAAAGTGATTTCGATTTCTTTCACGCTCTTGACTGTTACCCCCTGCTTTTGTGCAGGGGTGAAGTGGCTGCCGAGGACGGCATCAATGGCAGACTGCTCGAAAATGCCCGGCGGCTCTACAGCCACCATATCGACCTGATCGATATTCCCTTGTTGGTCGATAAAAATCCGCAACCTTACAGTGCCCTTGGTACGGTTGCGATAGGCCTGCTCAGGAAAAACAAGTGGCGCTGTTTCAATCGGCTCCGCCCCCTTATCGACCTCAGATGATTTGTAGTAACGGGCGCTATCAGGCATGACGGTAGGAATCAGCCCAACGTGTTTGGAGTCGGTGGCGTCCGGGGTTTCACCGACACGCGATTCGTCGGAAGCGGATGGCGATAGTGGGCGGTCTCTTAAGCCGGACAGCCGCACCTCAAAATGATCATGCGATATTCCCTGTTTGAGGGTTGCGCGCTGACCGCTGCCGGAAGGGACGGCGACCAGCAACGCGTGGGCCAGAAACGACAAGCCCAGGGCCTCGGTTAAACGCATTTGACAACGCGCTGGCTCAGTCGACTTCCTTGTACCAGAAACGACGAGTGCGTGCATTCAGCGAGACGCCGGGCGGCTGGTCGACCGAGGTGCCGGAAATCACGCCCTCGACGGTTTTCATGTTTCCCTGGGAGTCCGGCACCTGAACCACCACGTGCACCGGGGAAGGCAGATAGCCGCCACCGGCATGTTCGATCGAACGGTCCGCCGCGGTAATCGCGCCATTACCATTGATGTCCTTTGGCGCCGTGGCATCCACGACCGACACCTTGTACTGGCGGGCAATCCCCAGGTTGGCATCGCAAGTGCTGGATGACGTACTGGGTTGGTTAGTGTTGAAGAACACCACGCCGTTTAGGGCCACGGCATTGCCGATATCCTTTTCTCCGAGGCCGAGCGTGATGTACCAGCCATTGAGGGAATTAAAGGAAATTAGTGCCGTGGTCAAGGCACTGCCTGTACATTCCTGTAGGCAGTTGGATGTTGCATCGAAGAGCAGGGACTCGGTAATGGTTGGGAGGGTTACCGGGTTGGTTCCGGTGACCGGTCCGGCGTCGGTACCTTGGTCCTTGATCATGTAGAAGCGATTGGTCACCGAGGTGTCGAAGGGATGCTCGCGGTCGCCCGAACCGATCAGGATGGCGTCAAATCCGCTTTCCTGAACCGCATCCGGCGGAAACAGGAACTTGCGCCGTCCGGACTTGGTGGTGAGATCCGCGACGGAGGCGATTTTCGTCACCGTCCAGTTGGACTTGCTTGGGTTGCTGAAATCAAAGCGCCAGACGTTGCCGCCGGTGTCCCCCATATAAGCGCGGTTGGTGGTGCCGCCGCTGAGGTTCTTGATCACCAGCGGATCGCTGGGCATCGCGAAATTCATACCCGAAACTTCCACCGTGGCACCGCTGCCGGTAGGCCCGGCCGACCAGATCAAGGCGCCGGTGATGGCGTCCACCACATAGAGGGCGCGGCCCATCGTGCGGTTGGCCGTGGTGGACGGTGTCGAAGAGGAAGTGATCGCCGAGCCGTCGGTCTGGGTGCAGCCCGTCGAGGTATTGGTGTAGGAAATCGCGCCGCTGAAGTAGGTCACCGAAGTGCTGGTGGCCGCGGTGATGGTGCAGTTTTCGGGATCATCGGCCGCCGGGTCGTAACCGCCGCCAAAGATCAACACCGGGTTGCTGTAGCCGGCGATGTTGGTGACCAGCGTAGGTTGCGACCAGGTGTGGCCCAGTTCGCTGAAACCGCTGGTCGTGTTGTCGATCTTCCAGCGATATTTTGGATTCACCGGATCCGTTACGTCCAGAGAATAAAGATAGCGTCCGCCTCTGCGGGCGCCGACATAGAGATAGACGTGATCGGAGCTGGTGCCGGAATCAATCTTGCCATCGCCGTTTCCGTCAGCGCTGTAGACGCCGATTGGCCCGTCCAGGAAGTAAGGTTTCTTGAAGCTGCTGCTGATCAGCGGCGAGTTGTTGCGCAAGCGCTGTAGATTGGTGAAACCTTCCTTGGGCAGGAAGCCCCAGGCTTCGTCTCCCGGATTCAGCGCTGTCGGATCGGAGGCGTCATTGGCGGTGCCGCCCTTGACCGACCTGAAAATGCCGTCATTGCTCCCGTAGAACACATAGACATCGTTGTCGCCGCTGTAACGGTTGTAGTTGATCACCGCCGGACGCGAATGCAGCACGTCGTTATGGACCGAGGCGCGGCAGTCGGTGGAACTGCCATTCTGGTTTTCGTCCTCCTGGTTGTCCTGGCCGCGCACCCAGTTGATGATCTGGTCGCGCTCCGATCCAGTGCCGCTACCCGCGGCGGCAAGTATGGTGCCGGTGGCGTCGCCCTGGGCGCTGGCTAGCGCATAGGAAAAATTGTTGGTGTCGACGACCGCGATGGTGAAGGTGCCATTGAAGGCGCTCGGTGAGGCGCCGGCGATCACCACGCTGGCGCCGTTGGCGAAGCCGTGATTGACCACGTTGGCCATCGCCGTGATGGAGTTCTTCGATGCGGTAATCGTTCCCGTCGCCGTACCCAGAACGGCGGCGAGCGGATAGCTGAACGTGTTGGCGTCGACCACGGTCACCGTCTGGGCACCGTTGTATCCCGACGGGCTGGCACCGGCGATGGCGATGCTGTCGCTGGTGGCATAACCGTGATTCGCCACCGTGGCATAGGCCAGCGGACTGCTGGCTTTGCGTACCGTGTAAATACCGCTGGGCGCGGCGCCGGCGGTGAAGGCCGGGTTGTTGGTATAAGTAAAGGTGTTGGCTGTGGGCACGGTCAGAATGGTGAAAGTACCGTTGTGCAGGGCCTGGGTGCCGTCGGCGACAACAATCAAATCGCCGACGATGAATCCATGGCTGGCCAGCGTTGCCGTGACGGTGGCCGAATAGCCGGTAGAGACGGTGGCCGTGGTGGAAAAGTTCTGCGGGCAGACGGTGGACGTGGTGAAGGTGAAGCTGGTGGTGGTCGGTACCGTGGCGATGGTGAAGGTACCGTTGTAGCAACTGTCGGCGCCTGAAATGCTCACCGAAATGCCGGCGATGAGCCCGTGCGCGCTTGCGGTGGTGGCGGTGACCGTGGTCGATCCGCCTTTGGTGACGGTGACGCTGCCGCCCGTATTGGGTGTCAGGAAAGGTGGGACAGGCGTTACCGAGGCGACGGAATAAGTGAAGCTGTTGGCGCTCGGTACCGTGGCGATGGTGAAGGTGCCGTTGTAACCGCTCGGGGTCGCTCCTGCGATGACGACCGAGTTGCCGACTACAAAACCATGGGCTGCACTGGTAGTCGCCAGCGCCGTCTGTGAATCGCCAGACACGCTGGCGCTCGTCGTAGCACCTTGGGCCGACGCGAGCGAATAGGTGAAGGTGTTGGCGTTGACCACGGTGATCGAAGTGGTCTTGTTGAAGACAGTGTTGGCCGCGCCCGAGATGGTGACTGTCTGGAGGTTGGTGAAGCCATGGCCGGCCAGGGTCGCCGTGGCCGTTGTGGAAGTGCCCGCATAACTGACGGCGCCATTGCTGCCGAACTTGAGGGTGCCGTTTGCGCCGGTAAAGGTGAAGGTCGTTGTGCTCGGTACGGTAACGACGGTATAGGTGTTGTTGATATTCGATCCACCGCTTGCGGTGTTGCCCGAGATGGTGACCGATGTGCCGATGGAAAGACCATGGGCCGCCGAGGTGGTGACCGTGAAAGTATTGGTTTTCGAAGATCCGCTGCCCGAGGTGGCGTCGGCAACGTTGCTGATGGTGAACGATAGCGTGGTGGCGGCGGTCAGCGTCGTGAGGGGGGTCGGCCCGCGCGTGGTGTTCAAGCTGTTGACAGTCCTGGTCACTGCGCTGTTGCTCAGGGAAGATATGCTGGTCGATCCAACCCCGGCATTCGACAGCGATACGGTACGCCTGTCGGTGAGGGTGGTGACCGATTTGGTGACTTTGGCGCTGAGCGCCGCCACGGCTTTGGTGCCGAGACCCAGGGCGATCGTGTCGATATCGCTGTTGCTGGTGCTGAACGGCATGGTCGACAGCGCCGGGCTGCTGCTGCAGGTCTTCGCTGTGCCGCTGCCGCCAATGCTGCAAGCCACGCACCCGGTGCCGGTGCAGGTGTACAGCTGGCGAAATGCTTGAGAGGTCACATAAGCATCGCGCAAGCGCTCGGCCGCCGCACCTTTTTCCACCAGATTGCCGTCAGGCGAATCCGAGCCGCCGCCGGCGCCGTTTTGGTCGCTGGACCGGTAGCTCCAGAACGTCGAACTGTGGGTCCAGTAGCTGGTCGCGGTGCTGCCGATGAAACCGGTATTCGGATCTTCGGCGGCCGAGGTGGTGGAATCCACCAGTATCAAATTGTTGGAAGAGTTGAGGGCGAGCTTGTAGAGTTTGAGGTTGCCGAACCAGCGTGGCGATTTATCCGCGTTGGGCCGGAACATGCCTATATAGACCTGGTTCAGATTGGTGCCGCGCACATTGACGCTGACCGGCAGTGTGGTCGAGGCGAACACCGAGTTGACGGCCTGGATTTCGTTGAATATCTGGTTGAGGGCGTCGACCAGGGATGTCGCCGCGCTACCCGAAGTGGTGGCGAAGTACCTGCCTTTGCCCTGGGATGCGATGCTTTTCATCAGCGCCGTTGTGTCGGGCGCCTGGCCTGTGGTGCCCGGGTCAACCTCGACGGTGTAGGTGGAGACCTTGACGGTTTTGGGGGTGCCGCCGACATTGACATTAAACCCGGTGTTGGCCATGAAGGCAGCCCATTCGTCCGACCAGTTACCTTGTTGTCCGCTCGGACTGATCGGCAGCGTTACCGCCGTGCTGCCCTTGGCGGCCTCCAACTGGGCTTTGGCGGTGGCAAGGGCGGAAGAGTTTTCGGTGACTGCACCGTTACTGATGTAGATGATGAAGTTCTTCTGGCAGCCATCCGCGACCGGAGAAGCATAGATTTTGCTGGCGGGGGTGCCCGATACCGGCTGCTGCGCAAAGGCATTGCCGGCCAGGGCGGCTGCCAGCGAGTTGTAGGTGGTATTGCCAGCGTAGTCGCTCTTGACCTTGCCCCAGCCGCTGTAGGACGTGATGCCGGAAAAGTAGTTGTAGACTTCGCCCATGCCAAGGGCCGGCGTGGCGTTGTTGCCCTTGTCGCCCAGTTTATCCAGCGCATTGACCATGGTCGACAGCGCGGTCTTGTTGGTCGTGGTCATCTGCCGCACGCCGAAACGGACATAGGTGCCATCGACGTTATCGTTGGGGCTACCGGTTTCGACGAACATCATCAGGCCGACATTGAAAAATTCATTAAGGCCATTGACGACGGAAACCAGCGCGGCCTTCTCGTTGGTGAACGGATTGTTCCAGTTCGCGGTGTTGTCGAGCACGATCAGAACGTTCGGACGCTCGGAAGTGATGGCCGGGTTTGTCAGGAAGATGTCGGTATCCTCGTGCACTGGGTCGAAGGTCGCTGCCAGGGCCGAGAGCGAGATCAAGACTGCTCCGGCGAAGGCGAGTATTTTTTTTATGCGCATGGGGAACACTCCTGAGAGTTGGGCAGCCGCTACGCGGAGCAATTTCCCGCCAGTTGGCGGACGGTGACGCCGCGATAGATGGTGACTTTGGCATTGGTGACCGGATCGGTGGCCGTTGCTTTCGCCAGCCAGTCGTTGTCATCCGGCGCCAGTTCGCCAAGCTTCTTGGTATAGCCGGTGGCGGTCTGGTTGTTGGTGCATTGCGGGCTCGATACGGCTCCGATTTGGGGGTTGATCAGCGTGCATGCGCCCGTTGCAACGACCGAGCCGTCCTGACAAATGTCTTTGCCCAAACCACTGCCGAAAGAGGTACTGGCGCTGATCACCCATTCCAGCGCGGAATCGGTGGCGTTTTCCATCTCCTTCTGCCATTGATAGTTGCCGACGATCTGCAAGTTGACATTGGACAGCTTGACCGCGGAGATTACGAATAGTGTGAGCACGACCAGCATGATCATGGCGATTATCAGCGTCGCGCCGGATTGTCTGCCGGAAGTAGTGCGACGAAACTTCTTTTTTTTCATTTGGGTCACGGCGTAAACTCCCGTCGCCCGCCGATGTTCATGATGTACACATTCGATCTCAAGGCATGCCGGTGGAATTTGACGTCGCTCCCAGACGGCGTATAGCTTGCGCCGCCCAGATCGTAGGTCTTGGGGTCGGTATAGTCGTTGCTGGTTTCGGTGTTGCGGGCAAGGATGCGGATTTCAGCGGTGACGACGTTCTGCCAGTCGCTGACCGCTGCCGGCGCTGTGACGATCGAATCGACCGTACCGTCCAGCGTTTTACCCGCAATGGTTGATGTCGTATCCAATCCGTAGCGAACTTTCAGAAATTCAATGCCATCAACCAGCGGCACGAGGGCCATGGTGGGAGCGCCTGCCGATGGCACGAGTTCCAGGCGCTTGAGGGTGGGAATGGTGTCGTCGCTGGAAGTGCACTTCCCGTTTGTTCCACTGCCCGAACGGCAATTGGAAACAAAATAAACATCGACATGGACCTTGCGGATATAGGCGGCGGTCAATGGACGCGTGGGCGGTGTTCCAGTTGTGGCCTGGGAGAAGTCCTTCTGTGTGAGCGTTGTCGGGTTGTTCGTGGCGTCTTTGGTGCCATCAATGGTTGCCCCGGTTCCGTACTGAATGCTCAGCGTGTTGTGATTGGTTTGCCCATACACTTCGTTGGTCACAGTGGTCGCCGAGGTCACTGCGGGGCTTGCCACAGCGTTGATCAGGGGAATGGTATCGAGACGGCGCACCACCAGTATGTCGCTGCCCGGACGCAGCGAGGCATTGTCGATCCAGCTCGCGCATGCAGTTGGTACGGTTGGCCGAGTGGTGAGTGAGGCGGCCGGGTAACCCTGTACATAGAAGGCCAATGGACTATTGGCAGTGGATGAGACGACGTCGCCCACGCCAGGCGCCGAACATGGATCGGGAAGCGTGGCCGCTGGCGGCGGCAAATTGCCGAATTCACCGTAGTAGCCGGCGAGACGAAGATTGTTGCTGATTAGGTCCATCGCGAAACGGCCATTCTCGATTTGCTGCGCCGCCTGGAACTGCTCCCGATTGGCCTTGCTGACATTCACAAAAACCACCGAGAGCATCATCGTGATGATGATTCCGATGGTCAGTGCGATCAACATCTCCACCAAGGAGAACCCCGCTTGACGCCGATGGTTCAGCATTAATGTGGGGCGAGACATAGGTTTCATTTCAGGTTGGCCAAACGGAAGGAAACTTCAATCGTTCGCCGCTTGGCTTCTGTGTCGTAAACGCCGTTGGCGCAATTGATTGATGGTGCCACCGTTTCCTGCGAGCCCTGCCACGATATGGCGATTCTGAATAATCCTGAATCGGGTGCGCCGGCCAATTCGGTAGTGCTGTCATAAAAAATGCATCCACGCCCACCGACCATCGCGCCGACCTTGTTGGACCCTTTGGATTCCGAGCTGCCCAGAAGCAGGTCCTGCCAGTCGCAGAGGTCAGCTCCCGCGCGATCTGTCGAGACTGCGGGCGGGCAGGTCAGCGCGTAACTGTTCGCGCCCGTTGTTCCAAGATACCCCGCTCCCGTCACCGCGTCGGAGATCGACTTGAAGTAACCCAGGTTCGCACGGTTCATGCGGATTCGTTCCACCATGTCGCTGGCGAGGACGATGGCCTGACTGCGCTGATACGACTCGAATTCCGCCACTGTTGCACGGGCTTGTAGCCCCGCCAGTCCGAGGATTCCCAGCGCGACAATGACCAGCGCCACCAGAACCTCGATCAGACTGGTTCCTTTGTTGGACATAAAACGAATTGACGTACTGGTTGTTTCCATCATTATCTGGCGTCAACAGCCATTTGCCGGGTTGCCATCGGTATCTGCCTTCAGTTGCGGCATGCCGCTCAGTGAGAGGATCAGACAACGCGCCGGCAAAGTGGGATAGCTGCTGGCGTAGATGGTGAACGAGGCATTGACCGAACCAGCCGTAGGCCGACCATTCCAGCCATAGGTCACGGTGCCGCTGCCGGGCCCGTTAATAACCATGTTGGTATAGGGATCTTGGCGTTGTAGTACCGTTCCGCCACTGGTCTGTACCGTCCACCCGTTCGCCCAATCAGTGCCCGAGCGGACCATGCTGATGGTGGTATTTCGCTTAATCGCCTCGCTGCGGGCGACGATTGTGGAACCGAACACGTCGCTCGCCACCGTCCGGTTCTTCTGTCCGGCGATCAGTTGACTAAAATTCGGCACCGCGATTGCCAGGGCGATGCCGAGAACCGTTAGCGTAGTCAACAGTTCCAGCAGCGAGAACCCGGCGTTCTGTCTGGGCTGGTGCTGAGAAGTGCTACTGATTCCGGTCATGGAGTTCAGGTCTGTGGGAATGATTTTGTCACCACTTGTTGGAGGGGGTCTTGGCGCCGGTGCTGCCAAGCGCAAGATTCCCATCGGAGACTTGACCGCCGCTAGCGGTGGCGGTGATGGTGTAGCTCAACGGGCTGGTTGTGACACCGCTCAACGCGAAGATATACTTTCCCGAGGTTTCCGGAGGATCGGTGAGTCCGAGTCCGCCAGCGCCGATCGTGCTTGTATAGGAGCGGTTATCGAGAAGATACTGCGCCTCCTTGTTGGCGATGGTCAGCATGTACTGCTGGGCGGCACGGCGATTCGCCTTGACGACATATTGTTGATAGTTGGGAACTGCGACTGCCAGCAATATGCCGATTATCGTAAGGGCCACCATCAACTCGACCAAGGAGAAACCACTCCTCTTGAAGGCGAGCACACTGCGCTTTGAAGTTTGTCGGACATTCATGGGATTACCTCCGTATAGTGGCTGAAACTAACGGAGCAGGATATTTCAGTCAACGAAGCAATGCCGGATGGCAGGTTGTATCCGACGAATGGCGGTTGATCCCGGCCATGCAAGCTTTCTTGCAGTGGCAGCATTGCGCCGCGTCCTTCCTGGCCGGTATAATCTAGCCTACGCTGTTGTAGCTCAGTTGGTAGAGCAACTGATTCGTAATCAGTAGGTCGCCAGTTCGATTCCGGCCAACAGCACCAGCATACAAACGGTCCCCGGAATCGGTGGCCGTTTTTCATTGGCGCCCAGCGTATCCAAATCGTAGCCAGCGAGCACGGGACCCGGCCGAGAAGAGACGATAGGCAGATGGGTCAGCGATAAACCAGCACCGGAACCGTGGTGTGGGTCAGCACCCGGTTGGTTTCCGAGCCCAGCAGCAGGCTGCTGAGGCCGCGTCGGCCGTGGGATGCCATAAAGATCAGGTCGCAAGCGGACGCCGCTGCGGCTTCGATGATGCCTTTATAGGGCACGTTATTGACCGCACTCATCACCGTGCAATTCACGCCGGCAGCGTCGGCCAGGGTCTTCGCGGCAGCAAGTATCTGCTCGGCTTGGCGATCTGCCATTTCGGCGAAACGTTCCGGGGTTGTTGGGTCCAGCAGGGCGCCTTCGCCGTAGAGGGCGACGGGGTAGTCGGGTTTGGCAAAGTAGAAGGTCAGTCGGGCGTTTATTTCCCCGGCAAAGGTGATGGCGCGCTTGACGGTGTTGATTGACATTTCCGAACCGTCGGTCGGTACGAGAATATGTTTGAACATTTTGGTCTCCCGAATGATGTTAGCCCGCAAGCCCATTCTAGAGCTAAGTGTTTCGGTGCGCTACGGGCAAAGATCAGCGTGGGAGCTCAGGGCTGGCTTTGTTTCGATTGTTCGTTTTCGCGTCGAGACGCCTTTTCCCTGAATTTTCTTCATTCGTCGGTAAAGTCGGGCGTAGTGTCGTCGGGGGATATAAAATCCCGGGCTGCGTACCTGTCATTGATGGCGCAGTGGCTATTAGGGGGTGGCAATTGGGGTCGAACCTGAAGCAACAGAAGGATAACGATGCAGTGTGTTGATGATTTCCGCCTGCGCTTTGGCAACCGCGAGCTGGTGCCGATCCTTGTCGGTGGTATGGGCGTGGATATATCGACGGCCGAGTTGGCGCTGGAAGTGGCGCGGCTGGGCGGTATCGGCCATATTTCCGACGCGATGGTGCAGACGGTGTCCGACCGTCGCTTCAACACGCATTTCGTCAGGGAAAAAACCAAACTCTACAAGTACAACGTCGCCAATACCGACAAGTCCACCGTGCAGTTCAACCTCGGTGAGCTGACCGAGGCGACGCACAATCACGTCGGCCGGGCCATGGCAGCCAAACGCGGCGATGGCATGATTTTCATCAACTGCATGGAAAAGCTGACCATGAATGCACCGCGCGAAACCTTGCGCGTGCGGCTTTCCGCGGGGCTTGATGCCGGCATTGACGGCGTTACCTTGAGCGCGGGTCTGCATCTCGGCTCGTTTGCGTTGATCGAGGATCATCCGCGGTTCCGCGACGTCAAGCTGGGCATCATTGTTTCTTCGTTGCGGGCGCTGCAATTATTTTTGCGCAAGAACGCGCGGCTCAACCGGCTGCCGGATTACGTGATTGTCGAGGGGCCGCTTGCCGGCGGACACCTGGGGTTCGGCATGGACTGGGCGCAATACGATCTGCGCACGATTGTTGACGAGATTCTTCAATACCTGCGCACCGAGCAATTGAACATTCCGGTGATTCCGGCCGGCGGCATCTTTACCGGCAGTGACGCTGTCTCGTTTCTCGCAGGCGGTGCGGCCGCGGTGCAGGTGGCGACCCGATTCACCGCCTCACGCGAGTGCGGGCTGCCGGCAAATGTCAAACAGGAGTACCTGAAGGCCGCCGAGGACGATATCGAGGTCAACAACATATCGCCGACCGGCTACCCAATGCGCATGCTCAAGAACAGCCCGGCCATTGGCGACGGCATCCGGCCGAACTGCGAGGCCTACGGCTACCTGCTCGATGGCAAAGGCAATTGTGCCTACATCACCGCCTACAATCGTGAGGTGGAGAAAAACCCCGGCGTCAAGAAAATTTCGGTCATGGACAAGACCTGTCTATGCACCCAGATGCGCAACTTTGACTGCTGGACCTGCGGCCAAAATACCTACCGGCTCAAGGACACCACGTTGCGCCTTGCCGACGGCAGCTATCAACTGTTGAGCGCCGAGCATATCTTTCACGACTATCAGTTCAGCAAGGATCATCAGATCGCGCTGCCCGCCTTGGAGGCGGTAGAAACCGATTGATTGCTGTGTCGGTTTCCACAAACAACAAGGCCCGCATTTGCGGGCCTTGTTGTTTGTGACGTTGAAGAAATCGTGTCGCTCAGGCAGCGGCCTGAGCCGGAATACAGTGTTTCTGATTGACGATGCGATTGCGGGCGTCGACGTACACGAGGTCAGGCGCGAATTTTTGCAGTTCGATCTCGTTGTAGCTGGCGTAGGTGGCGATGATCAGCAGGTCGCCGGGCGCCGCGAGACGGGCGGCGGCGCCGTTGACCGAGATAGTGCCGCTACCGCGTTCAGCACGGATGGCGTAGGTGGTGAAACGTTCGCCATTATTGACGTTGTAAATGTCGATTTGCTGGTATTCCTTGATATCGGCGGCATCCAGCAGGTTTTCATCGATGGCGCAGGAACCTTCGTAATGCAGTTCCGACTGCGTCACCGTTACACGGTGCAGCTTGGATTTCAGCATGGTACGTTGCATGATCGTTCGCTCCTTCTCAGACAAAGGCGTCGAGTTCGAAAATGGGAACCGGGGTTCCCCCAAATACCTTTGCTGGCCACCGCCGGCCTGAGCGCATCGCGATGCCCTAAACTTCCAGATTGTCGATGAGGCGCGTGCTTCCCAACCGCGCCGCCGCCAACACCACCAATCCGGAATCGTGAAAGGTCGGCAATTGTAAGTCAGTTTTATTACGCACTGCAATATAGTCCGGAAACCAGCCATGCGACTGCAATTCGGCCATTGTGGAGCGCTCAAGGCCGGCAAAATCGCGGCTTCCGGCGCGCAGGTCCGCCACAATCTGCTCCAGCAGCCGATAAAGGCGGGGCGCCTCGGCTCTTTCCGGCGCCGAAAGATAGCCGTTGCGTGATGAAAGCGCCAATCCGTCGGCGGCCCGGACCGTCTCGCCGGGTACGATTTCAATCGGCAGATTCAACTCTTGCACCATGTTGCGGATCACCATGAGCTGTTGGTAGTCCTTCTTGCCGAATAACGCGGCCTGTGGCTGCACGATCTGGAACAGCTTCATGACCACCGTCGCCATGCCGCGAAAATGCCCGGGGCGGAACTCGCCATCGAGAATGTTCGCCTGCTCTGGCGGCGGATCGATGTAATAGCGCTGCGGCTGCGGATACATCTCAGCTTCGGTGGGTGCAAAAAGATGGCCCACGCCGGCCGCCGCCAACTTTTCGCAGTCTGCGGCAAAGGTGCGCGGATATTTTTCGAAATCCTCGCCAGGGCGGAACTGCAAGCGGTTGACGAAGATGGACCCGACTACGGCATCGCCATGCGCGCGGGCCTGCGTCATCAAGGCGATATGGCCCTCATGCAGATTGCCCATGGTAGGTACCAGTGCAACGCGTCCGGCAGTCTTTAGCGCGGCGCGCAGGCCGGCAATGGTGTCGTGTATCTGCATGAGTCAAAAAAACAGCAGAATTGGAACGGGGGAAACCCAGGTTTTCCCCGTTACCCCCTTACTATTCAAAACGACTCTTCCAAGGTTATTAGTAGGCATGCTCGGGCGCCGGGAAACTGCCGTCCTTGACGGCGGCGACGTAGGATTTCACCGCACCCTCGATGCTCTGCGCTTCGGCCATGAAATCCTTGACGAAGCGTCCCTTCTTGCCCGGATAGATGCCCAGCATGTCGTGCAGCACCAGCACTTGCCCGTCGCAGTCTTTGCCGGCGCCGATGCCGATGGTGGCACAGACCGTCAGCGATCGACTGATATCGGCGGCCAGTTCCGCTGGAACCATCTCGATCACCATTAGGGCCGCGCCAGCTTGTTCCAGCGCGTGGGCGTCCGTTTTCAATCTGCCTGCCGCAGCCTCGTCCCGTCCCTGCACCCGGTAGCCACCCTGCGCGTGCACCGACTGTGGCGTGAGGCCGATGTGGGCGCAGACCGGAATGCCACGTTCGACCAGGAAGTGAACAGTTTCTGCCATGACTTCGCCACCTTCCAGCTTGACCATTTCCGCACCGGCGGCCAGCAGACGGACCGCATTGCCCATGGCCTGCTCGCGCGACTGCTGGTAGCTGCCGAAGGGCATGTCGGTTACCACCATGGCACGGTGGACGATATGGCCGACGCATTCGGTGTGATAGACCATGTGTTCCATGGTGACGGGCAGGGTCGAGGTCCTGCCCTGGAGCACGTTGCCCAGCGAATCTCCCACCAGGATCAGATCTACGCCGCAGCGATCCTCCAGCGCCGCAAAGCTGGCGTCATAACCGGTGAGCATGGCGATTTTTTCCGCCTCGCGCTTCATGCGGGCGAGCTCGGGCAGGGTGATCGGTTTGTTGCTGGCGAGGTAGGTCATGGCTAACGGAAGATAAAGTAGACGGCGCCAAGCATACACAACCCAGCCTAGAGGTGGTCGAGCTTGAGCGGCTGTTGCATGTACACCACTACGAACGACACAAAGACAATCAGCGTAGTCACCGCTTGCCGTATCTTCAGTTGGGCCAGCGATAGCCCGGTGTGGCCGATGCGGTTGGCTGGTACCTGGAACAGGTATTCGAACACCGCGATGGCCCACGATGCCAGCGCTGCGATCCACCACGGCCTGTCGTTCAGATTTTTCAGGTGGGCGTTCCAGGCGAAGGTTATGAACACGTTGGACACCGCCAGCAACAGCACCGTTTTGCTAGATCACCGGCAGGCCAAAAAAATCCGTTCATGGAAGTCGCTCGACTTTCTGGTCGGCGCACGCGGCAAGCATGTCGCTGATCGCGCCGTAGCCGGGGATGGAAACCTCCGGGGCAATCTCAGCCAACGGCGCGAGCACGAAGGCGCGCCGGTGCATGCGCGGATGCGGCAAGGTCAATTGCGGATCGTTACTTACCGAGTGGCCATGCAACAGCAGATCCAGATCGAGTGTACGGGGTGCGTTTTTCACGTTGCGGATTCGGCCGAATTCCGCTTCGACGGTGAACAGTTGTTGCAGCAGCGCGGCGGGGGTGAGCTGCGTATCAAGCGCGACGACGGCGTTGATGAAGTCCGGTTGGTTGTGCAGTCCCATTGGCGCGGTTCGATAGAGACTCGAGCTGGCCACGAGCCGGGAATTGCTGAGCGATTTCAGCATTTCAATGGCCGACTTGATCGTGTTGACCGGGTCGCCGAGATTGGCGCCCAGCGCAACATAGGCGATACTCACGCGGTTCTGGCGTCGGGTTCCGGTGGCGCTTCTGGTGCCTTCTTGCTACGTGTGCGCCGCCGCTTTTTCGGGCCGGATTCGGGGACCAGCATTGCTGCGCGCCGTTCGCCGTCGGCGTCCTGAAATTCCGTCCACCACTCGGCCAGTGTTTCCGGCACCTCGCCGCTCGCGGCGCGCAGCAGCACAAAATCGTAGCCGGCGCGAAAACGGGGCTGCTCCAGCAGGCGATAAGGTGATTTGCCGGCGAGTTTGTCGAAGCGTGGCTGCAAGGACCATATTTCCTTGATGTCACCGGCGATGCGACGAGTGATGGCGAGCTTTTCGCCCTGAATGTCGAGCACCTCGTCCATTGCGGCATGGAGCGCCGGCATCGAAACTTCGCCCCTGGCCTTGCGCGTTTCCCAGTTGGCCAATGCCTCGTGCCACAACAGCGTCGCAAACAGAAAACCGGGCGAGGTTGGCTTGCCGGCGCGCACCCGCTCGTCGGTGCTGGCGAGTGCCAGCATGACAAATTTTTCGCCCATGGGTTGCTCCAGGATCACGTCCAGCAGCGGCAGCAGGCCGTGGTGCAACCCCTCTTCGCGCAGCCGTTTGACGCATTCCACGGCGTGGCCAGAGAACAACAGCTTCAGCATTTCGTCGAACACCCGCGCGGTCGGCACGTTCTCGATCAACTCCGCCATGGTGCGGATCGGGGTGCGCACGGCAGGGTCGAGGATCAACCCCAGCTTGGCCGACAGCCGAATGGCACGCAGCATGCGCACCGGGTCTTCGCGAAATCGCGCTTGCGGATCGCCGATCATGCGCAGGGTTTTCTGCTTGAGATCGGCAACGCCGCGGTGGTAATCAATCACCGTCTCATTGGACGGATCGTAGTAGAGCGCATTCACCGTGAAGTCGCGCCGCGCCGCGTCGTCCACGATGTTGCCCCAGACGTTGTCGCGCAGCACGCGGCCATGGGCATCCTTGAGCGTATCGGCATCATGCGCCGCGCGGAACGTCGACACCTCGATGGTTTCCGGGCCAAACATCACATGCACGATCTGAAAGCGACGACCGATGATGCGAGAGCGGCGAAACAAGGCGCGCACCTGCTCGGGTGTCGCATCCGTGGCGACGTCGTAATCCTTGGGCGTGATGCCGGCGATCAGGTCGCGCACCGCGCCGCCGACCACGTAACATTTGTGGCCGGCCTTCTGCAAGGTGTCGCAGACACGACCCGCCGCCGCCGAAATATTTTCACGACGGATGCCGTGCTGCACCAGCGGAATGATCGCTGCCTTGCCCGGCAAATGCGCGTCCTTGCGCCGGAATACGTGGCGCAGCAGCTTTCGAATCATGCGGTGTGGGGGAGGGAGGGCCGAAAAGAGGCGGCAATCATACCGGAAACCAAGGGCTTAGTTCCGATTGATAGCCGGGCTATCGCAGGCTGATGACCGGCCAGCGGTGCTCGGTGGCATGGCGCCGCAGCGTGTCATCGGGGTCTACCGCCACCGGATTGGTGACTTTCATCAGCAGCGGCAAATCGTTGTGCGAGTCGCTGTAGAAGTGGCTGCTGGCGAACGAAGTCAAGCACAGGCCAAGGGACTCCAGCCACGTCTCGACGCGTTCGATCTTGCCTTCCTTGAACGCCGGCACGCCGCGTGGCTTGCCGGTGAAGCGGCCATTTTCCTGCGCGGCGACGGTGGCGACCAGATGTTCGATGCCGAGTTCGCGGCAGATCGGCCCGGTGACGAAGCTGTTGGTGGCGGTGACGATGGCCATCAGCGTACCGTCGGCGCGATGGCGCTGCACCAGCGCGCGCGCCGATGCAGCGATGATAGGGAGAATGCTGCTAACCATGAACTCGCGATGCCAGGCGTCCAGTTCGCGGCGCGAATGGCGCGCCAGCGGCGCCAGTTGAAAATCGAGAAAGGCCTGGATGTCCAGCGTGCCTTCCTTGTAAGCCTGATAGAACTGCTGATTGCGCACTTCCTGAACTTCCTTGTCGAGCACGCCTTTCGAGATCAGGAACTGTGCCCATTCGAAGTCGGAGTCGCCGGCCAATAAAGTATTGTCGAGGTCAAAGAGCGCGAGTTTCATTTTTCATCAAGAGCAAGTTGCAAAACCTGGCGCAACAGCGGCAGGGTCGCCGGTCGCTGCTGTTCCAGTGAGGCGTTATCGAGCGCATCGAGCACATTCATCAGCGAGGGCAGGTCGCGCCGGCCGTGGCGCAGCAAATACTGCAACAGGCCCTCGTCCATGCGCATGCCGCGCATCAACGCATGACGTTGCAAGGCATCGGATTTTTCTTCGTCGGTAAGTGGCTTGATCTCGAAAATCAGCGTTTGGCCGATGCGGGTGCGCAAGTCCTCGCGCAAGTCCAGTTCGCGCGGTGGTGACAGGCCGGAGAGCAGCATCGAGAGTCCCGTCAGACGCGCCGCGTTGAAGGTTTTGAACAACGTGGATTGGCCTTCATCCGTCAGTGCGTGAACGTCGTCCACGATCAGCAGCCCACCCGGAGCGAGGTCCAGACCGTCATTCACCTGCGCCGCAGCCAGCGCCAGACACGGGCGACGCCCTTCAGCAAGATTCGCCAAGGCACCGAGCAAATGGGTGCGACCGCAACCGGTGGGGCCCCACAGATAGACCGCGTCGAGGCAGTCGGGCCGGGCCATCGCCCTGAGTCGGCCGAGCAGCTCGCGGTTGCAGCCGGGGATGAAATTCTCAAGACTGGATATCTGTTCGGGCTTCAAATCCAGCAGCTGCTGGCGCGGCTGGTTCATGGCGTGCCGGTGTAAAACCGGCTCGCCAGATAGGTGCCGCGCATCTGGCGCAGGCCGACCAGCGTCGCCGCCGATACCGGCAGCGCGACCAGGATGCCGAAAAAGCCGAAGATCTGACCAAAAGCCATCAGGGCGAAAATGACCGCCAGCGGATGCAGGCCGATGCGGTTGCCGACCAGATAGGGCGTGAGCAGAAAACTTTCCAGCATCTGGCCGATGCCGTACACGATCACCACGCCGATGACGGGCGGCCAGCCCTGCAATTGGAGGAAGGCCGCCAGCAGCGCCAGCACCAGCCCTGTCGCATAACCGAGGTAAGGGATGAAAACCAGCAGGCCGGTGATGACGCCCAGCGGCAGGGCAAAGTCGACGCCGGCGATCGCCAGACCGATGGCGTAGTAAACCGCAAGCGCGATCATCACCAGAATCTGGCCGCGCAGGAACTCGGCCAGCACGCTGTCGATTTCGCGCAGCAGCGCCATCGACTGCACGTGCCAGCGCCGCGGGATGGCATTCTCGGCGCTCTCAAGCAGCCTGTTCCAGTCGCGCAGAAGGTAGAACATCGCCACCGGCGTCAGCAGCAGCGCCGCCAGAATCTGCAACACGATACGGCTGCCGACCGCCGCCGAGCTGAGGATCTTCTCGACCACTGCCTGCACGTTGGTCCAGTTGGTGGTGATCAGCCGCTTGATTTCGTCCGGCGAAATCTGGACTTTCAATCGGATATGCAGATGCTGTTCCAGCCAGGGTATCCATTGCTGGTTGACCAAGCTGGTCAGGACGGGCAGACGATCCATGATCTGCATCGCCTCATCGCGCAGCAATGGCAGCAGCAGCAGCCCCATCAACAGCAGGGCGCCGGTCAGCAGCAACATCACCAGCAACACGGCGACCACACGCGGCATGTGGCGGCCCAGCCGGTCTACCAATGGATTGCAGATATAGGCCAGGATGGCCGCCAGCACGAAGGGCGCAAGTATCGGCCCCAGCAAGTAGAACAGCCACAGAATGGCGAGTCCAAGGCCGGCCCAGATGGCGGTTTCAAGTCGATTGGCTGACATTTCCGGTAAAATTCGAGCACTCCCGCGCGGCCATGCCGGCCGCAAAGTGCGTCACTTTAGCCCGCCCTCAACAGGAACTCAACTTGAGCAAACCCCTGACTTACCGCGATGCCGGTGTCGATATCGATGCCGGCGATGCCCTGGTTGATCGCATCAAGCCCGCTGCGCGCCGCACCATGCGTCCCGAAGTGCTGGCCGGCATCGGCGGATTCGGCGCCTTGTTCGAGATTTCAAAAAAATACCAAGAGCCGGTGCTGGTCTCCGGCACCGACGGCGTGGGCACCAAGCTCAAGCTCGCCTTCCAGTTGAACAAGCACGACACCGTGGGTCAGGATCTGGTCGCCATGAGCGTCAATGACATCCTGGTGCAAGGCGCCGAGCCCCTGTTCTTTCTCGACTACTTTGCTTGCGGACGGCTGGATGTCGACACCGCCGCGACGGTGATCGAGGGCATCGCCAGGGGTTGCGAACTGGCCGGTTGCGCGCTGATCGGCGGCGAAACCGCCGAAATGCCGAGCATGTATCCGGACGGCGAATATGACCTCGCCGGCTTTGCCGTGGGCGCGGTGGAAAAGTCGAACATCATCG
>JAYUGL010000300.1:0-22283 GCA_043738385.1 Sterolibacteriaceae bacterium
GGCCTCGTCTCCATCTCCGACCGCGCATCCACCGGCGTCTACGAGGACAAGGGCATTCCCGCGCTGAAGGAATGGTTCGCCACCGCGCTGGTTTCACCATGGCGCACGGAGACACGGCTGATCCCCGACGAGCAGGCGCTGATCGAACAAACACTGATCGAACTGTGTGATACCGCCGGCTGCCAACTGGTGCTGACTACCGGCGGCACCGGCCCGGCGTTGCGCGACGTTACGCCGGAAGCCACGCTCGCGGTGGCGCACAAGGTCATGCCCGGTTTCGGGGAACAAATGCGACAGATATCGCTGCGCTTTGTTCCCACCGCCATCCTCTCGCGTCAGGTCGGCGCGATCCGCGGCAAGAGCCTGATCCTCAATCTGCCGGGGCAGCCCAAGGCGATCAAGGAAACGCTGGAAGGTGTCAAGGATGCGGAAGGCACACCGGTGACGCCGGGCATTTTCGCCGCCGTGCCCTACTGCATCGATCTGATCGGTGGGCCCTACATTGAAACCAACGAGGCCGTGGTCAAGGCTTTCCGGCCCAAGTCGGCGATTAAACCCCGCTAGCCGAGGCTATCCACCCGGTATCGGCCCACCACGAAGTCGGCGCCCTGATAGCCGATGCCGAACGGCAGCAATCGTGCGGACAGATTGTCCAGCGTCAGCGTCACCGGCATGGAATCGTCCCACGCCCGGTCGGGTAACACCATCGTCATCATTTCACCCTGACGCAGTGGTGTATCAAGCAATATCGCTTGGCTCTTGATGCCGCTGGACAAAATTTCAACGCTGCGCGGCGATTTGCCAATAGTCGTGATGCCGACCATGCCCTGGCTTGCGGTTTCCTTGGTAAAACGGCGCACGACGCCGACCAGCCATTGATCGCTGCGTTCGGGGCGCATGCCAATGAGGGCGCCAACCTGGATCCAGTCGTTGCTGCCAAGCGGCATCCGCGCCGCCATGCCGCCGCGGCTGATGTTCTCGGCGATCCAGGTTTCACCTTCCTGGCTGCCGGCGCCACCCAACAGCCATGCGCGAATTTCATCCAGGTCGTGAATCACTGCCAGCATCGACTTGGTCTGATGCCGATCAGCGTTGCGCATCGGCGGCTTGGGCGCCCAGCAAGCGGCAAGGTGTTCAAACACCGCAGCCACCGTGGCCACCGGATACTGGCCGCCCAGCGGCAGATCGGACGGAACTTCACCGCTGCGATCAATGCGGGCCTTCATTTCGTCCACCGCCGCCAGGGCTTCAGCGGTGCTGAAGAAACGCAGCGAAGAAGCGATCTCCGGCAGCTTCGCCAGTCGTGTCGGCGGCAACATTTTCGCCGCATCAACCCAGTAAATATTTTCCGGGCGAACCTGGGCGGTCAGCACAAAATGGGGCAGAAACCAGGCGATCAACCGTTCCGCCAACTCGATTTCCAGCGGCAGCAACTTGTCCATCGAAGAAGCTTGGAAAACCAGAAGTTTCAGATATTCCAGTTCGGCGCTGGTGTCGTCAGGCGCATTGACATATAGGCGGACCTTGTTGCCGGTGAGTTTGTTGCCGGCTGTCGCCTGCAAGTACACGCGCCCGGCATCGGTCCACAGTGAGGCATCGATGGGCCCATAGCGGAACTGCTCCCATTTGAGGCGAACACCATAAGCGTGCATCAGACGGGCATTGAGCAGCGCGAGGCGAGCCGGTGACAGCGCTTTCGGGGTGTCGACAAGGCGCGCCAGGCAGTCCGCATAGGCCAGCGTCAGCTTTTGCCAATAGCCATGCGCGGACTGCCACAGACGCAATCCCTTGGCCCTGGCAAGACGCGGTGCCATCAGGTAATCACGGGCCAGACGGCGGGCATGCGTGACCCCGGTTTCATCAAGCAGCAGTGCAATCTCGACACGCTGTTCCAGCTTCAGCCCGTCGGCCCCGGGCAAGGATTCCAGCCAGGCCGAGACATCCTCGACCGCATCAAGGGGCTGGGCGGAGGCAAGGGGAGAGAGCGCCGCGCGCGCTTCCTTCGCGTCAGCCAGCGGATGATTTCCCTTACTCGAAAACAAGCCCACAGTCTTTACCCTATGCGGCGAGCTTGAGCTGCTGAATCTTGGCGATCTCTCGCTTCAACACTTTCTCGGCCCGCGAAAGATCGTAATTCGCCTGCATGTGCAACCAAGATTCTGCGCTGCCGCCAAGTCCGGCGGCAAGTCTCACGGCCATATCGGCGCTGATGCCGGCCTTGCCGTTCAGCACGCGCGAAAGGGCCACACGCGTGACACCGAGACGCTGGGCGAACTCGGTCACAGTGATGCCGCTATCGGCGAAGACGCCGTCGCGCAGGACGTCGCCAGGGTGCGGCGGGTTGTGCATTATCGTCATGATGTCCTCTTGGTCAATGGCAATTCCGGTAATCCACCAGCACTGCATTCCCGCCGTTGAACCTGAAAGTCATCCGCCAGTTCTTGTCGATCCAAACTGCCCAGTGGTTCTTCAGATTGCCAGCGAGGCGATGCAGCTTCCAGCCCGGCAGCTCCATGTCAACGGGCGCCTTCGCCGTGTCGAGCTTGGCCAATTGCAAGCTCAGCCGTTTGGCATACACCGCTTGCATCCCCGCCCTGCTTCCGCTCCTGAAGAATGCTTCGAGGCCCTTGTGCCGGAACGACTTGATCATCAAAATAAGTGTATAGCGTAGATATACACTCGTCAAGTGGATCGAACCCGTCGCTCGGTAGGTGCCAAGGGGACTTGTCCGTGCTATCGTGGAAGTCATGGTATGTAACCACGACTGCGAAATTTGATTCGACGCTGGCCACATTGACTTTATTCTGGGCTTTTCATTGTGACAAACGCTCTGTCCGATTCGAAGCATTCATTTTCATCGACGACCTACCGGCTAAGCCGCTGGTCACGGAATGGCGGTGTGCGGGTCGCCAGAGTCGTCATGGCTGCAATTCTGGGGACGCTGCTTTCCGGGTGCGTTGCTCTTCCCATTCCGATATCGGGGTCAAAGCCCTTACCGGACATTGCGCCCTATCTGCCGGAAGACCTGCGGTCGAGCAACGATGAAGTGCTGGTGATGGTTCAGTCAAGGGAGTCGAGCGGACATTCCTGGGGCGACATGAGCACTTCAGCCAAATTCGACTCAGAAGACATTGTGACCTCCATTGTGACACCTCCGATTTTTATGCGCGGGAGGGATCTGCCTTCGCTTCAACAAGTGTTGAAATCGGAATCCATGCGCGGGATCTTTATTTTGCCCACTATTTTTCCTCTGGTGATGTTAGGAATACCTCCGGTAGGGATGGGCGTAAGGGGAACAGGAGATACGCTACAGCGGTTGTGCATCATTACCCCGGACGGTCGAAACATCACGGTTTTTCCGAACGACAACGAAAAGCCTGCTCCCTACCAACTCACGATTTTCAAGAATCGACGGGATGCGATGGTTGCTGCGCTGCGTGAAGACACCAAGACTCCCTTTGAGCAGGTGAAAGGGCCCTGCGGGATTTCCGGCAAGGCCGATTGGCCCAGGGAGACGAGAACTCGCACCATCGACTTTCTGGCGCGGATTCCCGGCAAACAACCCGCGGACGCAAACAAACCGCTCGCCGAGATACTCAGCCGGGCCAAGACCGCGACCGATGCAGCTAGCCTCGGCGTCGGTAGCGGGATGCTGCTGGTGTCGACGCGCTTGCATGAAAAAATCTCCGTAGCAGCGCCGATGTTCTTTTCACCCGTCGATTTCAAGGCGTTCCGGGACATTGCGGTCACTTCGGATGCGACCCAGATCATTCCGCTGCTTCCACCCTATGCGTCCGGCACGGACTCTCTGGAGTATTTGAATCTGGACTTGCTCGTCGCTGTCGGCAGCGATGGTCGCGTGCTGTGGTGGTCGCAAGAAGAGAACGCCTGGAAGGGTGTGAACGAAAACCCGCCCGCCGAAGAATGGAAGGCGGATACCTGGGGCGCTCTGAACAGTTTGCCGGAAGCAGATAGGAATCAGGCGACGGCGTTTCTGGAACGAGCCCATGTGAAAGATCGGGTACGCACCCTGCACGCGGCCATGGCTGAACTCAAAACGTCAGCCGAAACCAGCGACGCATCGGCAGCGAACGTCATGCTGCTGGGCTTTACCTTTTCCAAGCAAGGTGCCGTAATGATCCCCTTATTCCTGCAAACCGGCAACATCCCGTCTGTGGTTACCGCAATTAGGTCTTTGACGGCAGGCGATTTGATGGGGTCGCTACCGCGTGTCAATCCCACCGTTGCTCTCCCGGCGGACGACTTGGACGAGAGCTACGTCTGTCTGATCAGTGATGATGGTCGCATCATCGCGCTCAAACACGGACGGGCGAGCGTCTGGGACGAACCAAGCTATTCCCGGGCATCGGTTAGCTGGTACAGCGAGGCCAGCAATTCCGTGCGTGAAGACGGACGCGATTATCAAGGTTGGCACGAGGAATCCGTCTGTTCGCTGGTCGGAAGAACCACGGGCTGGCCGACAGAGCTACGCGGCAAGGTGAGGAGTTTCCTCAAAAAAATCGTCACCGAGAATGATGCACCGGTTAAGCGGTAGCCCTCACGGAATAGTGCCTGTTATGCGGCCTGTCAATGACTCATCGCTCGATATCAGCCCCGACGGCCACCGTGTTATGACGAGGCGGGATCGCCACAAGGTCAATTCCAGGGAAGCTCCGGGGAGCAACGCCATTCGGCGGCTGATTATTCTGGCGTCGATGCTCGTTTGTGGCTGTGCTGAGGACTTGACCCAGAACTTGACTACGCAAAACAACATGGGGGCTGTGGCCCTGTCCATGGGGATTGCGGGTAACGCGCCGACGCTGCAGTTTCGATTAATTCTAAAGCCGGACGACAACAATGATCCAAACCCTGAGGTCTGGTTCACAGTCGCTGGGCAGCCAGATTTTGCTGATGTTCGCGACGGTGGCGGATCGATCAGATTCAGGCATCTTCGCGCCGGAACGTACCGAATTACCAGTCAAATTGCCTATACCTCAACAGTGCGGGACGGATGTTCTCCTCAATCGAAACTCGACCAGACCGTGAAAGTCGAAGCCGGCCGGATCACCTATCTCGGCTCCTACTGGGTGAAGACGACCAAGGGATCGACGCCAACCAGTGTTATTACAACTTGGCGCGGCGGCGCCTTCCTTTGGTGGGGCGAAACATCCGGGGAACAATCTTTCGCCGCACATGTTTTTGAATCTGAAGTGGGGCTGGTGGATCAATCACAACGGGATATCGAGCTATTGAAGCGCCGTTACACGAAGGAACCCTGGGATGCCGTAACTAACATCGCCCCAATGCCCGATATAACGGGGCAAGCTTTGCCGGTCGGGAAATGTTCAGTCAAACTCATTGACAAACTCGTGGATTAACTGGCGATAGGAATCAAAGGGACCCCTTTAAAGCGAAAGCGAGCCGGGCGGGGAGAGCGAGGTCGCCGACATCGGCAATTGGTAGCACGCCGCACGACGATTGTCCTCATCCGGTCCAGATGGTATAGTGTGACCATAAAATGTGACCATGGAGCAACGATGAAACCCAGTGTTGCCACAATCTCCGCTGCTGAATTCAAGGCGCGCTGTCTCAAGCTGATGGACGAGGTGGCGCTGACACGTCGTTCGCTGGTGGTCACAAAACACGGCAAGGCGGTGGCCCGCGTCGTGCCGATGGAGCCAGAAACCTCGATCTTCGGTTGCATGCGCGGTAGCGGCGAGGTAGTCGGCGACATCGTTTCCGGCCCGGTAGTCGAGTGGGACGCCGCGCGCTAATTGGTGAGTACTGCATCTGAGTCCTTGCTGCTGGATACCCATGCCTGGGTCTGGGCCGCTTTTGGCGAGACTTCCCGTTTCCGGCGCAAAACGATTACCCGTATGGATGAAGCAGCCCAGCAAGGCCAGCTTTTGCTTGCGGCGATTTCCCTTTGGGAAGTGGCGATGCTGGAGGCGAAAGGACGGCTCAGGTTCAATGCGATTTGTCTTGAATGGCTCAAGGCATCGGTACGTGCTACAGGCGTGACCGTGGCGCCGCTGGAGATCGACATCGCGGCGGCAAGCTGTGCGCTGCCGGGCTTCCACGGCGACCCGGCGGACCGGCTCATCGTGGCGACGGCCATCCACCATGGCGCGACGCTGCTGACCGAGGATGAACGTATCCTCGCCTACGCCCGCAAGGGTGGCTATCGCGCCGTGCGGTTGAAGTAGATGGCCACTTTCGTCTGACAATCATGCGTGTCGGCATCAAAGCCTGGCGCGATCCCGAAGGCGTGACCCGGTCTGCGCTGGATGCGCCCCCGCATGGCTTAAGCCATCCAGGCGCGCAGCAGATGCAGGCCCCAGCCGACGCCGAAGCCGGTGAGATCGCTGGCGTTGGCGCCGAGTCCGCCCTTGCAACTGGAAGCGGAAAGATCGACATGCAGCCATGGACGATCGCCGCCGAAGCGTTGCAGAAAACGCGCGGCCAGAATGTGGTCGGCTTCGCCCTCGAGCGTGCACTGCTTGATGTCGGCGACCTTGGACTCAAGGTCCGGCTCGTAATCGGCATCCATGGGAAACACGCAGACCCGCTCGCCGCTGCTTCGTCCCGCCGCCACCGCTTGTGCCGCCAGTGCGTCGTCGCTGGCGAATACGCCGGAATAGCGGTTGCCCAACGCAGCGTGCATGCTGCCGGTGAGGGTGGCAAAATCCACGATCAGATCCGGCTTGCCACGCGCCGCCAGGGTCAGCGCGTCGGCCAGCACCATGCGGCCTTCGGCATCGGTGTGCACGATCTCGATGGTGGTGCCGTTCAATGCGGTGACGATATCGTTCTGCTTGTAAGCATGCGGCGACAGATGATTGTGGGCGATGGCCAGCCAGGCATCGACCGCGATCGGCAGCCCGAGTTCGCTGATCGCCTGCAACATGCCCAGCACCACCGCCGAGCCGTTCATGTCTTCGTGCATGCCGGCCATGTACTTTGCCGGCTTCAGGTTGTGACCGCCGGTATCAAAGCAAATGCCCTTGCCAACCAGCGCCACGTGCCGCTTCGCGCCCTTGGGACGATAGACAAGATGAACGATGGCCGCATCGTCGCCGTCACCCTTGCTGCTTGAGCCCTGTGCGACAGCACAGAACGCGCCAGCGCCCATTTTTTTCAGCCGCTTGTAGTCGTATTCGGTGAGATTCCAGTCTTGTCGCTTGCTCAGTGCGCGGATGCGCTTGCGGTATTCCAGCGGCGTGAGTTCGTTGGGCGCGGTGGCGGTGAGTTCACGCGTCAGCGTATTCGCGCTGGCCAGCGCCTGCGCGGGTGCGAAGCTTTCCATCGCCACGTCGCCATAGAAATGGAGTTTCGCCAGCGGCTTGGTCGGCTTCTTCTTGCGCGTCGGCAGTGTGGCGCCATTGACCAGGGCGACATACACCGCATCGAGTGCGAGATCCGGGTCGTTGGCTGCGACGCAGATAGCCAGTTCCTTCGGCGCTTCATCGAGTAGCAGCATCACGGCCTTGCGCAACACCGTTAACCTTTCAAAGCGCGGCCGCGCGGCGTCGACCATGACGCAGGCCACGCGCTGACCGTCAGGCCGATCGAGCGCCAGGGGGGTCTTGCCAAGATCGCCCGGTTTCATGTCGCGGCGGCGGAGCACCGCCAGCCATTGCTCCCGCGCGGGCATGTCGGCAGGCAGTTCTTTGGCGGCGGGCAGGACCAACAGGGTGTGGTCAAGGTCCGGCAATTTCGTCGACGGCAGAGGGTCGTGGCAGTGCAGTTTGGCGAGAGGCATGGCAAATCCTATAGAATTCCGCGCAGATTATACGGCCCGCCAAAACGCTCCATGAAGCAGTACCTCGATTTGATGCGCCATGTGCTTGACCATGGCAATGACAAGAGTGATCGCACCGGCACCGGCACGCGCTCGGTATTCGGCTGGCAGATGCGCTTCGATCTGGCCACCGGGTTTCCGCTGCTGACCACCAAGAAGCTGCATACCAAGTCCATTATTCACGAACTGCTGTGGCTGCTGAGCGGCGACACCAACATCCGTTATCTCAAGGAAAACGGCGTTCGCATCTGGGACGAATGGGCCGACGCGAACGGTGAGCTGGGCCCGGTCTATGGCGCGCAGTGGCGCCGCTGGCAGTCGCCCGATGGACGCCAGATCGATCAGATCGCTGAGCTGCTCGACAGCCTGAAGAACAATCCGGATTCGCGCCGCCATATGGTGTCGGCATGGAATCCGTCCGACGTACCGAAGATGAAGCTGCCACCCTGCCATGCCTTGTTCCAGTTCTACGTTGCAGGCGGCAAACTTTCGTGCCAACTCTATCAGCGCAGCGCCGACATCTTTCTCGGCGTGCCGTTCAACATTGCCTCTTATGCGCTGCTGACGATGATGATCGCCCAGGTTCTCGATCTTCAGCTCGGCGACTTTGTCTGGACCGGCGGCGATTGCCACCTTTACTCGAATCATCTGGAACAGGCGCGGCTGCAACTCACCCGCACACCGGGCAGCTTGCCAACGATGCGATTGAACCCGGCAGTGAAAGACCTGTTTGCATTTCGCTTCGAGGATTTCACGCTCGAAGGCTACGATCCGCAGCCCCACATCGCGGCGTCGGTCGCGGTTTGATTATTTGATGTCTGTCCCGCGTCTGACCTTGATCGCCGCAGTGGCTCGCAACGGCGTTATCGGCAAGGACAATGCTTTGCCCTGGCGGCTGTCGGGCGATCTCAAACGTTTCAAGGCGCTGACCATGGGGCATCCAATCGTGATGGGCCGCAAGACCTGGGAGTCCCTGGGCCGGCCGTTGCCGGGGCGAAGCAATATCGTGATCACCCGCGACAAAGACTATCGCGCCGAAGGTGCTGTCGTCGTTCAATCCGTCGACGCAGCATTGGCGGCAGCACAGGATGCGGCCGAAGTTTTTGTCATCGGCGGCGCGGAAATCTACCAACTGACCTTGCCGCGCGCAGATCGTTTGCAGCTGACCGAACTCGACGCCGATTTCGACGGCGACGTCCGTTTCCCGGAGTTCGATCGCAATCAATGGCGAACAGCATTTCGCGAAGGCCATCGCAGTGCCGATGGCCTCACCTACGCTTTTGTCACCTACGAACGTCCACCGGAGTCCTGATCATGTCCGAAGATTTTCACGTCCATGGCCCGCATGACCACGCCGTCGAACACGCAGCTCACGGAGGCGAAGATAACTTCGCCTCGCAGATCGCGGTCATGACCGCGATCCTGTCTACCGTCGGTGCCTTGTTCAGCTTTCAGGGCGGCGCCACGCAGAACGATGCCCTGCTGCAAAAGAACAACGCCGCGATCAAGAAGGCCGAAGCCTCCGATCAGTGGAACTACTACCAGGCCAAGAGCAACAAGCAAAGTCTCGCCGAGCTTGCCGCAGTAATGAACGTTGGGAACAGGAAAGACACTTACCTTCAGGAAGCGGCGCGCTACAAGTCGGAAAAAGAAGCGATCAAGAAAGCAGCCGAAGAACACGAACAAGAGGCCAAGGAATTCGACCACAAGAGCGACGAAGCCATGCATCTGCATCATCGCTGGGCGCAGTCCATGACCGCGGTGCAGATCGCCATCTCGCTGGCCGCGATCACGCTGCTGACGCGCAAGCGCTGGTTGTACGTTGCCGCCTACGGTACAGCAACCATTGGCGTGGTGCTGGCCACCGTTGCTTTCCTGAATTTCTGACTTTCAGGAGAAGCTCATTCTTGAAGCAAGGAGTCGCCAGGGAAGCGGGCCAATTTGGCTCAATTGTTCCCAGAAATTCGCTCGGCTCGGTCAGTTTTTCGATGTGCTGGAATGTCTGGAAACGGCGCAAGCCGGACGGTCGTGTGGCATCCGCGACCGGCTGTTCCTCGGCCTGAGCGGACGGTGGCAACCTTGGGGAAAGGTTTATATAGCCGTTGGCAACGTCCGCTTTCAAAATTCCTGAATCGTCACAATCGATCCAAACCGGCCGATCGCTTTTCTCTAGAGCGGCCGCCCATCGTTCGACAAGGGTCCTAACCAAACTCGGCCAAGTATTTTAGGGACTCTGCCTCTGAGATCTCCAACAATCTTGGGCGCGCACCACAAATGCTCGGCAAGAAAATTACGGGCAAGCCCGTCTCGTTATTTTGGCACAGCATCAATTACTGAACGCTGCGAACGGAGGTAATCTTTGCGATGCGATGCGATCCGGCCGGCAGGCCATGAGTTTTTCCACCGCATCCCTTTCGAAAAGCGGCGTGAGCGCCGACGCCAGAGATTTGAGCAGCTGCACCGACATCGCGCTGGTGAACTTGTAGCGTGCCGCATAAGGCTCATGGACGTAAGCGGTTATCGTCCCGAAATAGCGATCGCCAATGAAGAACACGAAAGTGGCCGAGCGGTTGATCACCCGAGACGCGATGGTCTGCCCCCTGTGTCCGTATACCGCGTAGCGATGGTCGCCGGTGCCGGTTTTTCCGCCGACCTCAAGCGGCGTGCCGTCCTTCATCACCAGTCCTCCGGCAATCCGTGTCGCAGTGCCGCCTTCGACCACATCAACCAGGGCGCGGTGGACCACCTCGGCGATCTCCGCGGGTAGCAGCCGCTCCGGTTTGGCCGGCTGGTATTTGAGGCGGGTCTCATACGGCGTCGCCGCCGCGAAGCGCAGCGTCTCAAGCTTTTCGATCGGCAGCCGCACGCCGTTGTTAAGGATGATTCCGACCAGTTCAGCGAGCGCCACCGGCCGGTCCCCGGATGCGCCGATGGCGCTCGCGTAGGACGGAGTCAAGGCTTCGAACGGGTAACCCAAGCGTCGCCAGTCGCGGGCGATCTCGAGAAAGGCCTCCAGTTCCAGCAGACTTTGGATGCGATTATCCTGCGCATTCTTGTGGCGTGTCTTGAACAGCCACGCATAGACCGCCTGGCGCTCGGTTTCACTCGCTTGGATGATCTGCGTACGTGTCGCGCCCGGATTGTGGCGCAGAAAGCCGACGAGCCAAAGCTCCAGGGGATGCACGCCGGCGATGTAGCCTCGGTCGGCGAGCGAGAATTTTTCCGGCCCAAGTTTCGCGTACAGATTCTGCAACTCGGATTCAGAGAGGTTGGCTCCCGACAGCTGCTGGCGCAGGAAGGCATTGAATTGATTCGGCGTTGCTTGCGGCTCGATCGAGCGGAACACCGTGGCCAATCGCCGCGGTACCGGATTGACGCTCTGCAGCAGGATCTCCTGCATTTGCAGCGCCGTCTTGCCCTGGTATTTTTTGTAGAAGCGGTAAATGAATGCCCGTCCTTCCTTGTCGGCAAAGCGGGACAGGTATTCGCGGCGACGCGGATCGTCGGCATTTTCCAAAAGTTGCGCAGTCGCGCCGGGTGCCCGGTAGATGTAGTGCCGGACGATGTCGCGCATCAGCCGCACAAACACCAGATTTACCGACTTCTGGAAAGCCTTCCGGACCGAATAATTCTGGTAGTTTTCCTGGCGATCGAAGTTCTCGAAGCGTTGCATGCCACCGCCGGTGAAGAAAGCTTCGCCCGGATTGCCTGAATAGCGCCGTTCCATGGCCCCTTCCAGCATCGCCGGCAGTCTCCGGTCCTGAGCCGTGCCGAGGTAGTCGAGCGCCCAGCGGGTCAGCGCGTCTTTGGGGTCGGCGGGAACGGCGGCGAGTTCCTTTGCGCTCATGCCTGCGTAGCGGTGATGGAGCTCGGCAACGATCTCCAGATAGCTGATCAGGGTGCGCAGCTTGGCGGTCGAGCCAAGGTTGAGCTTGGAGCCTTCGTTGATGTCGAAGGGTTGGTCGAGATTGTCGGCCTGAACGCGCAGCAGGTTGGCATGCTCGCCCCGCTCGAACAAGGTGAAGCTGAAGGCAAGCCTGCTCGGGTCGTCGCCCGGGCTCAGCATTCGGAAACCATACAGTCCCTGCGCTTTGGCGGCCGCTGGATCGCCGAGCTTGCGCAGTACCTCAGTGACCGAACGCTGGAGCTGGCTGTTGAGGGTGGTGCCGGCCATGACATCAAGGCGATCGATGTCATACAGTCGCGGCGTCCCCAGCAGGTCGGCCAGGTGGATTCGCATCGCGTTTGCGGCCTTGCGGCTTGCGAACGACACCGGTCGCTGCCCGTTGCTGGCCGCGTGCAGCGTGAGTTTCACTGCCAACGCCGCATCGCGCAGCGCGGACGGGATGACGCCGGCTGCGCCGAGCAGCCGGAGGTAGCTATCAGTCAACTGGTACAGTTCGCGCTGACCTTCGCCAAGGTAGTAACCCGGGCGGCGCTGCGCGACCATCAAGGAAAGTGCCTGCTTGAAAACCTCCGCACGGTGCCCGAGCGCAACCGTGCGGTCGCCTGGCGCGGGGTTCGGAGCCTGCAGCAGCGCGTTCGCCTCCGCGAAATCGCGCCCGTACCAAACCCACAGTCCGTCGCCCAGACCGTTGATCTCGCCATGGCCGGCCTTGGCCGCGAGCGGAACCGTATTGACGTAGCTTAGGACGATCTGGCGACGCGCCGGCAGCGTGTTTTCGCCGTCAAGGTAGGCGCGCAGCGACGCCGAAGCCATCTGTCGCAGTTTATCACCGGCCGAGGCGGTCCGTCCCTCCGGGGAGTGCCGATACTTCTCGGTCTGGGTGGCAAGCGTACTGCCGCCGGGGGTCTCATTGTCGGGATCCACCACGTGACGCGCCTGATCAAGCACGGCCTTGGCGAAGCGCGTCCAGCCGATGGCCGGATTGCGCGTAGGGTGCGCTGCATCGAGCAGTTCGTGGTCCTCGATGAACACTAGCGAACTCACCAGCAGCGGCGGGATGGATTCGAAGTGGCGATAGAGCCGCTCGGGATAGCGCATCGAATAGAACGGGCGACCGTTGCAGTCGAGCAGGTCGAGGCCGGCTTGGTCTTTCTCGTGGTAAATCGGGAATAGGCCGACGTCCGACAGCTTCATCATGCGGGGCGAAAGGCGCGCCTGCTCTGCTACGGAGTATCCCTTCGCGGATAGGCGTTCCAGAAACGTCGGGAGGTGGCTGTAACCAAGCCGTTCATCGAAGGGACCGTAGTTCGGGAAGCGGATCGACGGGCTCGGCCCGGGTTCGAGATGAAACGTTAGGCTTTGGGCAAATTCGGCCAGATAGCGAGCCTGACGTCGCGACGATTGGTATTCATCGAACACAACCCAGACCAGGCAGACGGCTATGGCCAGCAGCAGCGTCAGCCACACCAATTTACCGATGTGGGGCAGGAAAAGAGACCTCAACTTGGACATGCGCATAGGCGAGTATGCAATACGACCAGTTCTTGATCAACCTAGGGGTTGAATTCCCAATAGTGTCTAACTTGACGCAGCTATACTGGCATCAAAACGCTGTTGCACTTCAGACTTGAATCAGCCAAAGGTTTTCATTTCTGCATCGTGTCATTAGCTAAATGGAATGGTAACCTCGAACTTCCATTTTGGCCGATAGTACGCATTAGGCTATGAATCCGCAAAGCGGACATCGGCGAACTACTGAGACGATCCGGTAAATGACAGCTTAGGCCGAACAGCAGACATTCGATGCAATCGCTTTGACCGTCCCCCTTGGGCCGAGAAGAGCCAAGTCAGCACCCGTCGCTAAGCAGCGCGGATCGGTCTCACGAGGCTACCGCTTCACCTGCGCGTTGCACAATGGTTCAATCGCCATTCGCGAGATTGCCAAGACCGATACAAAACTGCGCGCAGTGCGTTCTTGCCTGCCGGTCGAAGATTTTTACCCAGCGAGGAACTCCTTGGTCGCCTGAGCAGCGTCGACACAGAACGATCCCAACGTCACGGCCGTGGAGCCGCCATTGACCGGCAGGATGACCCCCGTCATGAATTCCGAAGCATCGCTCGCGAGAAATGCCGCAGCTTCGGCGATGTCTCGGAGGCGCCCGACTCGTCCGATTTCTCCTTGGGGACGCCGAAGGCCGAGGCCATGACCGGCGTCATGACGCCGCCGGCGCCGATCGTATTCGAGCGGATGCCGAGGGGTCCGAGTTTGGCGACCGCCTGCCTTACAACTCCGATCACGGCGTGCTTGATCTTCCCGCAAGCACCACGCTACGCGAAAAAGCCCGCCGGTTTGGAATCAGCGGGCTCTTTCACAGGATACCGGGCCGAACTACTTGACCGGGGCAGCCCGGGTATCCGCATTGGCAGCTGCCTTCTTGTGATGATGATGCTTTGCATGCTTCGCCGGCTTCGGCGTTTCTGCCTTTTGTTCGGTCACCGCCGGGGTGGCGGACGCAGCAACCGGAGCAGCAGTCTTGGCAGGAAGCGTCGTAGGGGCACCGGCACCGGTTTGTGCAAATGAAGCAATCGTGACACCTGAAATCAGTACTACAACAGCAATCTTCTTGAACATTTTGAGTCTCCTGAGTTTGCGGCGTTGCCGATATGGCGGCCATGACTCCAATAACGCCTGGTTACTCAAGCCGCTGACCGTGCTGATGTAACGGTTTGTTGCGCCGTGTGATCAGCTACGAATGAGGGTGGAGAAATCCGACGCCCAACTCGGCCGGCCGGCGAGCGAACTTGAGTGAGAGCCGCTTCCGACTTCACAAATCAGTGCGAGTGGTACCGGCAAAGTTCAGGATGTAATCCGCCCCAAACACCATGGATGGCGTGCGAAAGCCGGGCTGCGCTTCACCATTGGCCGTTCGCTTGGCGATGTCCCACGCGGTCAATGCGGTGAGTGCATAGCCTTCAATCGTGTCCAGACGTGCCGTGGCCGTTTGGGCCGCCGCATTTGTTACCTCACCCCACACATGAGCGGTGCCACGCAGGCGCTGCTCAGCGCTGGGGCCGGCCGGCCCGGCATCGATTTTCTTCTTGAGAAAACCTTGGACGAAATTGGAACCCATGATCCAGCCGAAATAGCGGGACACTTTTGCCATCACCCGCAACGGGGTGGGCGCGGCCATGAAGACCTGGATGTCGGGAATGCGCGTGGAGACCCAGGCGGTGGCCACATCTCCCCAAGGGATGGAGATGGTGGTGACTGGCCCGCTGCCGAAATCAATGTCGCGCGTCGCCCAGGCCGATGGCACAGGCGTCAACTTGCCGCCTCGGCGGATGGCGCCGCCACGATGCAGGTTTTCCACGACGGTTGTGGCGGTACCCCGGGAAGGTTGACCAATCGCCTGAATCGCGAGCGTCAACGCGGTCGCATCCGGCAGTCGGCGTTTCAGATGTGCCGCCAGGCAATCACTGGGCACCACATCAAAGCCGCTGCCGGGCATGAGCATCACGCCCGCTGCTTCGGCTTTTGCCCCCAGCAGGGCAAGGGCTTCAAAGACTTCAATTTCCCCGGTGATGTCGAGGTAATGAACGCCGGACTTGATGCAGCCTTCAGCCATTGCTTTGGCAGTTCGTGAAAATGGACCGGCACAGTTGAGAACAACGGCGACACCCGCAAGTTTTTGCGCCACGACATTCGGGTCATCAAGCGCGAACGCCCGCATAGGCAGGCTGTGACGCTTGGCGATCGGCGCTATCTTTTCCTGAGAGCGACCCGCGACAATGGGTTTGGCCCCTTCATCAAACGCACGTTGGATGATGAGTTCGGCGGTGTAGCCGTTGGCCCCATAGATAAGAATTTCTTTGTTCATGGGATTTGCGGCCCTCTTGATGTCCTGGTACCAACCTGACGGCTCAGGGAACACAACTTCAGATCAGGATGCCTCAACAATACTGAAATTTGAAAGGTATGTCCGCACCCATGCGGGTAATTCCGCCGATTTGCGGGTCGCTTCGTCAATCATCACCATGACCGACTCGGCGCTGCCGACGCAACGTTCGCCATCGAACAAACCCTGTCCAATGTGCAATGAGCTTCGGCCGACCGCGAGTACGCCCGTTCCGATCTCAACAATGGCCGGCCAATGCAATTCGCCAAGAAAGTTGACCGTGATGCGGGCCAGCAAAACCATCGCGCGAGGATTGGAATCTCCGGAAAAGACGGGGCGCATGAGGTGGGTCCGCCCAGTTTCACAAAACACGGCGAAGGCAACATTATTCACATGCCCGACCATGTCCGTATCGGACCAGCGCACTTGCTCCTTCATCCAGTGCGCGTAGCTGGACCGTCGCGTCAGCAGGTGATCTTTATGCGAAGCGTCGGGTTTGTCCATCCTAAGCTTGCCGCACGCAATCCACGTAGTAACGCAACTTGCCGTCGCCATTTTCCTTGACGAGACCGTGGATGTCGGTCTCGAAGCCGGGGAAGCGGTCGTTGAATTCGCGTGCGAATTGCAGGTAGCGCGCAATCGTGGCGTTGAAGCGCTCGCCCGGAATCAGCAGCGGAATGCCCGGCGGATAGGGCGTCAGCAGCACGGCGGTGACACGGCCTTCGAGTTCGTCGATGGGCACGCGGTCGATTTCGCGGTGCGCCATTTTGGCGAAGGCGTCGGCCGGTTTCATCGCCGGCACCATGTCGGAGAGATACATTTCCGTCGTCAGCCGCGCGATGTCGTTGGCTTTGTAGATGCCGTGGATCTGATCGCACAAATCCCTGAGGCCGATTTTTTCGTAGCGCGCGTGCTTGGCGATGAACTCGGGCAGCACCCGCCACAGCGGCTGGTTTTGGTCGTAGTCATCCTTGAATTGCTGCAAGGCGGCGACCATGGTGTTCCAGCGGCCCTTGGTGATGCCGATGGTGAACATGATGAAAAACGAGTAGAGCCCGGTCTTCTCGACAATCACGCCGTGCTCGGACAGATACTTGGTGACAATCGCCGCCGGGATGCCGAATTCATCCGAGAAATCGCCGTCGACATCGAGCCCCGGCGTGATCACCGTGGCCTTGATCGGGTCGAGCATGTTGAAGCCCGGCGCCAGCTTGCCGAAGCCATGCCAGCGCTCCGCATCGGCGAGCATCCAGGCTTCGCGATCGGGAATGCCCTCGTCGGTCAACGCGTCGGGGCCCCACACCTTGAACCACCAGTCGGCGCCCCATTCCTCATCCACCTTGCGCATCGCGCGGCGGAAATCGAGCGCTTCGGCGATCGATTCTTCGACCAGCGCCGTGCCACCCGGCGGCTCCATCATCGCCGCCGCCACGTCGCACGAGGCGATGATGGCGTACTGCGGCGAGGTGGACGTGTGCATCAGATAGGCTTCGTTGAACACGTCGCGATCGAGCTTGTTGTTTTCTGCATCCTGCACCAGGATCTGCGACGCCTGCGACAGCCCGGCCAGCATCTTGTGGGTGGACTGGGTTGAAAACAGCATCGACTCCTTGCAGGGCTTGCGATTACGGCCGATGGCGTGCATGCCCTTGTAAAAATCGTGGAAGGTGGCGTGCGGCAGCCAGGCTTCGTCGAAGTGCAGCGTATCGATTTTGCCGTCGAGCATTTCCTTGATGGCATCGACGTTGTAGAGAATGCCGTCGTAGGTGCTCTGAGTGATCGTCAGGACGCGTGGCTTGCCCTTGACCTTCGACGCAAAGGGATGCGCGGCGATTTTCTTCTGGATGTTGTCCCAAAGAAATTCCTCTTTCGGGATCGGGCCGATGATGCCGAAGTGATTGCGGGTCGGCATCAGGAATACCGGGATCGCGCCGGTCATCATGATGGCGTGGAGAATCGACTTGTGACAGTTGCGGTCCACCAGCACGATGTCGCCCGGCGCCACGGTGGAATGCCAGACGATCTTGTTCGAGGTCGAGGTGCCGTTGGTAACGAAGAACAGGTGGTCGGCGCTGAAGATGCGCGCCGCATTGTGTTCCGATGCCGCCACCGGGCCGGTGTGGTCGAGCAACTGGCCGAGTTCGTCCACCGCGTTGCAGACGTCGGCGCGCAGCAGGTTCTCGCCGAAGAACTGGTGAAACATCTGCCCCACCGGGCTTTTCAGAAACGCGACACCGCCCGAATGGCCGGGGCAGTGCCACGAGTAGGAACCGTCGGCGGCGTAGTGCGTGAGGGCGCGGAAGAACGGTGGCGCCAGCGAGTCGAGATAGGTGCGCGCTTCGCGGATGATGTGGCGGGCGACAAATTCCGGCGTGTCCTCGAACATGTGGATGAAGCCGTGCAATTCGCGCAGCACGTCGTTCGGGATATGACGCGAGGTGCGCGTTTCGCCGTAGAGGAAGATCGGAATTTCGGCATTGCGAAAACGAATTTCCTCGACAAAGGCGCGCAGTTCGGCGATGGTTTTCTCGCCCTCGTGCGCCAGCTCCTCGTCGTCGATGGAAAGAATGAAGGCCGACGCCCGCGACTGCTGCTGAGCGAACGAAGACAGATCGCCGTAGCTGGTGACGCCCAGCACTTCCATGCCCTCCTCTTCGATGGCTTTGGCCATGGCGCGAATACCCAGCCCCGAGGTGTTCTCGGAACGAAAGTCTTCGTCAATGATGATGATCGGAAAGTGGAAGCGCATCGCAGCTCCTCAAAAAGGCCAACCCGCTTCGGGTAAGGAAGCGGGTTGTATTGTAGGAAAAACAGGGGCGGGGCGTTAAATCTTCGGCAGGGTAACGCCGGTTTGACCCTGATACTTGCCACCGCGATCCTTGTAGGACGTTTCGCAGATCTCGTCAGACTCGAAGAACAGCACCTGCGCCACGCCCTCATTGGCGTAGATCTTGGCCGGCAGTGGCGTGGTGTTGGAGAATTCCAGCGTGACGTAACCCTCCCACTCAGGCTCGAACGGTGTGACATTGACGATGATGCCGCAGCGGGCGTAGGTGCTCTTGCCGAGGCAGATCGTCAGCACGCTGCGCGGGATGCGGAAGTATTCGATGGTGCGCGCCAGGGCAAAAGAATTGGGCGGGATGATGCAGGATTCGCCGTGCATCTCGACGAAGGAACTCGGGTCGAAGTTCTTCGGATCGACGATGGTGGAATTGATGTTGGTGAACACCCGGAAGTCGTTGGCGCAGCGGATGTCATAACCGTAGCTCGACGTGCCGTAGGACACGATCTTTTGTCCATTCACCTCACGCACCATGGAGGGTTCGAACGGCTCGATCATGCCGTGGCTTTCTGCCATGCGGCGTATCCATTTATCCGATTTGATGCTCATTGCCGGTGAGGAGTGAGAAGTAAGGGGTAAGGAGTATAAAACAGTAAGTCCGCTGGTTTTGCCTTTACTCCCAACCCCTCACTCTTGGCTCCTCACGTGTTTTGAACGACGATATTGGGGAATTTTCCGGTCATGTCCCTCGCCTTGTCGGCGATCTTCACCGCGATGCGGCGGGCGATGCTGCGGTAAATTTCGGCCACCCGGCTGTCCGGCTCTGCCACCACGGTCGGTGTGCCGCCATCGGCCTGCTCGCGGATTCGGATGTCGAGCGGCAACGAGCCCAGCATTTCAACGCCGTAGTCCTGCGCCATGCGCGCGGCACCACCGGCGCCGAAGATGTGTTCCTCGTGGCCGCACTCGGAACAGATGTGGGTGCTCATGTTCTCGATCACGCCGAAGATGTGGATGCCGACCTTCTCGAACATCTTGTAGCCCTTGCGTGCATCCAGCAGCGCAATGTCCTGCGGCGTGGTGACGATGACAGCGCCGGTCATGGGCACGCGCTGGCTCAGCGTGAGCTGGATGTCGCCCGTGCCCGGTGGCATGTCGACCACCAGGTAGTCCAGGTCTTTCCAGTTGGTCTGGCGCAGCAGCTGCTCCAGCGCCTGCGTGGCCATGGGGCCGCGCCAGATCATGGCCTCGTCCTGCGCCACCAGAAAACCGATGGACATGACCTGCACGCCGTAGTTTTCCATCGGGTCCATGGTCTTGCCGTCATCGGACTCGGGGCGCCCTTCAATACCCATCATCATGGGCAGGCTGGGGCCGTAGATGTCGGCGTCCAGCAGGCCCACGCGGGCACCCTCGGCCGCCAAGGCCAGGGCCAGATTGACGGCCGTGGTGCTCTTGCCCACTCCGCCCTTGCCGGACGCCACGGCCACAATGTTCTTGACCCTGGGCAGCAGCTGCACGCCGCGTTGCACCGCATGGGCCACGATGTTGACGGTCACATTGACCGACACATTGGCCACGCCGGCCACGCCTTTGGCCGCGGCGATCAAGGCCTTGCGCAGGCCAGCAATCTGGCTCTTGGCCGGGTAGCCCAGTTCGACGTCGAAGGCCACATCGCCATCGGACACGGTGAGGTTCCTCACCGCCTTGGTCGATACAAAATCCTTGCCGGTATTCGGATCAATCACGCTCTTGATCGCATCAAGAACCGCTTGCACTGTCACAGTCATTCAATTTCTCCTGAAGATGGGCATAGTCTATCGAACCTGTCCGCTCTCGCCGCTGACAACCGGATTGCCCTGACGGGCGCAGGCTGATACGGGTTAACCCCCGTTTTTTCTGTGCCACCATGGCGTTTACAAGCGCGACCCACATCCCATAATGGTCGCTATGCCTGATGCCACGTCTACCCCCCGTCCTGCAGGCCTTTTGCTGACCGGCGGCGGTGCGCGGGCGGCCTACCAGGTGGGCGTGCTGGAAGCCATTGCCGATATCCGGCTGGCCTGCGGCGCCGGCAATGAGCCCAACCCCTTCCCCATCATCACGGGCACATCGGCGGGCGCCATCAACGCCTCGGCATTGGCCTGCGGCTCGGACAATTTTGACGCCACCGTGCGCATGATTGCCAAAACCTGGCGGGAGTTTCACGCCGACCAGGTCTACCATGCTGGCCATCTGGCGATGTTGCGCTCGGGCGCCACCTGGCTCACGCTGCTGTCCATGGGCTGGATCCTGGCCAAGTGGCGCCGCATCAAACCCCGCTCACTGCTGGACAACTCCCCGCTGCACGACCTGCTGAAGCGCCTGGTGCCACTGGAGCGACTGCCCGAACTGATCCGACTGGGCCACATGCAGGCCCTGGCCGTGACGGCATCGAGCTACAGCTCGGGCGAGCACGTCACCTTTTTTGAGGGCGACAAGCGCCTGCAACCGTGGATTCGCAGCCAGCGCATTTCGGTGCGCGACAAGATCACCCATGCGCACCTGCTGGCATCCAGCGCGATTCCGTTTGTGTTTCCGGCCACCGAGTTGCATATCAATGGTCGTGACGAGTACTTTGGCGACGGCTCCATGCGCCAGTCCGCGCCCTGTTCGCCGGCCATTCACTTGGGTGCCGAGCGCATCCTGGTGGTCGGCGCGGGCCGCATGCATGAACCCAAGGACGAAGAACTGGTGCCCAAGGTCAACGCCTATCCGTCCATTGCCCAGATCGCCGGCCATGCGCTGTCCAACATCTTCCTGGATGCACTGGCGGTGGATGTGGAGCGCGCACGGCGCATCAACCAGACCATCAAGCTGGTCCCCGAGGAAGCACGTCGGGCCAGTGCCTTGCGGCCTCTGGAATTGTTGGTCATTTCCCCCAGTGAGCGGCTGGACGATGTGGCATCCAGACACATTGACGCCCTACCCCACGGCGTACGCACCATGCTGGGTGGCGTCGGGGTTTCGTCCCGCAAGGCCGACGTCAAGGGCTCGGCTCTGGCCAGCTATCTGCTGTTCGAGACCGGCTACACCACGGAACTGATGGCCCTGGGCTATGCCGATGCCCAGCGCCAGCGCCACGAGATTTGCGGCTTCTTTGACTGGACCGACCCCGAGGCGGTCTGCCTGCTGGGCGACAGGCCCGAACCCGCACGCATCGATAGGCGCCGGGACCCGCTGCGGCTGCGGTGATTTTTTGCGGGCCAGTGGGACATTCCACGCCTGGATCTTGAAAGCCTTCAACCGCCGTGCTGCGAAATCCACGACCAAGCTACGCGAGGGCAGAATCTGCCCACTACGGCAAAGTCTTGTTTTTGACGCCAGGCGACCAGCGCGTGCGCTGGGTGAAGGACCATGGCAGTCTGGGCGAGGTGCTGGACTTGGACGATATGCAGAGCGCCCTGGTCAAGTTGGCGGCGACGCGGCCAACTTGACCATCGCAAACAAAGTGCAGTCGGACAGTGCCTACCATGCACGCGTCCGGGGTGTCAGACTGCAACCGTCCAATCCTCTATCTTCAACCGAGTCATCTGACGAAATGCCTGGTCGTTGGTCACTATTGCCGGGCGGTCCAGCAGCAGGCGGCGCCATTCTGACCGCCTGAAAGTTTCAATCCACGCCCGACATTAATGCCGGGCGATCCGAAGCCCTTTACAGCCATGCCGTGAAGGTGACCGGTTTCAATCCACGCCCGACATCAATGCCGGGCGATCCCTGCCAGCAGCCTCCACTGTTCCGAGTACGACACTGTTTCAATCCACGCCCGACATCAATGCCGGGCGATCCGATTGACCCCTTAGACGAGGAACCATACATGGTCGGTTTCAATCCACGCCCGACATCAATGCCGGGCGA
>JAYUGL010000301.1:0-3217 GCA_043738385.1 Sterolibacteriaceae bacterium
ACCCGTTACCGCCAGCAGACTGCCATTCGCCGTTATCTGGGCATCTCACCGTTCTATGGTAATGAAGGTCGGCGTCTGGCCATTCGAGCCGCCAGCCAAGCAGTGCTCGTGGTCAACCACCGCGTTGACTTGGTCAATGCAATCATTGACGAACTCATTCACCGACGCTATGAACTCCCCGCCTATTCGACGCTGGCCAAGATTGCCGACGAAATCGCGAGCGCGGGGGAGGCGCGTCTGATTGATTTGATCAATGACCGCCTGACCGACACACAGCGCGCCGCACTCGACGAGCTGATCGTCGTCGAACTTGACCATCGCCGCAGCGAATACGATCGTATCAAACGCTCGCCCAAACGTCCCTCGCGAGACAATCTTGACGCCCTAACCGAACAACTGACCTGGCTGGAAGGTTTGGGAGAAGTTGATAAGCCCCTTGAGGGCATTGCCGCGATCAAGCTGCGTTACTTTGCCAACTACGCCATGGCGTTGGACGCCGCCGAACTCAAAGATGTCAAACCGCGCAAACGCCACGCGTTAATTCTTGCGCTCATCCAACGGCTACGCGCGAGAATTCGCGATGATATCGCCGAAATGTTCGTCCGTCGCATGGCGACCATCCACAAGCGTGCCAAGGAAGAACTGGAATTGATTATTGTTCGCCAGCGTGAACGAACCGAAGTGCTGGTCGCCAAGTTCGATGGTGTATTGGAGATGGTGGCTGAAGATCTTTCCGACGCCGATCTCGGTCGCCGGATGAAACGTTTTCTGGCGCCTGGCAATGACCTGGAGAAGTTGCGTGAAGAGTGTGCGCAAATCCGCGCCTGGAGCGACGGCAATTACCTTCCATTGGTATGGAAGCACTTTCGCTCGCATCGTGCCGTCGTGTTTCGTCTCGTGCGGGCCCTGCAGTTGCAATCGACTTCCCAGGTTAAGGCGCTATTAGGCGCACTCGACATCGTGTTGGCACATGAAGACCATCGCGGCGACACAATCACCGATCCCGTTGATCTGTCGTTTACTTCAGATCGCTGGCGCAGATTGATCAAGCCAACGCGGAGCAAGAAGGTGACACTACGCCGGCGTGATCTGGAAGCGTGCGTCTTTAGTCACCTTGCCGCTAATCTGCGGTCGGGTGACCTGGCCATCGCGGGCGCTGACTCCTATGCCGACTATCGCCAGCAGTTGTTGTCGTGGCAAGATTGCAAGATCAACCTGTCGGCTTACTGCGCCAAAATCGATGTGCCGGATACGGCAGAAGCGTTTGTCGAGGCGCTGAAGCAGGAACTGACGCAGATCGCGGCACAGGTCGATGCCGCGCTGCCGAATCTCGGGCACGACGTCACGATTAATGACAAAGGTGAGCCGGTTCTGAAACGCGTCCTTGCCCGCGACATTCCCGCCTCCGCGATTGCGTTACAAGGGTTGCTTGATCGCAGGCTGCCGACACGCAATCTACTGGACGTGCTGACCAATATTGAACACTGGACCCGATTCACGCGCCATTTCACCCCGGCTGCCGGTACCGCGCCCAAACTTAAGTACGCCACCGAACGTTATCTGCAAACACTCTTCGCGATGGGCTGCAATCTTGGCCCGACTCAAGCCGCGCGTCACTTTGCCGCTGATGTGACGCCGCATATGCTTTCTTTCGTTCACCGTAAGCACACATGAGCATCGAGCAGCTTGAGACGGCTACGCGCGAACTGACCGAGCTGTATCTACAGCTCGATCTGCCCAAGGTTTGGGGCGAAGGTAAAGCGGTAGCAGCCGACGGCACCCAGTACGACTTCTACGACAACAATCTGCTCGCGGGTTATCATTTTCGCTATCGCAAGATGGGTGCGGTCGCCTATCGGCACGTCGCCGATAATTATATTGCCGTGTTCCGGCATTTCATTCCGCCCGGCATTTGGGAAGCCGTCTACGTCATTGAGGGGTTGCTAAAAGCAGGGCTGAGCGTCGAGGCGGATACGGTCTATTCCGATACCCAGGGACAATCGGCCACCGTGTTCGCATTTACGTATTTGCAGGGCATTCGCTTGATGCCGCGTATCCGCAACTGGAAAGACCTCACGTTTCACCGCCCTGGCAAAAAGGTGCGCTACCAGCACATCGATCAACTTTTTGGCGATGCCGTCGACTGGGACCTGATCGAAACCCATTGGCAAGAACTCATGCAGGTTGCACTGTCGATCCAGGCCGGTAAGATCGCCTCGCCAACGCTGCTGCGAAAGCTGAGCTATGGCGGTCCGCGCAATCGGCTCTTCGCTGCGGCCCAAGAACTGGGTCAGGCGGTACGGACAATCTTCCTGCTGAAATGGATTTCGAATTTGGACCTTCGCCAAGAGGTCACGTCCAATACAAACAAGATTGAATCGTACAACGGCTTCGCGAAGTGGTTCTCGTTCGGCGGCCACGTCATTCCGGAAAACGATCCCGATGAGCAGCAAAAATGGTTGCGCTATAACGACCTCGTGTCGGCCTGCGCCATTCTGCAAAATACCGTGGATATGATGCGAACCCTGCAGGATCTCGCTGGCGAGGGAAAGACTGTGCGCGGCGCAGATCTCGCATTCCTCAGTCCCTACGCCACCAGTCACGTCAAACGTTTTGGCAATTACACGCTCGATCTGGATAAACCACCCGAGCCGTGGTTATCGGAACCTCTGTTTCGTGAAGCCTTGCGAGGGGCCCGCCAACAGGTACAGTCGGTCGCCAGGTCCCATGGGACAAGATAAAGCTCCGCGGTCGATTTCAACGGCCTACGGTCGTGTCGATGCCCAGACGCTGGAAAGGCTACAGACGGGATTCGACACTCGAGTACTGCTCGAGTTGGTCGATGAGCTGGATGAATTGCGAGCCCGGATCTGCGAGCCCGACGGGATGCGTGCCGAACTACTCAGACTGCATGCGATGGCTCATACACTCGTCAACGCCGCGCCGTTGAATACCTCGCCCGGCGACGCGAGCATCTGGGAGATGGCAGAGGAACTGATGTACGAATTGTCGTCGATCGCCAATCGCGCGCAACAGGCATCGTCTATGATTCAACCGCTCGCCCAACTGATGCCTAAAGGCGAGGAGGACGAGGAAGATTGAGTTTTGGCAAGGCCCATTCACGTATCGATTCGGCTGTAGCGCGTAGCGGCGTTGTTTTGCGCTGCAACATGAAATGCACTTTTGATCAAATATTCCGTTATCTCGGCATAGGGCC
>JAYUGL010000302.1:0-50243 GCA_043738385.1 Sterolibacteriaceae bacterium
CGCGATGGAGATGGAGACCGGTGAGGTCTACATCCTGGAGGCCAAGACCACGCTGCTGGCCACTGGCGGTGCCGGGCGCATCTACGCGGCCAGCACCAACGCCTTCATCAACACCGGTGATGGTCTGGGCATCGCGGCGCGCGCCGGCATCCCGCTGGAAGACATGGAGTTCCGGCAGTTCCACCCCACGGGTGTCACAACGCCGGCGTGCTGCTGACCGAAGGCTGTCGCGGCGAGGGCGCGATCCTGCGCAACGCCAACGGCGAGCGTTTCATGGAGCGTTACGCGCCTAATGCCAAAGATCTGGCTTCGCGTGATGTGGTGTCGCGCGCGATGGTCACCGAGATCAACGAAGGCCGCGGCTGCGGGCCGAACAAGGATTACGTGCTGCTCGACATCACCCATCTGCCGCCGGAAACCATCATGAAGCGGCTGCCCGGCATTCACGAAATCGCTTTGCAGTTTGCTGGCGTTGACGCGTTGAAGGAACCGATTCCCGTGGTGCCGACTTGCCATTATCAAATGGGTGGCATTCCGACCAACTACCACGGTCAGGTGGTGCTGGGAGCCGACAGCACGCCGGTGCCCGGCTTCTATGCGGCGGGCGAGTGCGCCTGTGCTTCGGTGCATGGGGCCAATCGCCTTGGCACCAACTCCTTGCTGGATCTACTCGTGTTCGGCAAATCCGCCGGTGAAACGGCCGTCAATGATCTCAAGGACGCTACCCGCCATCACAAGCCGCTGCCCCAGGCCGAGATTGATAAAAGCCTGGCCCGCGTCGAGCGTCTCAACAGTCAGAAGGATGGCGCCGATGTCCATGAAACGCGGCTCGCGATGCAGCGTGTGATGCAAAAGCATGCCGGGGTTTTCCGTTTCAACGATCTGCTCAAGGAAGGCGTGGAGAAGGTTTTCGCCGTGGCGGACGATGTGGCCAAGACCGGGATCAAGGACAAATCAAAAGTATTCAACACCGCGCGCATCGAGGCGCTGGAGCTGGACAACCTGATCGAAGTGGCCAAGGCCACCATCGTTTCCGCCGAAGCACGCAAGGAATCGCGTGGTGCCCACGTGCGCGACGATGCGCACGATACCGCAGAAACCCCCAACGGCCGCGATGACAAGAACTGGCTCAAGCATTCGCTGTGGCATCGCGACGGCAATCGTCTCGATTACAAACCGGTGCACATGAAACCTTTGTCTGTGGATACCATCGAGTTGAAGAAGCGCGCCTACTAAGAGGAATCGGCAATGACAACGCGTACCGTACATTTCAAGATCTACCGTTACGATCCTGACCAGGATGCCAAGCCTTACCTACAGGATATTTCCGTCGAGTGCGACCCTACCGACAAGAAGCTGCTGGACGTGCTCGTCAAACTCAAGGCCAAGGACGATTCGCTCTCCTTCCGCCGCTCGTGTCGCGAAGGCGTTTGCGGCTCAGACGCCATGAACATCAATGGCAAAAACGGGCTGGCTTGCCTGACCGATCTGTCCACATTTGTCGAGGGCAAGCCCATCGTATTGCGGCCCTTGCCTGGCCTGCCGGTGATCCGCGACCTGATCGTGGATATGACCCAATTCTTCAAGCAGTATCACTCGATCAAGCCTTATCTGATCAACAACGATCCGCCGCCGGAACGCGAGCGTCTCCAATCGCCGGAGGATCGCGAAGAGTTGAACGGGTTGTACGAATGCATCCTGTGCGCCTGCTGCACGACTGCGTGTCCTTCTTTCTGGTGGAACCCGGATAAGTTTGTTGGTCCGGCCGGTCTGCTAAATGCCTACCGTTTCATTGCCGATACGCGTGATCAGGCAACGGCCGAGCGCCTTGATAATTTGGAAGACCCCTACCGCCTGTTCCGTTGCCACACCATCATGAACTGCGTCGACGTTTGCCCCAAGGGACTCAATCCCACCAAGGCGATTGGCAAGATCAAGGACATGATGGTCAAGCGGGCAGTTTGATGGATGGCGAGCGAGAGGCGCGTCTTGGCCGTCTGCGCTGGCACTGTAGGCGCGCCCTGCTCGAACTGGATTTGGTGTTTCAGCGGTTCTGGAGTTGTTACGGAAATACACTTGATGAGCAAACAGAATCCGACATGAGAAAACTTCTTGCCCTGGAAGACCACGATCTATGGGATCTGGTCAGCGGGCGCGAGGAGACGCGGGATCCGCAAATGAAACGTATGGTCACGTTGTTGCGGCAACTCGTTGCCGTGCCAGACCATGAGGCAAAGGCTTTATCTACCTAGACAAGGGAACAGCAATGACGACCCAACGTACCGCCAGTTTGACCGTCGATGGCAAGACCATCGAGTTTCCGGTGATGACAGGGACCCATGGCAACGATGTCATCGACATTCGCACGCTGGGCGCCAGGACCGGGCTATTCACCTACGACTCCGGCTTTCTGTCGACTGCCAGTTGCCAGTCTAAGGTCGCTTTCATCGACGGCGACAAGGGCGAGTTGCTCTATCGCGGTTACCCGATCGAGCAGTTGGCCGACAAGTGCAATTTTCTCGAAGTCACCTATCTGCTGAAAACCGGCGAGTTGCCCAACGTCAAGCAGAAGATGGAATTCGAGGACACGATCAAGCGTCACACCATGCTGCATGAGCAGATGGTGCGGTTCTTCCAGGGCTTCCGCCGTGACGCGCATCCGATGGCGGTGATGGTGGGCGTGGTCGGTGCGCTGTCGGCGTTCTATCACGATGCCATGGACACTTCGGACGCCGAGCACCGCAGCATCAGTTTCAACCGCATGGTCGCCAAAATGCCGACCATTGTCGCCCATGCCTACAAGTACAACGTGGGTCAGCCGTTCATGCATCCGCGCAATGACCTCGACTACACGGCCAACTTCATGCACATGATGTTCGCCACGCCGTGCGAGACCTACAGGCCCAACCCGGTGCTGGTGCGGGCGCTGGACGTGATATTTACGCTGCATGCCGACCACGAGCAGAACGCATCGACGTCGACGGTCAGGCTGGCGGGTTCTTCCGGTGCCAATCCCTTCGCCTGCATTGCTGCCGGCATTGCCTGTCTGTGGGGGCCGGCCCACGGCGGCGCCAATGAAGCCTGCCTCACCATGCTGGAAGAAATCGGTGATGTGTCTCGCGTCGGTGAATATATCAAGCGCGCCAAGGACAAGAATGACAGCTTCAAGCTGATGGGTTTCGGCCATCGCGTGTACAAGAACTTCGACCCGCGCGCCAAGCTGATGAGCAAGGTGTGCGCCGATGTCCTGGCCGAGCTTGGCCTGGAGAATGATCGATTGTTCAAGCTGGCCAAGGGACTGGAGAAAATCGCGCTTGAAGATGATTACTTCATCGAGAAAAAGCTCTATCCGAACGTCGACTTCTATTCCGGCATTGTGCAGAAGGCGTTGGGTATCCCGACATCGATGTTCACCTGCATATTTGCGCTGGCGCGTACCGTCGGCTGGATGACGCAGTGGGAAGAGATGATCACCGATCCCGAATACAAGATTGGCCGGCCCCGTCAGTTGTATGTGGGTGCGGCACGTCGCGACGTCTCTGCAATCAGTAGTCGGTGAGGCGTGAGGAGTAGAAGCAAACCTCACCTTCACGCCTAACTCCTAACTCCTCACGGAGGTAAACGACCATGATGAAACAGCTGCTTTCCACCTCCTATCTGTACGGCGCCAATGCGCCCTTCATCGAAGCGCTGTACGAGTCTTACCTGGTCAATCCCGCCTCCGTGGAACCGGCGTGGCGCGATTATTTCGACAAGTTGTCCACCCTGCCCGGCGCAGGCAACTACACCGGGCCGGACGTGGTCCATGCGCCAATCATTGCCTCCTTCGCCCAGCGCGCCAAGGATGGCACGCTCCAGGCTTCGTCACGCGCCAGCAGTTCCGACGACAAGCAGGTGAAAGTGCTGCAGATGATCAGCGCCTATCGCTTTCTCGGCAATCGCTGGGCGCAGATCGATCCACTCAAGCGCAGCGAACGGCCCGAGGTTGTCGAGCTTGACCCTTCCTATTACGGATTCACCGAAGCCGACCTCGGCCAGACTTTCAGCACCGGGTCGTTTGCCACGGCAACCGGCGCGGAGCAGGCGACGCTGCGCGAAATTCTGGAAGCGGCGCGACAGACTTACTGCGGCGCGATAGGCGCCGAATATGCCTACATCAGCGACATCGCCACCAAGCGCTGGATCCAGGGCAAGCTCGAACCGATCCGTGCCACGCCAAAGTACACCGTTGAAGAAAAGAAGCATCTGCTGGAGCGCTTGACCGCCGCCGAAACATTGGAGCGTTATCTGCACACGCGCTATGTTGGCCAGAAACGCTTTTCACTTGAAGGCAGTGAGTCAACCATCGTCGCGATGGACAAGCTGATCAACGTCGCCGGCAGTCTTGGTGTGGTTGAAATGGCGGTCGGAATGGCGCATCGCGGCCGTCTCAACATGTTGGTCAATACCTTGGGGAAGACCCCCAAGATGCTGTTCACCGAGTTCGAAGGCAAGCATGCCGAGGAACTCAGTTCGGGTGATGTGAAATACCACATGGGATTTTCGTCTGACCTGGCGACGCCAGGCGGCCCCATGCACTTGACCCTTGCCTTCAATCCATCTCATCTCGAAATCGTCAATCCGGTGGTGGAAGGCTCGGTTTATGCCCGTCAACGTCGTCACGGCGACAAGACCGGCGACAAGGTGCTCGCTGTGATACTGCACGGCGACGCTGCGGTTGCAGGCCAGGGCGTCAACCAGGAGATGCTCAACTTTTCCAACACGCGCGGCTATGGCACTGGCGGCACGATACATATCGTGGTCAACAATCAAATCGGCTTTACCACCTCCGATCCGCGTGACTACCGCTCGTCGTTATATTGCACCGACATCTTCAAGATGATCGAGGCACCGATCTTCCACGTGAATGGCGACGATCCCGAAGCCGTTGCGCTGGTGACCCAAATCGCGATGGAGTACCGCCACGAGTTCAAACGCGATGTGGTGATTGATCTTGTGTGCTTCCGCAAACTTGGCCACAACGAGCAGGACGAGCCGATGGTGACGCAGCCGTTGATGTACAAAAAGATCGCCGCCCATCCCGGCACGCGCAAGCTATATGCCGACAAACTGGTGGCGCAGGGCGTGTGCACCGCGGAAGAGCCGGACCAGATCATCAAGGACTACCGCGCTGCGCTGGATCGCGGCGAGCTGCTCTACAACCCGGTACTGACAAACTTTACCAGTAAGCTGGCCATCGACTGGTCCCACTTCGTCAACCAGAAATACACCGACGAATGCAAGTCACAGGTCCCTCTGGCCGACCTGAAACGACTGGCCGCATCGGTAACAACCCTGCCGGAAAATTTTACCGTGCATTCGCGGGTACAGAAGATCATCGATGACCGTCGCCAGATGGGTCTCGGCAAATTGCCGCTGGACTGGGGCATGGGCGAGACGCTGGCCTACGCCACGTTGCTGATACAGGGATTTGGCGTGCGTGTGTCAGGCGAGGACGTCGGACGCGGTACCTTCTTCCACCGCCATGCGGTGCTGCACGACCAGAACCGCGAGAAATGGGATGCAGGCAACTACACGCCGTTGCAGCATGTCGACCCGAAGCAGTCGCCGTTCATCGTCATCGACTCGGTATTGTCGGAAGAGGCCGTGCTGGCTTTCGAGTATGGCTATTCGACCGCCGAGCCCAATGAGCTGGTGATCTGGGAAGCCCAGTTTGGCGACTTCGCCAACGGCGCCCAGGTGGTGATTGACCAATTCATCGCCTCGGGCGAGGCGAAGTGGGGCCGGTTGTCGGGCCTTACGCTGATGTTGCCGCACGGCTACGAGGGGCAGGGCCCGGAGCATTCTTCGGCCCGCATCGAACGTTATATGCAACTCAGTGCCGAGCAAAACTGGCAGGTCTGCATTCCCACGACCCCCGCACAAATTTTTCATCTGTTGCGGCGCCAGATGCTGAGGAAAATCCGCAAGCCGCTGATCATCATTACGCCAAAATCGCTGCTGCGTCACAAGGATGCTGTGTCTTCGCTTGATGATCTGGCGAAGGGAAAGTTCCAGACCGTCATCAGTGAAGTGGATGCGCTGGATCCAGCGAAAGTGACGCGGGTCGTACTGTGCTCGGGAAAAATCTATTACGAACTCATGGCCTACCGCCGCGAACACAAGATCGAGAACACCGCTATCGTCCGTCTCGAACAACTGTATCCGTTCCCGAAGGATACATTCGCGGCGGCGCTGAAGACATGGTCGAAGGCCAAGGAGATCGTCTGGTGCCAGGAAGAGCCGCGCAATCAGGGCATGTGGTACTGGTTCGTATCGCGCCAGCATCTGGTGCGCTCGGTCGGTTCGGGACAGGCGCTGTTCCTGGTTAGTCGTCCGGCGTCGGCATCGCCTGCCGTGGGTTACTACACCAAGCACAACGCCCAGCAAAAAGCAGTCATTGAAGGCGCCTTCGGCAAGTTGAAGGCGCCGGAATAATCCGCAGAGAGTGAGCACAACATGTTGATCGACGTAAAAGTTCCCCAGCTGTCCGAATCGGTTGCCGAAGCAACGCTGGTTGGCTGGCACAAGCGCGAAGGCGACGCGGTGACGCGCGACGAGAATCTGATCGATATCGAGACTGACAAAGTCGTGCTCGAACTGCCGGCGCCGAATTCCGGCGTATTGGTCAAGCTGCTCAAGGCCGATGGCGCCACCGTTGTCGCTGGTGAGGTGATTGCGCAGATCGATACCGAGGCCAAGGCCGGCGCCAGCGTTCCGGCCCCCGCCGCCAAGCCTGCCGCGGCGTCGGCGCCATCATCTGCGCCCGCGCAAGCGGCGCCCGTCATGCCGGCCGCGCGCAAGATCATGGAAGAGCAGGGCATAGCCCCGGCTTCCGTCACCGGTTCCGGTCGCGGCGGTCGCATTCTCAAGGAAGATGTCCTCGGCACTGCAACGGCAGGCAAGCCGGCGGTAGCCCCCGCAGCGCCTGCCGCTGTCGCGGTGCGGCCAGCGATGGTTCAGCCCAATATGGTTAACGCCGACGCCATCATCGCCGACCGTGCCGAGCAGCGCGTTCCCATGTCGCGGCTGCGTGCCCGGGTCGCCGAGCGTCTGCTGCAATCGCAGGCGCAGAACGCGATTCTGACCACCTTCAATGAAGTGAACATGGCGCCGGTGATGGAGTTGCGCAACAAGTACAAGGACAAGTTCGAGAAGGAGCACGGCGTCAAGCTTGGTTTCATGTCGTTCTTTGTCAAGGCGGCCGTGGCGGCGTTGAAAAAGTATCCGGTGATCAACGCATCGATCGACGGCAACGACATCGTCTATCACGGTTATTTCGACATCGGCATCGCCGTCGGCACTCCGCGCGGTTTGGTGGTGCCCATCCTGCGCGATGCCGACCAGATGAGTCTGGCGCAGATCGAGAAGAAGATCGCCGAATTCGGCGCCAAGGCCAAGGATGGCAAGCTTTCCCTGGAAGACTTGACCGGCGGCACCTTCTCCATCTCGAATGGCGGCGTGTTTGGCTCCATGCTGTCGACACCGATCATCAACCCGCCGCAGTCGGCCATTCTCGGCGTTCACGCGACCAAGGATCGTCCGGTCGTCGAGAACGGGCAAATCGTGATCCGTCCAATGAATTACCTCGCCATCTCCTACGACCACCGCATCATCGATGGCCGCGAAGCCGTACTGGGTCTGGTCGCGATGAAGGACGTGCTGGAAGACCCGGCGCGCTTGCTGCTGGACCTTTAATCTCACCGCAGAGGACGCAGAGGACATCTTGATCCCCCTTGAAAGGACGGAGGAAAGCAAAATCATGTTTTCCGATGTCCTCTGCGTCCTCTGTGTCCTCTGTGGTGAAAGGAAGTTTGAATGAGCAAACAATTTGATGTGGTGGTGATCGGCGCCGGTCCTGGCGGTTATGTCGCCGCTATTCGTGCAGGCCAATTAGGGCTGACGGTTGCCTGCATTGAGTCGCAGGCCTACGCCGATCCGAAAGGCGAAGTGCGTCTTGGCGGCACCTGCCTCAACGAAGGCTGCATTCCGTCCAAGGCGTTGCTCCAGTCGTCTGAACTGTTTGACCAAGCCGGTCACTCCTTCGTCATGCACGGCATCAGCTCCGAAAACCTCAAGATGGACGTGGCCGCGATGGTGCGGCGCAAGGACAACATCGTCACGCAACTGACCAGCGGCATTCGCGGTCTGTTCAAAAAATACAAAGTCACCCTGCTGCCGGGCCACGGCAAGTTTGTCGAGCGGGCCGAAGACTTCTGGCAGATTGATGTCGGCGGCGAAACCGTCGCAGCGACGCATGTGATCGTCGCCACAGGTTCCAAAGCGCGGCATCTCGACGGTATCCCGGTCGATAACAAGATCATATGCGACAACATCGGTGCGCTCGGCTTCGACAAGGCGCCCAAGCGTCTCGGCGTCATCGGTGCCGGCGTTATCGGCTTGGAGCTGGGCTCGGTATGGAAGCGTCTGGGCGCCGAAGTCACGGTGCTCGAAGCACTGCCGGATTTCCTTGCCGCCGCCGATCAGGCTGTGGCCAAGGAGGCGTGGAAAGTGTTTACCCAGAAGCAGGGTCTCAACATCCTGATGGGTGTCAATATCAAGAAGGTGACGCAGAGCAAGAAGGGCGTCGCCGTCGAGTACGAAACCGAAGACGAAAGCCGAACCCTGGAATGTGATCGGTTGATCGTATCGGTGGGCCGCATTCCCAATACCGAAAAAGTGGGCGCCGAAACGGTTGGGCTCAAGCTCGACGACAAAGGCCGCATCGATGTCAACGAGTACTGCGAAACCAACCTGCCCAATGTGTGGGCGGTCGGCGACGTCATCCGCGGCCCGATGCTGGCCCACAAAGGCATGGAGGAGGGCGTGATGGTCGCCGAGCGCATTGCCGGTCAGGCCGGGCATGTCAACTACGACGTCATTCCCTGGGTCATTTATACGCATCCAGAAATCGCGTGGGTCGGCAAGACCGAGCAGCAGTTGAAGAATGAAGGCATCGAATTCCGTGCTGGCCAGATTCCATTCGCCGCCAACGGCCGTGCACTGGGTCAGGGCGACACCACCGGATTCGTCAAGGTACTGGCGGACGCAAGGACCGATCGGGTGATCGGCGTGCACGTGATCGGCAACAACGCTTCGGAACTGATTGCCGAGGCGGTGGTGGCGATGGAGTTCGGTGCTTCGAGCGAGGATATCGCCCGCATCTGTCACGCCCATCCAACACTGTCCGAGGCGCTGCATGAAGCCATGCTGGCGGTGGACAAGCGTTCCCTGCATTTCTAAACAATCGCAACGAGTGAGGTGTGAGGAGTGAGGGGTAAAACCCGGCTCCTCATTTCTATTTTGTGGCTTTATTTCTTATGCTCAAAAATTTCGAAGCTCTTTGTGCCGTGCGCGGTATCGTACCCGATGCGGCACAGCGCCGCGCTGCGGAACGGCTCGATGTCCTTTATCAAGAATTGCTTGAGTTCAGGCAGGCGCGCAGCAATCGCCTGAAAAAGCTGATCTCACGCGCCGCACCGCCGCGCGGTCTTTACTTATGGGGTGGTGTCGGGCGCGGCAAGAGCTTCCTGATGGACGTCTTTTTTGATGCGGTGCCCTATCGCCGCAAGCGGCGGGTTCACTTTCATGCATTCATGCATAAAGTTCACGAGGCCCTCAAACAGCACAAGCACGAAGCTGATCCGCTGCTGCTGGTCGCTGCCGACATTGCCGCCAAGGTTCGGCTGCTCTGCTTCGACGAGTTCCATGTGTCCGATATCGCCGACGCGATGATACTTGGCAGGCTGTTCACCGGTTTGTTCGATCAAGGCGTGGTGGTGGTGACTACCTCGAACTACGCCCCTGACGGCCTATACCCCAACGGACTGCAGCGTCATCTGTTCCTGCCAACCATCGCGTTGTTGAAGCAACATCTCGATATCCTCGAAGTGGATGCCGGCATGGATTACCGTCTGCGGACATTGGAGCGCATTGGGAGTTTCCTGGCTCCCGCGGGTGCCGCCGCCGAGGCCAGGCTGAACGAAAGCTTTCATGAGATCGCGGGGAGCGAGGGCGTCGCCGGAAAAATCCTGGTGCAGGGGCGCAAGATTCCGGTTCGCCGTCAGGCGCCCGGCGTGATCTGGTTCGACTTTTCGATGCTTTGCGGTGGTGCCCGTTCCCAGAACGACTATCTCGAACTTGCCCGCGAGCACCACACGCTCATGCTTTCCAATGTTCCCAAGATGGGCGCGGACCAGAGCTCGGAAGCGCGGCGTTTTACCTGGTTGGTGGACGTGCTCTATGATCATCGGGTCAAGCTCATCATCAGCGCCGCGGTCGAAGGTGAGTTGCTCTACACCGATGGCCTCCAGGCCGCCGAATTCAAGCGCACCGTCAGTCGCCTGATCGAGATGCGCAGCCAAGAGTATCTGGCGGAAGCCCATCGAGCGGCCTAGTGGCGCATTGGCGTTCCACAACCAAATCCGGAAAAAATTTGCGACACACTTTTCCCGCAAGCTTGGATTAGAATCGGCGCAGCCATTCCTTAGAGGCAGGACAATGCTGCAAGCTGGACAAACCGCGCCGGTCTTCACGCTGCCCGATGCAGACATGGAGATGTTTGATCTGAGTTCCCTGCATGGACGACAACATGCGGTGCTGTTCTTTTATCCCAAGGATGGGACGCCTTACTGCACGCTGGAGGCCACCGACTTCAGCGACCACGAATCCGACTTCAACCGCTTGGGTTGCGCTGTGTTCGGCATTTCCCGCGACGACTGCATCAGTCATGCTGAATTTTGCGACAAGCATGGGTTGTCCATACGTCTGCTGTCGGATGTGGAAGGCGAGGTCTGCAAGAAATACGGGGTCAGCCAGATGCGCGAAAAAGATGGCCATCGAAAGCTGTGCGTGGTGAGGTCGACATTCATCATCGACAAGAGCGGAATCATCCGTCATGTCTTCTACGACGTAACGGCGAAGGGTCATGCCGCAGAAGTCTTTCAATTGATCAAGGACCTCAACGGGTCGGGAAGGAGCACATGCAAGTCCGGAAAAATACAGTTGTCACACTGAACTATCGGGTTACCGATAGCGATACCAATATTGTTGACGATGGGCAGAATCCCATCGTGTATCTGCATGGCGGATACGACGCCATTTTTCCCCGCATTGAAGAAGCCCTGCAAGGGCGCGAAGCCGGCGAAGAGCTGGTGGTCCGGCTGCCGCCGGACGATGCCTTCGGCGAATACGACGCTTCTCTGGTGTTGGTGGAGTCGCGCCAGATGTTCCCCGAGAACATCGAGGTTGGCATGCAGTTTGAACGCGCCAGCGGCGACGACGAAGAAGAAGATACGCTCTACACGATCACTGACATCGCCGAAGACAAGATCGTGGTGGATGGCAACCATCCCCTGGCCGGCACCACGTTGGTGTTTTCCTGCACCATCGCCGAGGTACGCAAGGCGACCGCCGAAGAACTGCAACATGGGCACGTGCATGGAGACGATGGCCATCACCATTGAACGCTGGATGCACCGCAGGTAGCAATAAAAATGCCCCTGCAAAGGGGCTTTTTTATTGCTGGCGGAGAGGGCGGGATTCGAACCCGCGGTAGGCTATAAACCTACACACGCTTTCCAGGTATTTTTTATTTATTTAGAATATCGTTTTGGCAAGCGATATTTGCCCCTCAATCGGCCCACGGATTGATCACCTCTAGCCCAAAATCGGCGAAGTCGCGCACGTTGCGAGTGACCAAGCTCAGGCCATGATGCGCGGCGGTCGCCGCCAATAGGCTATCGATGGCGGGAACCGGGCGACCTGCTGCTGCCACCAGACGTCCCCAACGGTCGGCCACTTGGGCGTCAATCGGCAGAATCCGCCCGGTGAAAAAGATCGGCAGTTCCGCTTCGAGCCAGTCAAGCAGGGTTGTTCGACGATCTGCGTCAGCCATACCTTCGATACCCTTACGCAATTCGCCCAGCGTCAACACGCTTAAAAACAAAGTAGACGCAGGGCGCTGGGCAAACCATCCTACAACGCCAGCGTTTGGAGTTTTGCGGCGTAATTCTGAGAGTACGTTGGTGTCGAGCAGATAACTCAAAGCGCTACCTCACGCGTGGGGCTCCGGTCGCGATCGAACTCGATTTCTTCAAGCCCGTAGAACGGCGACTGGCGCATGAACTCCACCAGCGAGTACTCGTTGCCCGAGAGGCGTTCAAAGGCCGCCCGCGATAGCACGACGGCCACGGACCGGCCGTGCAGCGTAATGTCTTGCGGCCCCTCGCTCTCGGCGAGTTTCACGACCTCAGACAGGCGAGCTTTCGCTTCTTGCATTTGCCATGCGTGCATGATAACCCCCCCAAGTTCTGACTAGACAGGTCAGAGTTTAGCAGGCGACGGTCAACAGGCCAAGTTAACTTTGGCCTGTTGACGTCCACCCAAAACTGACCCACTTGAGGGAGTAATTTTCACTCAAATTTGACCCACGTGATTGACTTGCCTGATCCAATAAAGTAGTAGACAAAGACGCCAAGAATGATGTCTTTTTGTACGTTCAGTTGTTCTGTTGTCCATCCCCTTTTGTGCCTCTAGTGTCTAAGGTTGAGCGCGAAGAAAGATCCATAATAAAGACCATAGTAGCTCGTGGGGTGAGCCACCTGATAGGGGTTACTGAGTGTAAGTCGTGGCTATCTCCATTAGGGACAAAACGGAGACAGTAACGTCGGGATATGACGGGACATTCGGGGACAAAACGGGGACACTGCGCAATAAATATGGAAAAATATTCCCAGCGACCGCGCCGTAATTTATGTATTTAATATGCCGACAACCGGAAATAAAAAACCCGCAAAGCCTTGAGCTGTGCGGGTTTCCGTACTACTTGTGGCGGAGAGGGCGGGATTCGAACCCGCGGTAGGCTATGAACCTACACACGCTTTCCAGGCGTGCGACTTAAACCACTCATCCACCTCTCCGGAATGTCTTGGCTTGTGCAAAGAGGCGCGGATTCTACCAGAGAATCAGCGTTCGACATGCCGCAGCGACAGGTCGATGGCCTGGACATCCTTGGTCAGGCTGCCGACGGAAATGCGGTCCACGCCGGTCTCGGCGATGGCGCGCACGGTTTCCAGCCTTACGCCGCCAGAGGCTTCAAGCAGTGCGCGGCCATCGTTGATCTTTACCGCGTCGCGCATTTGCGCGAGATTCATGTTGTCGAGCAGGATCATTTCCACGCCGACATCAAGCGCTTCGGTGAGCTGCGCCAGGTTCTCGACTTCGATCTGGATGAACACATCATTGCGGCCGAGCGCACGGGCCTGGGCCAGCGCGGCGGTGATGCCGCCGGCGGCGATGATGTGGTTTTCCTTGATGAGAATGCCGTCGTAGAGACCGAGGCGATGATTGACGCCGCCGCCGCAGCTGACGGCGTACTTTTGGGCAAGGCGCAGACCGGGCAGTGTCTTGCGGGTATCGACGATCATGGCGCTGGTGCCGGCGATCGCATCGACATAGCGCCGCGTCGCGGTAGCGGTGGCCGAGAGCAGTTGAAGGAAGTTCAGCGCCGAGCGTTCGGCGGTCAACAGGGTGCGGGTTTCGGCGAGGATTTCGCACAGCACCTGGCCTTCGCGGAGGGGGTCGCCGTCCTGCGCGGCCCAGCCGATTTTCGCATCCGGATCGAGGCGCAGGAAACATGCATCGAACCAGGCGATGCCGCACAGCACGGCATTCTCGCGGCTGACGACAGTGCCGCGCGCCACTTGTCCGGCGGGCGTGAGCTGTGCGGTCAGATCGCCGCCGCCGATATCCTCCGCCAGCGCGGCGACCACGTTGCGCTCCACTTCGGCGGCGAGTTGCAGCGGAAAATTCATGCTATCTTGCAAAAAAAAGATGCATCAATTTTAGCACCTACCGGAGGACGGCCATGATCCGGATATTTCACGTCAGTATTGGCGTGTTGATTGCGCTGGCGCTCGCGGTGATTGTTGTCTACTTCTACGTCAAGGACGTGTCGCAGAAGAAGCATTCCATTCTGCGCAATTATCCCATCATCGGCCGTTTCCGTTTTCTGTTCGAACAGTTCGGTGAATATTTCCGCCAGTATTTTTTCCTTAATGATCGCGAGGAGCGACCATTCAATCGCTCGACCCGGAGCTGGGTCTACCGGCTGGCAAAGAACGAAGGCGGCATCATCGGCTTCGGCTCGACCTACAACCTGCACGAGTCCGGCGCGCTGCTGTTCGTCAACGCGCCGTTCGCCATCCTGGAAGAGGATCGTTTTCCTGCGCCGCCGATGGCGATCGGTGAAGGCTACTGTGAAAAGCCTTTTCTGGCGCGCTCCATCGTCAATCTCAGCGGCATGAGTTTTGGCGCAATTTCCAAACCTGCCGTGCAGGCGCTTTCGCGTGGTGCGGCGGCGGCCGAGTGCTGGATGGACACTGGCGAGGGCGGATTGTCGCCGTACCACCTCGAAGGCGGCTGCGACATCATGATGCAGATCGGTACCGCCAAGTACGGCGTGCGCGATTCGGAAGGCAATCTGTCGGAAGCAAGGTTGCGCGAGATTGCCTCCTATGAATTGGTGCGCGCATTCGAAATAAAATTGTCGCAGGGCGCCAAGCCGGGCAAGGGCAGTGTGCTGCCGGCCGTCAAGGTGACGCCGGAGATCGCCGCCATCCGCGGCATACCGGTGGGGCAGGATTCGCTTTCGCCGAATCGGCATCTCGACATTGCCAATATCGATGAGCTACTCGACATAGTGATGCGCGTGCGCGAATTCACGGGTAAACCGGTTGGCATCAAGACAGCCATTGGTGGCTGGGGTTTCATGAATCTGCTGTGCGAGGCCATGGCGCGGCGCGGCTTGGCGAGCGCCCCCGATTTCATTGTCGTGGATGGTGGCGAAGGCGGCTCGGGCGCCGCGCCGCAGGCACTGGCCGACCACATGTCGCTGTCGATAGAGGAAGGCCTGCCGCGCGTGGTCGATGCGCTGATCGAAAGCGGATTGAACGAGCGGGTCAGGGTCATCGCTGCCGGGCAACTGGTGACATCGGCACGTGCCGCATGGGCGCTGGCTTGCGGCGCAGACTTTGTAAACACGGCGCGCGGCTTCATGTTCTCGCTGGGCTGCATCCAGGCGCTGCGCTGCCACACCAACACCTGCCCGACCGGCGTCACCACGCACAATCCCCGCCTGCAACGCGGGCTGGTGGTGGAAGAAAAATTCGAACGGGTGACGAACTATTGCAGGAACATGAACAAGGAGCTGGACATGATCGCGCACAGTTGTGGCCTGCACCATGCCCGCGAACTGCGCCGCGAGCATGTACGCATTGTTCAGGCCGACGGACGCAGCATCGCGATCAACATGCTCGACCCTTATCCCAAGCAGATCGCGCACCCGCACTGATCCAGCGATTTAGCAACCGGCGCGCGCTGTCGATCAGCTCGCCCGCCGTCATGCCCACTGGGCCAACACCTTCATTCACCAAAACGTCCGCCGCAGCGCCGTGCAGATGAGTTGCGCACAAGGCGGCTGCATCTTCCAGCCAGCCCTGTGCCAGCAGCGCTGCCATCATCCCGCTCAGCACATCGCCCGTCCCTGCGCTTGCCAGGCCCGGGTTGCCACTGGTGTTGATGAACCAGCGACCGTCGGCCAGCGCGATGATGCTGCCGCAACCTTTCAGCACCACATGGGCGTTGTAGCGGCGCGCGAGTTGCTGCGCGCTTGCAACGCGATCAGATTGCACTGCTTCAGTGGTGATCGCCAGCAGGCGTGCTGCTTCGGCCGGATGCGGCGTGAGGATGACGCGGCGCTCGCGGCGGGTGAGCCGCCCGGCGATGACTGGTCGCTCGGCGAGGATGTTGAGCGCGTCGGCGTCGACCACCAGCGGCAATGGTGACTCGATTGCGCGCAGCAGTACATCGCCAGCGTTCGTCGATTGGCCGAGACCCGGCCCGATGGCCAAGGCGCTTGCCAGAGCAAATACTTCGTCAGTACCACGCAACATCAGTTCCGGTTGCATCGGGTCGACGGCGATGCGCTCCAGCATACCGACATACACGCGCCCCGCGCCCAGCTTCAAGGCGGCGCGTCCGGCCAGCAGCGCTGCACCGGCCATGCCCACCGCACCGCCGAGAATGCCGGCCGAACCGTAGCTGCCTTTGTGACTATTGCGCGGTCGTGGCGTGAGCCGGTTGGCGAACAGCGAGGCTTCGACGAGCCTTCCGCCGGCCATTGCTGCCACTGCATCGCCCAGTCCAAGATCGGCCACTGAAATCTCGCCGCAATGGTCAGGGCCATCCAGCGTCAGCAGTCCCGGTTTCATTGCGATGAAGGTGATGGTGTGGCTGGCGCGCACTGTCGCGCCGCGTGTGATGCCGGTGTCGCCATCGAGCCCCGATGGGCAATCGAGCGCCACCACCGGTCCACAATATTCATTGATGCGCTGTATCCATTCGGCGTAGCGTCCTTCAATGACGCGGGCCAGGCCGATGCCGAACAGGCCGTCGATCACGACCCCGTACTCGCCACGAGGCACGTTGTCATATACGGCTCCGCCGGCATCGCGCCAGGCCACAAAAGCGGCGCGCGCATCGGTGGGCAATTTGTCGGCGTTGCCGGCGAAGATCACCACCGGCTTCAGGCCGCGTTGTTTGAGCAGGCGCGCGACCACGAACGCGTCACCGCCGTTGTTGCCCGGTCCGGCGAATATCAGCGGTGTTCCCGTAAGCCCGCGCTGCAACCGCATTGCAAGGTCAGCCGCAGCGCGGCCGGCGCGCTCCATCAGTGGCGGCCTATCGGCACCGTGCGCTTTTTCGACACCGCGCAGTTCGGCGGAACGGAGAATGGATGTCTTCATGTGCGGCTGGTATCAGTGATCGGACAGTAGTATTGTATGAGCTTGATCAAGCCTGCGCTGTTGATGGCGCAACCGCCATGCAGTTGAACGATCTCATCGGGCAAATAGCGTCCGGCGTCGCGACGTTGCGCCGCGATCTGCATGCCCATCCCGAGTTGGCCTTCAACGAGAATCGCACCGCCGATGTGGTCGCCGCGCATCTGGAAAAGCTGGGGCTGGAAGTATTTCGTGGAATCGCTCGTACCGGCGTCGTTGCCCGCCTCAAAGCCGGCTCCGGCAATCGCGCCATCGGCCTGCGCGCCGACATGGACGCGCTGCCGCTGCCCGAACTCAATACCTTCGCCCATCGCTCGCAGCACGCCGGCCGCATGCACGCCTGTGGTCACGACGGCCACACCGCGATGCTGCTGGGCGCCGCCGAAGCGCTGGCGGCAACGCACAATTTCAACGGCACGGTGGTTTTCATTTTCCAGCCGGCCGAAGAACACCAGGGCGGCGGGCGGGTCATGATCGAAGAAGGATTGTTCGAGCGCTTTCCCATGGAGAGCGTGTTCGGCTTGCACAACTGGCCGGGTATGGCCGCCGGCAGTTTCGCCGTCATGGAAGGCCCGGTGATGGCCGGCGCCGATACTTTCGAGATCACCATCACCGGCCGCGGCGGGCATGCCGCCATGCCGCACCAGGCGGCCGATGTGGTGGTGGCCGGCAGTGCGCTGGTGCAGGCGTTGCAGATGCTGGTGTCACGCAACACCGATCCGCTGGATTCGGCCGTGATCAGCGTCACGCGCTTCAATGCTGGCTTTGCCGACAACGTATTGCCCGAGCATGCCGTGCTGGGCGGCACGGTGCGCAGCTTCAACACGACACTACAGGACGCGCTGGAAGCCGGCCTGCATCGCGTCTGCGACGGTATCGGCGAGACCTATGGCGTCACCGTGGCGCTGCAATACGAGCGCGGCTATCCACCGACGATCAATGCGGTGGAGCCGGCTTTGGTGTGCCGTGAAGTTGCGCGGGCTGTGGTGGGTGAAGCGCGCGTTTACACCGATCTGAAGCCGAGCATGGGGGCGGAGGATTTTGCGTACATGGCACAGGCTGTGCCGGCTTGTTATGTCTGGCTGGGGAATGGGCCGGGGGAGGGCGGGTGTTTGTTGCATAGCCCGCATTACGACTTCAACGATGCGGTCATTCCAGTGGGGATTCGGTATTGGGTGGGAATTGCGGAGAGGGTGTTGGGCACTACCTAAGTGCCGTCACTCCCGTGCACCCGTCCGGCTGTCCCCATCGAAAAACGGGAATCCAGCCCCAACCATTCCGAAGGCTAACTTTAGTTTTGATTTCCGAGTTGTTAGTTGAAGGAAGCTTGCCGGGGCGAGTCCCGGCATTAACTCAAAGACTGAGAACCCCACCCGCACAACTCATCGACTGTTCCAGCCGAGCCACGGTAGGCAACAAATTTAACCCCGTCTGCTTCTTCAATTTCACCGCCGCCTTCTTGAGTTCCGCCATCGTCAGTTCCAACCGCTCCCCCGTCATCGCAACCGCAATTGCATTTCCGCTGTCGCACGAAGGAAACGCAAAGGCGCGGTCGTCGAAGGCTTGCTTGATGCGTGCCACGCTGTGGCGAAAATCCTTGCGCCGACTGAGCAGGTTGGTGATCAGCATGCCGTCATCGGCCAGCCGGGCACGGCAGTTGACATAGAAGGGCAGGGTGTCGAGCATGCCGGCGCGGGCGTCGGCGTCGAAGCCGTCGACCAGGATCAGGTCGTAGCGTGGGCCTTGCTGCATCATGTAGTCGACGCCGTCAGCGATGATGATGTCGAGACTGGCGGACTCTTCTGGTAGCTTGAAATTCTGTCGCGCCACCGCAACCACGCGCGGTTCGATTTCGACTACGGTGATTTTGGTACTGGGTCGGTGGCGATGGAGAAATTTTGTCAGTGATGCGGCGCCCAACCCGACCAGCAAGGCGCGGCGCGGCCAGCGCAGTTCCGGTCGCAGCAGCAGGCAGGTCATCATTTCGCGCGTGTAGTCGAGTTCGAGCGACCATGGGCGGGCGATGCGCATCGCGCCTTGCACCCAGTCGGAGCCGAAGTGAAGATAGCGGACGCCAGCTTCCTCGCTAACTTCGATCTCTATACCGTGCTTCAATGCAGGGTGCGGATCGGCGCGGGAAACAACTGCTCGATGACGTCCGGTCCGAAGCGGTACTCGTGGTTGCAGATGTCGTCGTGGATCACCACCGCGCCATGCTCGACGATGATGGCCTGGAGTTCTTCGCGGCCGAGCGCGCGCAACATGTCGAGCACTTTCGCCTCGTCGCGCGGGCAGTGATAACTGGCGGTTCGCGGCGTGAACAGGCGCACCGCTTCTTCGGGAAACAGGCGCGACAGCAGGGTTTTCGGCGGTAGCGCAAGGTCGCCGGGCTGTAGCGTGGCGGCGAGGATCTGGACGCGATTCCAGCCGTCGGCATCGCGCTCGTCGGCTTGCGGAAGTTTTTGCAGAAACAGGCCGCAGGTGGCGACATCATCCGCGCTGAGCCACAGTCGCGCGGGTTGTTGCGCCGACTGTTGCAGATGGTTTTCAAAAATGGCGGCGACCGTTTCGCCTTCAAGTGACACCATGCTCTGGTAGGGCTGTGAGCCGCTCTTGTCTTGCAGGGTCAGCACCAGTTTGCCGTCACCCAGCAATTGCGGCACTGGCGCGGGCTGTAGGTCTTCGGGCGCCTTGGCGACGCCGCGCAACTGCAATTGCTCATTGCAATCCACCAGCATCAGGCGGATCGCCCCATGCCCCTGAATCTGGAAGCTGAGGCGTCCCGGCGACTTCATCTGGCTGCCCAGCAACGCCGTGACGGCCGTCATCTCGCCCAGCAGTTGGCGCGTGGCCAGGGCGTAGTTGCGGCCGGCATAAAGACTGCGCCACGCCGAGCCAAGCTGGACCAGCGAGCCGCGAATGTCGAGGTCTTCAAACAGGAAGCTGCAAACGGCATCGTTCATTTGACGAAACTCGCGAACAGGGCTGGATCAAAGCCCACCAGCAGTTGGCTGCCGGTTTCGACCACCGGGCGCTTGATCAGGCTCGGATACTCCATCATCAGCGCGACCGCTTTGCTTTGAGTCGTGATGTCCTGTTGCTCCGGCGTGAACTTGCGCCAGGTCGTGCCGCGCGTATTGACCAGGGTTTTCCAGCCCAGCGCCTTGCACCATTGCACCAGGCGGTCACGCTCGACGCCCTGCTTTTTGTAGTCGTGAAACTGAACCTCGACCCCGTGCGTGTCGCACCAGGCGAGGGCTTTTTTAATGGTTTCACAATTCTTGATGCCGTAGAGGGTGACCATGGTCTCAATGTTGTACGTCGAATGCCGATAAGAAAGGATTATATCGTGCGGGCCAACCCCGGAACCCAGTCGATACGGGTTCTTGTTGCTGTCCTCGACTTGCGTTAGGCAGTCAGCCTGGCACGCGGTGGCAGAATTGAAACGTGCGTCGTCGCTTTAGTTTTCGGTCGGTTCGGCCCTACGTTTTCGCAGTCGCGGTGATCGGCTATAACGAACCTGGTTTGTCCTGGGTTTCGTTGTTGACCGGCGTTCTGGCGGCGGCGATCCTGGCCATGGCGAGCCGCCATCGCGCGGGCTCGGCGTCGATTTCGTGCGAGGTGTTGGCGTATCGACTCCGCGACCGCTCAGTGATCTTGCATAGCGATGGTTTTTGGCGATAGCGCGACGGATAACTCGCCGGGACGTGATGTTCCATAATCTTGTTATTATTGGTGCATGAGAAAACACACTCTGTTGTTTCTGGCCCTGCTGGTCACGGGCTATGCGCAGGCCGGCCAAGACTGTACCGACAATCCATACCGGATGATCGAGATGCAGACCAATATTTTGCGTTGTGTGCATGGCACCGGCAGTCCTGCCGCTAAACACTACATTCTCTACGGGCGCTACAACAGCAATTTTTTCACCATGATCAAGAAAGGCTATGGCCTTTGCGGTGATGTACAAGACACCCGGAAAAACTTCGGTGCCTGCGATGATGCCAGTTTCTGGGCTGCGGCGAATGCGGCACTGCCTTCCGCAGACTATGCCAAATATCCCGAGGCCAAACGGCCGCCTGAAGAGGCGAAGTAAATCTTTCATGGCGGTGCCCTGACTTTTGTGGTCGGGGGTAAAAAAGATACAGATGCCGTGCGTCGCCGGTTCCGAGGGACGCGGAGACGGGTGGGGTCAAGTCCCTCAGAAGCCCTGACGACGATAAGCTTTGAAATAGGATGGTTGCATTCTCGGCGATGGATGCAACAGGCGCGTGGCGATTCGACGTCGTCTTGTTACCGAATATAAGCATCCAGAGCCTCTGCTAGACTTCGCCCCGCCATTTCCAAGTCCGCGAACCGAGAGCATATTTTCCGCATGTTGCGATTGACCGAAGTCAAGCTGCCGCTCGACCATGCCGAAGGCGAAATAGAAGACGCAATTCTCAGGCGACTTGGAATACCCGGCGAGGCGGTGCTCGGCTATACGGTGTTTCGGCGCAGTGTCGATGCGCGGAAGAAGTCGGCCATCCTGCTGATTTACGCGCTTGATGTCGTAGTCAGCGACGAAGCGGCAGTGCTTGTGCGACTCAAGGATGATCCGCATGTCGGCCCCACGCCGGACACGCGTTATTGTTTCGTGGCGCGTGCGCCGGGAGCGCTGGCTTTGCGACCCGTGGTGATCGGCACCGGCCCGTGCGGGCTGTTTGCAGGATTACTCCTCGCCCAAATGGGCTTTCGCCCGATCATTCTGGAACGCGGCAAGGCGGTGCGTGAACGCACGCAGGACACCTGGGGTCTGTGGCGCAAGGGCGTGCTCAATCCGGAGTCGAATGTGCAGTTCGGCGAAGGCGGCGCCGGCACGTTCTCCGACGGCAAGCTGTACAGCCAGATCAAGGATCCGCACCACCTGGGCCGCAAGGTACTGACCGAATTCGTCAAGGCCGGTGCGCCGCCCGAAATACTTTATGTCAGCAAGCCCCACATCGGCACTTTCCGGTTGGTGACCGTGGTGGAAAACATGCGCGCCAGCATCACGGCGCTGGGCGGCGAGATCCGCTTCCAGAGTCGGGTCGAGGACATCGAACTTGACCAGGGGCAGGTGCGCGGCGTGTTGCTGGCCGATGGTGAGCGGATCGCCGCCGATCATGTGGTGCTTGCGGTCGGCCACAGCGCACGGGATACGTTTCAGATGCTGCATGACCGGGGCATTTATGTCGAGGCCAAGTCGTTTTCCATCGGTGTGCGCATTGAACATCCTCAGTCGCTGATCGATCAGGCCCGCTATGGCAAGTTTGCGGGTAATGCCCTGCTCGGTGCTGCCGATTACAAGCTGGTGCACCACTGCGCCAATGGCCGCGCTGTCTACAGCTTCTGCATGTGTCCTGGCGGGACGGTGGTGGCTGCGACTTCGGAGGTGGGTCGGGTGGTCACCAATGGCATGAGCCAATATTCACGCAATGAGCGCAATGCCAACAGCGGCATCGTGGTCGATATTTCGCCGGCCGATTATCCGGGTCATCCGCTGGCAGGAATCGCATTTCAGCGCCACTGGGAGTCGCTTGCGTTCCAGGCCGGTGGTGGTGCCTACGCCGCACCGGGGCAGCGTGTCGCCGACTTTTTGGCCGGGCGTCCATCCGTCGCACTGGGCGCGGTGGCGCCATCCTACAAGCCGGGCGTTCACCCGACCGACCTTGCCGCCTGCTTGCCCGATTTCGCCGTCACGGCGATTCGTGAGGCGCTGCCGGCCTTTGATCGCAAGCTACGCGGCTTTGCCATGGATGATGCGGTGATGACCGGGGTCGAAACCAGAACCTCGTCGCCGATTCGCATCACGCGCAGGGATGATTTTCAGAGCCTGAATACGCGCGGGCTTTATCCGGCCGGGGAGGGCGCCGGTTACGCCGGCGGCATACTGTCGGCAGCGGTGGACGGCATCAAGGTGGCCCAGGCGGTCGCCCTGAATATCACGGGCGCTGCCTGACGGCAGGCAAAAGGCGAGCACAGGCCTGAAACAGCGCCTCGGAACAGGCGCGCAACATTACAATAAACGCGACCGTGACCAAGGCGAGCCCAACGAAACCCGGATGACCATCGACTTCAAGTCGATCGGCGAAATTCGTTTTCCCAGCTATCTTGGCATCGCCGGTGAATATTTCTCCAGCGTTACCGCAGCCGTGAATGGGGCAATGCGCAACGCAACTTTTGCGATGCGCTGGCGGCAGGACTCACGGTTTGCAATGGAACACCTCGACACCGACGGCATCACAGTCGGCATAAACATCCGGTTTTTCTGTTGATACGCCCACGGCGCGCACCAACGGGTGCGCCAGCAGCAGGTGGGCGATGTCGTCGCACAATGTTTCCTGAAGATTGATGTGACCGCGACCAATGCGTTCACGTATCTTCTGGCGGATGAAATCGTAATCGAGCACCTCATGGATTTCGTCATTGACCGGCAGGGTGTCCGCCAGCGGGACAAACAACTCGACGTTGATGACGATGCGCTGTGCGCCATTCTTTTCGGCGGCGTGAATGCCGATGTTGGCATCCACCGTGTAGCTGCGCAGAAACAGGCGACGGCAGTCTGACAGACGCGGGTGGAGAAAATCGGGCATGTCTATTCGGCGAGAAACATGACATCACGCGGCGAAGCCACCAGGTGCTGGCCGCCATCGACGACCAGCGTGGTGCCGGTCATGGCGCGCGCCTCGACCGCGAAGCAGACTGCGTCGGCCACATCCTGCGGAGTGCAGGAGTAGCCCAGCGGCGTGCTGCTGTGGGCGCGGGCAAAGCCGGCTTTGCTCTGATTCGCGGACGCGAGCGTAATGCCTGGCGCGACACCGAGCACGCGCATGCGGGGGGCCAGCGCCTGTGCCAGCATCACGGTTGCCGCCGCCAAGCCGGCCTTTGAGAGCGTGTATGACATGAAGTCGGGATTGTAGTTATCGAGCTTCTGGTCGAGCAGATTCACCACCACGCCTTGCGTATTTCCCGCCGCGGCGGTCAGTCGTCCATGCAGCTCCCGCGCCAGCAACAGTGGCGCCAGCAGGTTGATGTGCATGTGGGCATCGAACTGCTCGGGCGACAGGGTGGCAGCGTCGTCAAAGTCAAAGCGCGCCGCATTGTTGATGATGCAGGAAGCTTCGCCCATTGCGGCGGCGCATTGCGCCAGCAGCCCTGCTGTTTGGACGGCGTCGGCCAGATCCGCTTGCAGCGCAACCGCGCGCCGGCCGGCTGCCTGGATTTCACTGACTGTTTGCTGAGCCTCGGTAGCGGAAGTGCTGTAGTGAACCACAATGTCCCAGCCGCGTTGAGCCAACGCGACGGCAATGGCACGGCCAATGCGGTGCGCTGCACCAGTTACCAGTGCGATGCGGGGAACGGGATTCATGGTTCATGCGTAAAAAGCGGTGGCGGCAAGGATAACCCAGGATTACGGGTTGCAGCGTGGCTGCAAACGACCCTGTCCGCTACACGTTCACGGGACGCCGTTAAGCTCGGCCATGGAAGACAAGGCGTCGGTGCTATGGCGGGGTAGTGTGAATCCGTTATCGGGATCGTCAATTGCCTCGATGTTAATCAGCGGCGCGCGTGAAGTGATGGCGCCAAACATGGTTGAGAATGACACGTCGGCCGCATCGCGGCCAGTGCCGATTCTCACCAGACCCATGGGTGGAGAGACGCCGCTGGGTTCGAACAGATACCAGCGATTGCCCAGAAAAACTTCGACATAGGCGTGAAAATCGGTGGGACCCATTGCCGGATCGGCACCGTAGTCGATGCCGGTGACAAACCGCGCCGGAATGTTTACTGCTCTGCACAGGGCGATCATCAGGTGGGCAAAATCACGACACACGCCGACCTGCTCGATCAGCGTATCGACGGCCGCCGTACTGACATTTGAACTCCCCGAGGTGAAGGTCGTGCGCGTGCGTACCCAGTCCTGGATCGCCTGAACGCGCCAGTAGCCCTGCCGAAGATGACCGAATTCGCGCGTGGCGAAGCGGCGCAACCGGTCCGACTGGCAATAGCGGCTCGGATAGATATACGGCAGTACCGCAGGCGGAAGTTTGGCGATCGGCACTTCGTCAACGGACGCGGGCGATTCGACATGATGGTCAATGTCGATGGTCGCGGCATAACGAATGATCAGGGGTCCGGGATCGGCGCGGAGGCGCATGAAGCGGGTGCCGCTGGTCGGGTCGGGATAGACCACCGCCGTCAGCGGTGGATTGATCTCCAGGCTTTCCGTCACCACCGTCTGGTGACCGGTTTGCGCGGCATGAATATTGAAAATGAAATCGCTGGCTTGATTGGCGATCTCGTACCACAGGTCAATCGATAATTTAAGTCTGATCATTGCTACTGCAAAAAAAACTATTCATCGTGGCCGGACGACAGGCGATCGCCCGGCCGGGTTTCCAAGGCGTTCGTTTCAGGCCGGCAGGCCCGACAGCAGCGAGGCAAGGTCATCGGCATGTTCTTCCTCACTGGCGAGAATTTCCTTGAGCATACGCTGTGTCGTTGGATCGTGGTCAGCCAGATAGGTAATCATCTCGCGATAGCTTTCGATCGCAATCCGTTCGGCGATCAAATCTTCCTTGATCATGGCATCCAGCGTCTTCCCTTCAACGTACTCGGCATGGCTGCGTGTGCTCAGTCCGTCAGGAGAGAAGTTCGGTTCACCGCCCAATTGGACAATACGCGTTGCGAGGCGATCGGCGTGCCCCATTTCTTCGCCTGCGTGGGCCATAAACTCGGCCTTGACCGGGTCGGAATGAATGCCTTTAGCCATGAAGTAGTGACGCTTGTAGCGGAGAACACAGACCAGTTCGGTCGCCAACGCCTCGTTCAACAGCTTGATCACGGCTTCGCGGTCAGCCGCATAGCCCTCGGTGACGGCGCCTTCTTCGATGTTCTGACGGGCGCGTTTGCGCAAGGACGGGATATCGGACAACACAGCTTGATTGCCTGCGGGAGTTACGCTTGCCGCGGGCTTCATTTACCGGCCCTTCCTGACCTGCCAAACAGTGGACTCCACGCACTTACCAGCAGGGCGCCGAGCAGCAGGCTCGCGGCGGTGACGTACCCCATCGACTTCCAGGGGTTCTGCTTGACGTACTGATCGGTGATGTCCGCCCCGTATTTCGCCTTTTGTTCAATCACAGCTCTTGCCCGGTGAAGATTTCCTTTCACCATGTCGAACCTGTTTTCCAGATAAGCTGGTACGTTGGCGATATTTTCTGTGGAGGACTCCGCTGCTTCCTTCAACAGTGCCTGGGCATCCTCTATCACTGTTTTCAGGTCGATCAGTAATCGGTCCTTGTTTCGGGTCAGCGCTTTTGAAATGGACTGATGGGCATCGCTGCCATTAGAGCCGCGATCAGAGGTCGTACTTACCACTGTAGATTTTTCATTCATTTCAACTCTCCTTAACATTTAATCTTGGGGGGCATTGTCGGACCGCGATTACACTGGAGGAACCCCTCGAATTACTCGGAGCAGCACAACCACAATAGCGACCACCAGGAGGATGTGAATGAATCCTCCCAGCGTATAAGAGGTGACCAAGCCGAGCAGCCACAGAATGAGCAGGACAACAGCAATCGTATATAGCATGACAGTTTCTCCTTCAGGTTGGTGGCCAACATAAGCATGTACAGCCTGCCACTGACCGGCAACCGTTGCCGTTCAGAAACGAAAGAACGTTAATTGCGTTGGCGCATGCTGTTTAGCGCGGACCGAAACGGGTCTTTGCATCGGTCATGCACAACTCCTTGGCATCACCGGCCAGAACCTGGCACTTTTCCTTGGCGACTGCGTAGTCGGCATCGCGTTTATCGACGGCCGCATCCTTGTGCGCCTCGGTCGCTTTATCCATTGCTGTCGCGTTCGCGTCGGCTGATTTTTCGTTCGCAACATTGTCGGCCTTGGACGTCTTCATCTGTGCCTTGGCGTCGGCCTCCGCATGGATCTTGGCGGCTTTCGCTTCCTTGACACAGACATCTTTATCATTCCCGGCCTTGTCGTCGCACTTCTGGATGGCTACCCCATAATCGGCATCCGCTTTGGCGACACGTGCGTCATAGCGAGTCTTGACGCTGGGCTTGTAGTTAAGCTCAAGCTCGGCCTTGGCGACATCTCTTTTACCTTTCGCTTCCGCCACGCATATGTCGTTGGCGTTGCCGGAGAGTGAGTCGCATCCCGCCTTGGCTGTCTTGTATTCCGCGGCAATGGCTTTCTCTTGCGATTTATATTCCTTCTTCGACATGCCGTCGGCCATTGCACCGGCACTGAAAGCAAGTCCGATGGCGAGGGTAATGACGCTGATGCTCAGATTTTTCATGATTTTTCCTGTTGAATGAGAGAGGTCGTTCAATAGCTGGAGCCGGTCGTTTCCTTCTGCACGGTCTGCCAGTCGGACAGTTGTTTCTCTGCTTCGTCCCGGGTGATTCCGTAGACTTCCTGAATCTTGCCGGCAAGCTGCTCCCGCTTGCCGGCGATCACATCCAGCTGGTCGTCGGTGAGCTTGCCCCACTGCTGCTTGACGTTGCCCTTGAATTGCTTCCAGTTACCTTCGATTCGATCCCAGTTCAAGGTTATTCCTTTCGTTGAGGGTGGCATGGCGGTGGATACCGACACAATTTATGAACTAAACGACGCAATGCCAGGATGCGGTCCGGTGACACTCACACCCGAGAACCTTGGCACGCAAACCGTTTGTCATGTTGAAGATTAGCGTGTCGCGTTTTCGCAGTCTGTCTGCTAACGCACATAGCCGACGCCGATCACCTTTCTGTCTCGAGGAGAAGGCCGCCTTCTTCTTCCCAGAGTTTCTCCGAGGAGTTGTCGGAAAGATCGAAACAGCGGTCTGCCTGCTCCCAATCAACGACCGACCACCAGGCCTTCAAATAGTCGGCACGACGATTCTCATATTTCAGGTAGTAGGCGTGCTCCCATACGTCGTTCAGCAATAGCGGATAGCGATCCTGCATCATCGGATGGTCGTGCCCCGAGGTCGTGATCACCTCAAGCTTGCCACCGGGCTGCCGTGTTCGCACCAGCCATACCCATCCCGAGCCGAACAGCTTGGCGCCTTCTTCATCGAACCTGGTCTTGAAAGCGGCGACACTGCCAAAGTCACGATTGATGGCTTCAAGCAGCCGCCCCTTGGGCTCACCCGCGTCGCCCGGCTTCATGGCACGCCAGAACATGCTGTGATTGACGTGGCCTCCGGCGTTGTGGTGAACCGCAATTCTGATTTCATTCGGTACTTTGTCCAGATTGCACAGCAACCACAGCGCGGAGGAATCCCGAAATTCGGGGCACTTCTCCAATTCCGCATTCAGTTTTTCCACATACCCGCCATGGTGAATGTCGTGATGCAACATCATGGTGCGTGAATCGATGCAGGGCTCCAGCGCCTCGTAGTCGTATTTCAACGGCGGCAATTGATGCTTCTTTATGTTGTTTGCTTCCGCGGAAGCCGTATCTTTACTGGCAGGCTGATTCATGACTGTGCTCCAAATAAGAAAAGATGAATGACAGGCAGTCAGTCCGAGAAAACCGTCAATTGACGCCTGCGGAAACTTTGAGATGCACAGCGTACGTACCAACACAGAAACGTTCTGTACGTTGGCGCACGAAAGTCGGAAATATCCGCAGGGGATGATTTCGAGACGCGGCGGCAGTTACGGATGCGCGCGACCAACAGAGACTGATGATCAGCCCGGTACCATTATTGTCCGGCCGCAATACTCACTCGCCAAATCACATTTCCCACGTCGTCAGCCACCAGAACGGCGCCTTTGCGATCCACGGCGACGCCGACGGGGCGACCATAGGCGGCCCCGTCCTTGCTCAAGAATCCGCTCAGGAAGTCTTCCGCCGGTCCAATGGGGCGACCTTGGGAAAATGGCACGAAGATCACCTTGTAGCCGCTGTGCGGCGTGCGATTCCATGAGCCATGCTGACCGATCAACGCCCCATTCTTATAACGGACGGGCAACTGGTTCGCATCGTAAAAAGCCAGTCCCAGCGAGGCGGTATGCGATCCCAGGGCGAAGTCCGGCTTGATGGCCGTGGCCACCAGGTCGGGACGCGGCGGCTGGACGCGCTCGTCCACGTTCTGTCCGTAATAACTGTAGGGCCAGCCGTAGAAAGCGCCGTCCTTGACCGAAGTCATATAGTCCGGCACCAGGTCGTTGCCGAGCTCATCACGCTCGTTGACCGAAGTCCACAATTCTCCGCTCTGCGGTTGCCAAGCCATGCCGACCGGGTTGCGCAAGCCTGAGGCAAAGATGCGACTGTGGCCGCTGGCGACGTCGATCTCCAGGATGTCGGCGCGGCTGGTCTCGTTGTTCATGCCGTTTTCAGCAATATTGCTGTTGGATCCGACGCTGACATACAGACGCCTGCCATCGTGACTGGCAACAATGTTCTTGGTCCAGTGATGATTGATCGTGCCGGCGGGTAGATCGACGATCTTGACGCCGGTGTCGGTGATCTCGGTCTGACCTTCCTTGTAGGGAAAACGCACGACCGCATCGGTATTGGCGACATACAGAAAGTCGCCCACCAGCACCATGCCGAACGGCGAATTCAAGCCTTGCAACAATAGGGTTCTGGTTTCGGCAATACCGTCGCCATTGGTGTCGCGCAGCAGGCTGATGCGGTTGGCGCTGGGAACACCGGCACCGGCTTTTTTCATGACTTTTTTCATGACGAAACCTTTGATCCCCTTGGCGTCGTCGGGTCTGAGGGGCGCATTGGTCTCGGCCACCAGTACATCGCCATTGGGCAAGACATACAACCAGCGCGGATGGTCCAGTTCGCGGAAAAAAGCATTCACCGCCAGACCTGCTGCGACGACCGGTTTACCATCGGTCGGCCAGCCTTTAGCCGCAGCGATATTCACGGTAGGCATGAGTTGAGAGGTTGGTGCCGGCAGGGTCGGATTACTGCCTGTGCCGACAACATCAGGCAACAGCGGAACGCTGCCACAGGCGCCTACCATCGATGCCATCAATATGGCTAGCATGGCGCACATGGACAGGCGTGGGCAAGCAGAAGGCCGCATGGGTGGATTAGTGAATCCGAGATGGGTTTGATTTTCCACCCTGACATCCAGCGTGACGCTGGCATTAGTCGTTCGCGTTAAGTCCACTCCATCACCACTTTTTCGCACATTGGATCGATGATTTGAGTCAATACGAGTTCACAATCCGAGCGCTGGAACAGCGCTGCCTTTGTTGGTCATGCTTCTTCCTCCTGTAGATTGTCTATTCCAGCATTCACATGGATCGGCCGTCGAAATTTTGCACCGGTATCGAGTCGAGATCGATATCTTCGAGGCAACGGATATTGATGGCGCCATTTGCTTACCCTTGGGATCAGTACCCTCTCCATACGGATGCATGCCGCACGTCGGGCAGAAACGATGCTTGATGACGTGCTTGTTGAAGGTATAGGTGGCAATGTCTGCCTCCGCCGTGTGCAGACGAAGTTTGTCGCGTGGCACGAACCACATCAGTGCACCCTTGCGCGAACAGATGGAGCAGTTGCAAGCCGTCGCACCGGTAATTTCGCCTTCGACCTCGAATGCTACGTTGCCACAGTGGCAACTGCCTTTGTAAATCATATCTGTTGTCTCCTCAGAGTTCGACCAGAGCCTTGAAACCGCCCATGAACATACGCTTGCCATCGAATGGCATCGCTTTCGGATTCATCATCTTGGCGAGGCGCGGGTCCTTCATCACTTTGGCGTTAACGCCATCGCGGTGTTTGCGCGACTTGTAGACGATCCAAGAGAAAAACACCACCTCGTCAGGTTTGAGATTGACGCTCTGCGGGAACGAGGTGATCTTGCCTGGCTTCACGTCATCGGCCATGCACTCAATGTATTCCAGCGCGCCATGCTCGCGCCAAACCTTACCCGCCTTGCGCGCCATGCGGCGATAAGCGTCAACATTTTTCTTCGGTACCGGCACCACGAAACCATCTACGTAACGAGCCATATCAAATCTCCTTTCGTTTTTGCTGATTATTCATGGATCCATACTAAGCGTTCTTCATGGCATTGCCATGACCATCCACGACACGCCGAAGCGGTCTGCCACCATGCCGAAACTTGGCGAGTAAAAGGTTTTGGCTAAAGGCATGTTCACGTGTCCACCGTCGGCCAGCGCAGCGAACTTCCGCTCGGCTTCGGCCGCATCGGCGACGGTCAGCGACAGCGAAATTCCCCCAAATTTTGGCTGTCCCGTGCACATACCATCGGACGCCATGATTGTGCTATCCCCGATGCGAAAACTGGCATGCATCACTTTGTTCTCAGAACCGGATGGCAGGGTCATCGTCACCGGCTCGGGGCTGTCCTTGACACGCATGAGCATGTCGACCTCGGCGCCCAGTGTGCGGCGATAGAACTCGATCGCTTCCTCGCAGCGGCCTTCAAAGAACAGATAGGGTTGGATTTGCATGGTGTTTCCTTTCGTGAATATGGTTGTGATTCATTGCTGGTTGTAGGCTTGTTGCAAGCGTGCAACGTCAATCTTGCTCATACTCATCATGGCTTGCATCACGCGCGCAGCCCTGTCGGGATCAGGATCATTGAGCAACGTAACTAGCGCACGTGGCACTATTTGCCAAGACAGGCCAAACTTATCTTTTAGCCAACCGCACTGTCCAGCACTGCCCCCTTCACACAGACGACGCCAAAGCGTATCGACTTCCGCTTGATCGGTGCAATCCACGCTCAGGGAAACAGCCTCTGTGAATGGAAACTGCGGCCCAGCATTGAGTGCCAGAAGCTGTAGCCCTTCAATCTCAAAACGTATGGTGAGTACTTTACCCTTCAAGTCGGGCACGGCATCGCGATAGCGCGAGACGTCCAAAATCCGGGAATTCCTGAATATGCTCAGATAGTGATTCACCGCTTCTTCGGCATTAAAGTTGAACCACAGGCAGGGGTTAATTGTCCGTTGGGTCGTCATGTTGTTTGTTTGAATTGGCTAGATTGATTGCTACTGCATCGAGTGCAGGCCGATCATATTGCCTTCGGTGTCATAGATCAGCGCAATGTGGCCGTGAGGACCAATGGAAAACTTGGGCTTTTCGATGCGGCCGCCGGCCTGCTCGATTTTCGCGGCTTTGACGGCGCAGTCCGAGCAGATGGAGTACACGATCACGCTGTTCCTGCCCGCGTCGAAACCCGGCATCTTCACCAACGTGCCAGTAACGCCCATGGCATTCTGATGCATGGGAAACGCCTGCATCTCCATGCATCAGAATGCCCCGGATTCTCCAGCTTGGTGAATTGCGTTCCGAATACGGTTTCGTAGAAGAGGCTTTGGCCCGCTTCATGTCCTGCACATAGATTTCAAACCAGCCCACGGGGTTGTGCACTGTGATTTCATTCACGACTATCTCCTTTCATCCGACAAGGACTTCAGAGTTTTTGAATTACTTGTCGCGTTTGATTGCCGCCTCATACTCATCTTCGCTGATTTTGCGGACTTCAGATTGCTGTATCGTCACCATTGAACCGGTTGCTTTATCCTTGAATTTGACCGCGCCAGCATCACCCGTCCGATCTACATCAGTCGTGTAATAGGTAGTGCCGCTTTCAGGATCGCGCACCATGTAGTGGCTACCGCAGCCATACAGCATCAACAGCAACGCTGGCAGCAAAAAGTTGATCTTTCGCACCATGAAAAATGCCTCCTATGAAACAAAAGCACGGAAAAAACTGCGATGTTATGAACCTTGGGTTCGAGGTGTCACACATCGCAATCAAATAATCCCTAGCGCTTGTTAATATCCTTAACCGCTTGTTTGATGTCACCCACTCCTTTTTGCACTTTCCCAGCAATCTGTTTGGAAAGGCCTTTACTTTGCTGTTCTTTGCTGCCAACCAACTTGCCCGCTTGTTGTTGGGCTTTGCCGGCAACATCTTTCGCCACACCTTTCACTTGATCCTTGTTCATATTCAATGACTCCTGTTTTAAACGCTGGTCAGCGTGATGGAAAATATTGATTTGAGTTATTCGCCTCACTTGGTTTTCCGCAATCCTGCCGGATCAACTTTCTACGTTGCCAAAGCTAAACGTTCGCGCAGTACATCTCTGTGCGGCACCACACAAAGAATGCATTTATTTTTCGAAACAATATTTGAGTTAACAGCTGGGAGATGGCGTACAGACGCTCGTGGCTTGGGGGCCGAAGGCGAGAAAGTTTGGGCCCCTTGCCATTTTGGAAGATGATGTACGTTCCGTATGAAATCACCTTGGGTGATGCGCGTGAATGAATCTTCACTGAGCATTTATTTCGGCCGTGGCCTCTTTAAGTCAGCATCCGGCGCATTCAGCGAGCCTTGCCGCAATTGCACTACTGCCGCTGCCACGGCCTTGGCGACATTCGCCACTTCTTGCTGGAAGGCGAGATCACGGTCGTAGACTTCGTGGCTCTCGGCATACGATTCGTAGTAGCCGACATATCGATCCAGTCGCGCCAGCGTGCCGGCATCGATCAACCCCATCCAGTCCAGCCAGTCGGACAAGCCGCGACGCACGCCTTCAATGCCGGCAACGTCGCCGTGAACGACAAGGCCATAGACCCGGCCAGCCAGGTGTTTGGGATAGGGCCAGCCCTTGAGCTCCAGCGCCTTGGCTTTTTTCGCATTCTTGCCGGAAGTGGTGGTCGGGTCGGGGTTGCCCCCATCGGCGCATACCAGGCGGTCTATCATCAGCTTCAAGACACTCGGCGTCTGATACCAGTAAACCGGTGTAAATATAATGACGGCGTGCGCTGCGGTCCATTTTTCATAGATCTCCGCCATCCAGTCATTGGTCTGCCGTTGCGCATGATTCGGATAGCAGCTGCATGGCCAGTGACAGAGCGGCATGGCAGTCGATACACAGCCTTTGCAGGGGTGAATGTGCCTGTCGTAATCAGAGGTCAGCAGGCTCAGATCCAGCATGTCTACCTCGACCTGTTCTGACGCCAGCACTTTCCTGGCCAACTCGATCATGCGAAAACTCTTCGATATCTCGCCTGCGCAGCTACCGTCATTACGCGCCGATCCGCAAATCAGGAGCACGCGTGATCGGGTGGCCGGATCTTTTTGCTTTGTTTCGGCGGCCAATAAAAGATCGCGCGTGGTTTTCCACTCGACCGACAAATCGTAATCGGGATCGGCGAATTCGCTACCCGCCTTTTGTTTGAGCGGCGCCTTGTTGCCATTGCTATAGTTGTTCCAGGCGACGTTTTCCACCAGCGCGAGCGCATCCTTGACAGCAACAAACGCGGGATCCATAAAAGAGCGCGAAAACTGCAAATGGAACTCGTTTCTCCCCAAGGCGGCGGGCGCCTGTCCTGTGCGCGGTACGGTCATCTGGTTCTCCTGTTGAATGCCCAGTCTTTCAGTTTGTTGGTGTCGCGGATGGCCGTCTGTTCGGTTACGCACATAGCCAAGCTCCATTTTTTGAAACGTTGCGTTGTGTGCGTTAGCGCACAGAATGTTTGAACGCCAGTGATACTCTGCCAACGGCTGGCGATCCGTTCGGTCATATTCACGCAATCCCGCAGTTGTGATTTGAACTCCGGAAAACTTATGCCTACACCCCATTCCCCTGAACAAAATCATCTTCTTGCCGCTCTGCCGGCAAAGGAGTTCGAGCGATTCTCCAAGCATCTGGAACTGGTTCCGATGCCACTGGGCGAAGCTCTTTATGAGTCTGGCGGGCGTTTGCAGCACGTCTATTTCCCGACTACTTCCATCGTGTCGCTGCTATATGTCATGGAAGACGGCGCCTCGGCTGAAATTGCAGTGGTGGGCAATGAAGGAATACTCGGTATTTCGCTGTTCATGGGCGGTGAAACCACGCCGAGTCGGGCGGTGGTGCAAAGCGCGGGCTACGGTTATCGGCTTAAAGCGCAATTGCTGAAGAACGAGTTCAATCGCGCCGGGCCGGTGTTGCACCTTCTGCTGCGCTACACCCAGGCGTTGATTACGCAGATGGCACAGACCGCCGTGTGCAATCGTCACCATTCGGTGGAGCAGCAACTGTGCCGGTGGCTGCTGTTGAGCCTTGACCGTCTGCCGACGAATGATTTGTCCATGACCCAGGAGTTGATTGCGAACATGCTCGGTGTGCGGCGCGAAGGCGTCACCGAGGCTGCCGGAAAATTGCAGAGTGTCGGACTGATCAGCTACAGCCGCGGCCGCATTGTGGTGCTTGATCGACCTGGATTGGAGCAAACGGTCTGCGAGTGCTATGCCGTGGTCAAAAAGGAATTTGATCGTCTGCTCATCGATATTCCGCATGGCGATCCCCATCAAGCCATCGGACATCATGCGCACTGAGTGGGTGTCACGGAGCCGTTTTATTGCTTACTGCATCTCAAAATTCATTTCACCCCGCGCCTTGCATCTGTCGACGTTTGCGCCCACCGCCGGCGCCACTGAACGGATACTCGATCTGGCAAGGTGACTGGGTAGAGCGCTCATCAAGATCGGTTTTCGTTGTATGTACGCCAACCCACAGACCGCTCTTGACGGAAGAGGACAATCGCTCCAGCGATGATTACGCATCGCGGAACTTGGATTCAGGAGAATGGACATGCTTTGCGGATTCAATGCCGGATGTGGTTACGTCAAGGTTTCGAATACCTGCGGTGACGTTCCTCGCCAATGACTCGCGGTTTGCGACGGGCGCTGCCGATGTATTCGGGCGCGGCGCGGCTGTTCGATGACTCCCAACGATTTCAGCGCGCTCCATGAAACGCACCGCTGTGGCAAATCGCTTGTTAGCCGGCCTCCCTCGCAAGGATTGTCAGCGATTGCTGGCGTCCTGCGAGCAGGTCGAGTTGACTGTTGCCGATATTCTTTGCGAACCCGCAGAGCGAATCCGATACGTTTACTTTCCCGTCAGCGGCATCATTTCTCTGGTAAGCGTGGTCGATGACCACACCAGCCTGGAGGTGGACCTGATTGGCAATGAAGGCATGGTCGGCATTCCCCTGATACTGGGCGTCAATATTTCTCCGCTGCGGGTCATCGTGCAGGGTTCGGGCGCCGCGCTGCGGATGAGCGCCGCATCTTTTGACCGTGAACTGGAACTTAGCCTCGCGTTGCGACGCGAATTGAATCGCTACATCTACGTGCTGCTGGTCCAGCTCGCCCAAACGGCCGCTTGCACCCGCTTCCATCAACTGGATGCACGCCTGGCGCGCTGGTTGCTGATAGCGCAAGACCGGGCGCATTCCAACGAGTTCCACCTCACCCACGAAGCCCTGGGCAGAATGCTCGGCGTACGTCGCGTTGGTGTGACCAAAGCGGCAGGCTTGCTGCAAAAGCACAAGCTGGTCAGCTACAGCCGCGGCGACATCACGATTCTCGACCGCGCTGGTCTGGAGGCGGTGTCCTGCGGCTGTTACCGGGCTGTGCGAGACAGCTATGAGCCTGTCATCGGATAACACAGGGTTCCAGAAGCCACAAGACAAGCCTCACTGAGGCACACTTTGCCCCATGACACGTCCTGGACGTGACGCCAAAATTGCAAGGGTATCGCGCATGAAGTGCCTCCGATAGTTGAAAACAATACGGATTAGTGAGGCTGGTCTTGGTCTGCATGATCAATCCGGACGTAGACGTTCAGTTTGAATCCCATTTCCAATTCCGGATTTCAGGCATGTCTTCACCGTTTTTGCCAATGTATTGCTTGTGCTCGATGAGCTTGTCGCGAAGCTGCTGCTTGAGATAGCTACCCCTGTCACCCGTCTGCGGCAGGCGATCTATGACATCCATCACAAGGTGGAAGCGATCCAGGTCATTGAGCACGGTCATGTCGAAGGCGGTGGTGATCGTGCCTTCTTCCTTGTAACCGCGAACATGGAAGTTGTCGTGATTAGTACGGCGGTATGTCAGCCGGTGGATCAGCCACGGGTAGGCATGGAAGGCAAAGACGACCGGCTTGTCTTTGGTGAACAGTTCATCGAAATCCATGTCGCTCAATCCGTCGGGGTGCTCGGTGGGCGGTTGCAGCTTCATCAGGTTGACGACGTTGATCACGCGGATTGTGAGATCGGGGAAATGCTCGCGCAGGATGGAAACGGCGGCGAGCGTCTCCAGCGTGGGCACGTCGCCACAACAGGCCATCACCGCGTCGGGCCCGGTGCTGCGACTGCTTGCGCGCTGCTCATTGCTGGCCCACCGCCAGATGCCGATCCCTTCGGTGCAATGCTTGACGGCGGCATCCATCGTCAGCCATTGCGGCGCCGGATGTTTGCCGGCGATCACGACGTTGACCAAATGGCGGCTGCGCAGACAGTGGTCCATGACGGACAGCAGGCAGTTTGCATCCGGCGGCAGATACACCCGCACGATCTCGGCCTTCTTGTTGACCACATGGTCGATGAAACCGGGATCCTGATGCGTGAAGCCGTTGTGATCCTGGCGCCAGACATGCGAGGCCAGCAGATAATTCAACGAGGCGATTTTCCGCCGCCATGGCAGATGCAGCGTGACCTTCAGCCACTTGGCGTGCTGGTTGAACATCGAGTCGACGATGTGCACGAAGGCCTCGTAGCAGTTGAAGATGCCGTGCCGCCCGGTCAGCAGGTATCCCTCAAGCCAGCCCTCGCACTGATGTTCGCTGAGCATTTCCATCACGCGCCCCGTCGGCGCCAGAAATTCGTCATTCGGTGCCGTCGCTGCTTGCCATTGGCGGTTGGTCGTTTCAAAGACCGCTTCAAGACCGTTGGAAAGGGTCTCGTCGGGGCCGAAGATGCGGAAATTGCGCTGCTCGGCATTGAGCGTTGTCACATCGCGCAGGAAGCGGCCGAGCACATGGGTGTCGCCGATCCCGCGTACTCCCGGCTGTGGCACGTTCTCGGCGTAGTCGCGGAAATCGGGTAGCCGCAGATCACGCAACAACATGCCGCCGTTGGCGTGCGGATTGGCACCCATGCGTCGCTTGCCTTTGGGCGCAAGCTCAGCCAGTTCCGGCTTCAGGCGGCCCTGGTCGTCGAAGAGTTCCTGCGGCCGATAGCTGCGCAGCCAATCCTCCAGCAACTGGAGATGTTCGGGATGTGTCGCCGGGTCGGAGAGCGGCACCTGATGGGATCGGAACGTACCTTCAATCTGCCGGCCATCAACCATCTTCGGCCCGGTCCAACCCTTGGGTGAAACGAGGACGATCATCGGCCAGCGCGGACGCATGACGTTGCCGCCATGTCGCGCGTCGTGCCGGATTTTTCTGATCTGCTCAATTGCCGTATCGAGCGTCGTGGCCATGGCCTCGTGCATCAACTCGGGTTCATGACCTTCGACGAAGCAGGGCGTCCAGCCGTAGCCGCGCAACAACTGGTCGAGTTCTTCGTGGCTGATGCGGGCGAGCAAGGTTGGGTTGGCAATCTTGTAGCCGTTGAGATGCAGAATCGGCAGCACCGCGCCGTCAGTTGCCGGGTCGAGAAACTTGTTCGAATGCCATGCCGTCGCCAAAGGGCCGGTCTCCGCCTCGCCATCGCCAACGACGCAGGCGACGATGAGCTCGGGATTGTCGAATACCGCCCCGAACGAATGGCTGAGTGAATAACCCAACTCGCCGCCTTCGTGGATCGATCCGGGGCATTCCGGTGATGCGTGACTGGGTATTCCGCCGGGAAACGAAAATTGCTTGAAGAGCTTGCGCAACCCGGCTTCGTCCCGGCTGATGTCGGGGTAGATCTCGCTGTAAGTACCTTCGAGATAAGTGTTGGCTACGACAGTCGGGCCACCGTGGCCGGGGCCGGAGACATAAATCATGTCGAGGTCGTATTTGTTGATGACCCGATTGAGATGCACGTAAATAAAGTTCTGGCCGGGGGTGGTGCCCCAGTGCCCCAGCAGCATGCGCTTCACGTGCGCCAGTTGCAACGGCTCCCGCAACAGCGGGTTGGCGCGGAGATATATTTGTCCCACCGAAAGAAAGTTCGCCGCGCGCCAATAGGCATCTATTTTGTCCAGCAATTCGGGCGTGAGCGTAGTCATGGTTTTATTCATAATTCCTTCGCATCCGGTTTGAGAATGCGCCAGACTGAACGGGCGATCACAAGTTCTTCATTGGTGCGCATCACACGGACATTGACCTTGGCGGAATCCGTTGAAATCAAGTCGACATTCCCATCATTTCGCACGCTGTCGAGTTCGATGCCGAGAAACCCGAGTCCGGCGCAAATGCGCGCACGAACGACGGGGGAGTTCTCGCCAACGCCCCCCGCAAAAACCAGCGTATCCAGACCGCACAACGCGGCAGTAAATGCGCCGATCCACTTTCGGATCTGATAGCAAAACAAGGCCACTGCATCGGCCGCCCGGGGGTCTGAGGTCTCACGCCCCAGCAGTTCGCGCATGTCGAAACTGGTTTCGGAGATTCCAAGAAGCCCGGACTTGAAATTGACCATCTCATTGAACTGCTTCGCATCCATGCCTTCCGTTCGCGCCAGGTACCCGACCAGACCGGGATCAAGATCGCCCGAGCGGGTACCCATCGGCACGCCTGCCGCCGGCGTAAACCCCATGCTCGTGTCGATGGATTTGCCATCACGCACGGCGGCGAGGCTCGCGCCATTGCCGAGGTGCGCCAGGATGATCCGCCCTCTGGCGCGGGTGGCGCCTTCAGTACGGATCAACTCCTCCATCAGGAACTCATAGGAAAGTCCGTGAAAGCCGTAGCGGTGGATGCCTTGTGCTTCATATCGGCGCGGGATCGGCAAGAGTCGGGCCACGCGCGGTAGATCATGATGAAATGCAGTGTCGAAGCAGACGATTTGTGGCAGTTGCGGGAATCGGAGATGGAACACATCCATTAACAGGATTTCTGCGGGTAGATGCTGCGGGTCCAAGGACGTGAGGCGATGCAACTCATCCATGAGCTCTGCGGTCAATCGCTGGGGCTGGTGATAACTCGGGCCGCCGTGAACGACGCGATGTCCCACCGCAACGAGATTCATCTCCTCTTTGCGCTCCTCGATCCAGTCCATCAGCGCCGTCACAGACTCCTGATGATCCTCGGCCACAATTGGCAGCGTGAAACGCTCTCCACCATCCGCCTCCTGCACAGATAAAGTTGCGTGTGGTGTTCCAATCCGTTCGATCCTGCCTGTCAGTTTCAGGTGCAACGACAGGTTCGCAGAAAACAGGGAAAACTTGATGCTCGACGATCCGCCATTGATCGTCAGGAGGCTTCCTTCCGCCGATTTCAAGCAATGAACTCCTGCCTAGTTTCCGGCTTCAATGGCCGGTGCCAACCGCTGTTGGCCATCGGATCGCGGTTCTTCAACAGCCCCGGCACCTGCGGTCAAAGCCTTGTCAATGATCGCCTGCGCTTCGTTTGTGATGCACCGCAGATGTTGCTCGCCGCGAAAGCTCTCTGCATAAATCTTGTAAAGGTTCTCGGTACCCGAGGGACGCGCGGCGAACCACCCGTTCTCGGTGATCACTTTCAAGCCGTCGATGGGTGCGTTGTTGCCGGGCGCGTGGCTGAGGATGCTCACGATCCTTTCGCCCGCCAGCTCCTGGCTTGTTACCTCGTACGGTGAGAGTTTCGCCAGTATTAGTTTTTGTTCCGTGGTGGCCGGTGCATCAACCCGGTCGGAGTGGCACTCGCCGAACTCGTGCGCGAGCCCGTGGTAAAGCTCGCCCGGGTCGCGGCCCATCCGTGCAGTGATTTCAGCGGACAGCAATGCCGAGACGATGCCATCCTTGTCGGTCGTCCAGACCGTGCCATCAAGGCGCAGGAAAGTTGCGCCGGCGCTCTCTTCTCCGCCGAAGCCAAGCGAGCCGTCATACAGGCCTTCGGCGTACCACTTGAAGCCCACCGGTACTTCATAAAGTTTACGCCGCAGCCTGGTGGCCACGCGATCAATCATCCGGGTGCTGACCACGCTCTTTCCCACCGCGGCCTGCTTGCTCCAGTTGGGCCGATGTTGAAACAGGTATTCGATGGCGACCGCAAGATAGTGATTCGACGGAAGCAACCCTGCTCCTCGGGTGATAACGCCGTGACGGTCATGGTCAGTGTCGCAGGCGAAGGCAATGTCGAAGCGATCCTTCATGCCCAACAGACTCTGCATGGCATAAGGCGAGGACGGATCCATGCGAATTTGGCCATCCCAATCGACCGTCATAAAGCGGAATGTGGGATCGACTTCCTGATTCACAACGGTAAGGTCGAGGCCGTAGCGCTCGGCAATCGCGGCCCAGTAGTGGACGCCGGCGCCGCCGAGCGGGTCCACGCCCATGCGAAGTTCGGCATCACGAATCGCCTCCATGTCGAGGACGTTGCCGAGGTCACCAACGTAAGCGTTGAGAAAATCATGGCGGTGCGTGGTAGCGGAGCCCAGCGCCTTCTTGTAGGTAATTCTTCGCACACCCTTTAAACCGGTTTTCAGAAACACATTGGCTCTGGCTTCGATCCAATCGGTGATGCTTTCATCAGCAGGACCACCGCTGGGTGGGTTGTATTTGAAGCCGCCGCTGTCGGGCGGGTTGTGCGATGGCGTGACGACGATGCCATCGGAAAATCCTCTGCTGCGCACGTGGTTGTAGGTCAATATTGCGTGAGAGATTGCGGGCGTCGGGGTGTATTCGTCGTGCTCCGCGAGCATCACATCCACCCCGTTGGCCGCCAGTACTTCGAGCGCGTTGGCACAGGCGGGCAGAGACAGCGCATGGGTGTCCATGCCCAGGAACAGGGGTCCGCTGATGCCCTGCCAGGTGCGAAAATCACAAATTGCCTGCGTGATGGCAAGCACATGCCATTCGTTGAAAGTGAATGCGACGGGAGAACCGCGATGGCCCGAGGTGCCGAACGCAACCCGCTGTTCCGGCATCGAGGCGTCGGGCACATTGCTGAAGTAGGCCGCAATCAGCGCGGGTATGTCGACCAGCATTGCCGGCGTGGCCGGCTTGCCAGCCAGTGGGCTTATTCGGTGCCTCGCGTGCGCCTGGGGCAACGAAGGGGTGGTCAAGATCGCACTGTTCATTTCGGTTTGGACTTGGTCGCCATTTTGTGTTTTGAAGCGATGCGCGCCATCAGATTCGCCCATGATCGGGCGAAGGCTTCCGTGCCTTCGCGCTGGAGATCGGCTGCGAGCGTTTCATCGTCGATGCCTTCGCGTTCCAGTTCCGCGAGCACCGCTTCCGCGTATCCCTCGTCAACCGGCAAGACATCGCCGACCTTGCCATGATCGGCGAAGGCCAGCAGTGTTTTTTCCGGCAGGGTGTTGATGGTATCCGGCGCCGCGAGCGCTTCAATGTAAAGCGTGTCCGCGGCGGTCGGATCCTTGGTGCCGGTACTGGCCCACAGCAGGCGTTGCGGCTGTGCGCCGGATCTGGCAAGTCCGTGCCAGCGCTTCGATGCCAGCAGATCGCGGTAAGCTTTGTAGGTGCGCATCGCGATGGCAATGCCAAGACGGTTGCGGAATCCGTCTTGCGCCTTGTCCTCGACGGCCACGTCCCAGCGGCTGACAAAAATGGATGCCACGGAAGCCACCTTCGGATCGAGGCCCGCAGCGATGCGTCGCTCGACGCCGCGCATATAGGCTGTCGCCGCCGCGAGGTATTGCTCACAGGAGAACAGTAGCGTGACATTGATTGGCACGCCGGCGAAGATCGATTCTTCGATCGCGGGCAGGCCGGCGCCGGTGCCGGGGATTTTGATGAAAAGATTGGGACGTTGCGCGCGCGCATGAAGCTGCGCAGCCGCCTTGATGGTGCCGGCGGTGTCGTCGGCAAGGAGGGGAGACACCTCAAGCGAGACCCAGCCATCGACGCCATTGGTAGCTTCGTGGATGGGACGGAATAAATCGGCAGCCCGGGTCAAGTCCTCCAACGCCAACTCGAAAAATAATGCTTCGTCTGATTTCCCTTCGAGCGCCTTTTCGCGAATGGCGTCATCGTAATCACCGGTGCTGCGCAAGGCCTGATCAAAGATCGATGGATTTGATGTCAGTCCGGTAACTGCAAACTCTCGGATATAGCGGCTGAGGGTGCCGCTGGTCAGCAGTGCACGCGTAATGTTGTCGAGCCAGAGACTTTGGCCCAGATGGTGAAGCTGTTGTGCTGCGTTCATGTTGTCTCCTGCTCCCCAACGATGATTCTGGCACCGTGCAGGCCGACTTCTAACCCACTGTCAACTCACATGCGCTGGAGTCTATGCTCCGCCACCTCAAACGCTCAGTGCGCCAGCGCACGTAACAAGAACAGCGGCCACCAGATTGAAGATTCATGGGGTCGGGTACAGTTCCATACGCCATCGTTTTACTTCCGCCATTGCGAATAGCGTTCGTTCATTGGAGGATCGGAACGCCGATGGCAAGGATGTTCTTCCTGCCAGCGAGATAGGCACGCAACGCCGCAATCGCAATGGGCACGACACCGACGACGATGAACACCATGTCGCCGGGCATGCGGCTCCACTCCAACAGCCGGGCGAGCTCACCACCGGTGTATGCAAGGCTGCGGGCGTGCCAATAGCCGTGCTCCAGCACATCGAGCAGTTGCAGGATTCCTGCGGGAAACAAGCTCATGACCACCATTATCAGCAGGCCACCGTTGAGTCCCCAGAAGCCGACCCGTATGTACTTTTCAAGCGCCCGCCAAAGCGTTTCGTCGACGGTCTGTCGAATGGCGAAGACCACGAGGGCAATGCCCAGCATGCCGAATACGCCTATCATCGCGGCATGGCCGTGGTTGATCGTCAGCAGGGTACCGGTCTCGAAGTAGCTGACGATTGGCAGGTTGATGAGGAAGCCGAAGATGCCGGCACCGACGAAGTTCCAGAAGCCGACTGCCATGAGGAAATAGAAGGTCCACTTGTGCGGCACTTCCGCCCGCTCACGATTGGGGTCCGACCCCGGTCGGGATAGCCTGACAAAATCCCAGGCGTCGAGCGTGATGAGCGTGAGCGGCACGACTTCAAGTGCGGAGAACAATGCACTCAAGGCCATATTAAAACTGGTCTGGCCGGTCCAATACCAATGATGGCCGGTGCCGATGAATCCGCCAGCGAAATAGAGGATGGCATCGAGGTAAATGACGCGCGTTGCCGTCAGGCGCGTGACGACACCGAACTGGAGGAAGATGATTGCCACCATGACCGTGACGAAGAATTCGAAGAAACCTTCGACCCAGAGGTGGATGATCCAGAATCGCCAGGTATCAACCACCGAGAAATGCGTCGTGCCATCGAAGAACATCGCGGGCAGATAAAAGACCGGAATCGCGATCGCGGCGCATAAAAACAAACCGGCGATCTCGCGCCGCTCTGGATCGCGCAACGCCGGGATCAAGGCGCGAACCAGCAAACCAAACCAGAACAGCAGTGCGACGGCAAGCAGCATTTGCCAGGCGCGGCCGAGTTCAAGGTATTCCCACCCCTGATCACCAAACCAGAACCAAAGCGTCGGCAGAAGCTGCCGCATGCCAGCCCATTCACCCAGCAGGCTGCCGACAACGACAATCACCAACGCCCAGAACAGGGTATCGATGCCTTTTTTCTGTCCGGCGGGGTCGCCGCCGCCGAGTGTGGCGGCGAGGAAGAGTGCCCCCGCGACGTAGGCGGTGGCAATCCAGAAAATCGCCAGTTGCAAATGCCAGGTACGCAGCAGGTTGCTCGGTAGCCACGCTGCAAGATCGAAACCGTAAAACGTACCGGGGTCGGCGCGGTAGTGGGCAACGGCGCCTCCGACCAAGGTTTGCGCCAGCAGCAGGAGCGTGACCAGCGCAAAGTATTTCAAGGTCGCACGCTGACCCGGAGTCACATGAGCGCCCAGCATCTTTGGATGCAGATATCCGGGTCTGGCCTTCCAGCCAAGATAATCGAACTTGCCAAATGCCAGCAGCACCGCGGCGGTCCCGCCAAGCAGGAAGACAAGACTCAACGCGCTCCACAGTACTGCGTCCGCAGTCGGCGTGTTGCCGGCCACCGGATCGTAGGGAAAGTTGTTGGTGTACGAATGTGTCGTGCCCGGCCGGTTGACGACCGACGCCCAGGCGGTCCAGGCGACGAATGCGCTGAGCTGCTCAAGTTCAGCGGGATCGCTGATGGTCTTGACGCTGAGCCCACCGTTCCTCACCGGGTTGGAAAAGTATTCGCTCCACACGCCGGGCTGGTGCTTAAACCAGTCGGCATAGCTGGACTCCACCGTCAACACACCAGTTTTCGGATCGAAGCGGTTGCGCTTCAGTTCAGTGCGCACTTCGGCTTCGACCATGGCGCGCTGCGTGGCTGTGATGTTATCGAGTGAACCACCGTAGCGTTGCAAAGCGATGCGCGTCGCGTTGTGAACGACCAGGGTGTGCAGGGACTCGGCTGAAAAATCCGGGCCGAGCAGCGCACCGTGGCCCCAGATCGTCCCATTGTCCATCAGGCCGTATTTGAGAAATACCTGCTGGCCGTGGCGAACGTCCTCAGCGGTATACACAACGGAGCCGTCGAGCTCCGTCACCTTGTCGGGGATGGGCGGCGCTTCGTGATAGACCTTGGTCGTCAGCAGAATGAGAACTGAGAAGCCGAGCGTCATGGTGAGCAGGCTGGCGCGCCGCCACCACGGCGACAGCTTCTCGTTGGTGTGGCTCTCAGATAATGGTGCTGCCCCGGTGGAAAGGTCATTCGGCATATTGGCTTGTTTTTTTACTGTTATCGGCATGAGCAGACTCTGTTGCACTCGTGGGCGGATACGTGATTGCCAACCCGTTCACTGTGGCGAAGGAAGTCAACACGTGGTTCTGGCATCGAGTCGGGTTGATGATTTCTTCAACACGAAGTCCGTGCACCAGCAAAGCGTCGGCAATCAACGAACGGTGGCAGCGCCACGGCACGGCTTCGGCGCACATCAGCGCGACCTGCTCGTGTTCTGCCAGTTTTATCAGGCACGCCAGGTTCTGGGCAAATTCCGCCGTCTGCATGTAGTCGGCGTAACCGCGGAATGAAGCGTTGCGCCAACCCGCATTTGGCGAATCCGGCGCGGCGGAAGCCCCCCAGGCCTGCGACGTGTGCATAGTGGATACCGGCGACCTCAAGCGCGGTCGGCAAAGTCTCGCTGTTGAACTGCGGGTTGTGGCGCGAGGCACGGTGCGCACGTCGACAAGTTGGGTCACCGCGTGGGCCGTAAGCAGCGCGATAAAGGCGACAAGAGGTCGTGTCGAATGACCGACGGTCAACACTATGGTCATGATGGCTTGCTTTGCCAGTAATTTTCGAACGCGAGCTGACCGGGCGCGGCGCGCCGGTTGGTCCGAAAACCGCGCGCTGTAAATTGTCCACGCAGTTCGCGCGCCATCTCCGGATTACCGCACACCATGACTCGTGAACGTTGTAGGTCCAGTTTCACTCCCGCAGCCTGTTCCAACACACCCGCTTCGATCAGTTGTGGAATGCGTGCCATCAGGGCGCCAGGGCAGGGCTCCCGCGTGACGACAGGCACATACCGCAATCGCGCTGGCGATGCCGCAAGCGACACCTCGTACGGAATCACCGCGATTTCATCGCGATACGCCAGTTCGCGCGCCTGGCGGACGCTGTGCACGAGAACGAGGTTTTCGTAGGTCTGCCAGGTGACCGGGTCGCGCAGGATCGAAAGGAACGGGCCAAGTCCAGTGCCACTGGCGAGAAGCCAGAGGTCCTTCCCCGGCGCGAAGCCATGGATGGTCATGAAGCCATAACGGGTCTTGTCCACGCGAATTGTGTCGCCATCGTGAATCTTCGACAAAGGGCCGGAAAAATCACCCCCCGGAACGAGCACGGCAACGAATTCGAGGTGTGGATTGTGCGCGGCCGACACCATCGAGAACGGTCGCCAGACCACGCCATTATTCCCGTCGTCGAGCCCGAGCCGCGCATAGTGTCCCGGCGTGAAGCGAAAGCCCGCTGCCCGACTGGTGTGAAAGGACAGCAGGTTGGGTGTCCAATAGCGTAGCGCGAAGATAGTTTCGGTCGTAAAACGCACGATGGCGGGCGCCGCAGGCGCGGGCTCCATGATCGCAATATGCGCGCCACCATCGATCAAGGTTTTCATGATGGGGCTTGCAGGATCAGCGAGCGTCGCACCGCCTTCGTTCTCCCAGCGCTCGGTTGCGCACCGGTAAGAAATTCTGTCGCGAATGGAGGATTGCTCGACAGCTGAATCGGCCATCACAGCGAATCCTTGACCATCATCAGTCTGATCTTCTCGATGGCGCGGGATGGCTCCACTCCTTTGGGGCAGACCTCGCTACAGTTCATGATCGAGCGGCAACGGAATAGCCGGTAAGGATCGAACCATGCCTATCCGGTTGCTTGCCAAAGCGGTGATCGGATGCCAAGTTTTCGGGATGGACCCTTGAGGCTTCCCGACGACACTCCCCGAATTTCAGCGGGTCTTTCCGGATGACGCGGCCTGCGCAAGATACCTTGAGCACCTGCGGTGGCCGCGCGGGTTTACGTGTGTGAAGTGCGGGAATATCGGCGAGCCGTACCGCTTCGCCAAGCGAACATCGGTCGTCTTGCGATGCCGCACTTGCCATGGCAATGTGTCGCTTACGGCCAGCACCGTCATGAAATCCAGCCACACACCCTTGTCTGCGTGGTTCTGGGGCGCTTACCTCGTAACGACGCAGACGCCTGGCCAGTCTGTTCTCCAGTTTCAGCGGCAACTGGGCTTGTCTCGCTACGAGACGGCATTCCAGATGCTCCACAAGCGGCGCGCCGGCATGGTGCGACCGGAGCGCGGCGCTATTGGATCCCAGTATCCGGTCGAAGTGGATGAGACGCTTGTGGGCGGGCGTACCAAAGGTGAGGGGCACGGCGTTCACCATAAGGCGACGGTCGTTGGGGCTGTTGAGGTACGCCAGCGGCCGGCCCGGGCCGATGGCAAAAAGCGCAAGAGGACGAGTTACTCCGGTAGATTGCGGTTGCGCGTCGTGCCTAACCGCGACGCCAAGGTACTCACGGAGTTCGTGCAAGAGAATGTGGCAAAGGGCGCTGTTGTACGCACCGATGGCTGGCGGGGCTACGATGATTTGTCGCGAAAGGGCTACTCGCACGAACCCATTGTGCTCAATGGCCACCCCGAGAGAACTGATGCACACCTGCCGATGATTCACATCGCCTTCTCGAACCTGAATACCTGGTTGCTCGGCACACATCACGGAGTCAGCCATCAACACTTGCAGGCATACCTCAACGAATTTGTGTTCCGATTCAACCGGCGTTTCTATCCAATGACGGCATTCAACTCTGTTCTGGGTCGCGCGGCGCATGCATCAGCACCGACTTACGAGACGCTCTACAGTGGTGAGTGGGTTCACCCCATAGCATGATTGGCAAGCAACCGGATAGGCATGGACTAAACTGGAACGGATTATGGATCGCGTATTTTTTATGCACATAAAAGTCACGCAGCGGGAGTTATCGAGGTAATTCATTACCTTGCGTATCGCATGCAAACTTCCCATAAATCGCCGCGCTTCTCTGTGCGCTGGCGCACGTAAGAATCGTTGCAAACATGACAGCATCTGCGCAAGACCCGCTTGATGCGTCAACATCGAGCTGGGTAAAGGCATCCTGCGGGTTAGTGTCTGGAGAATGTTTTGCGGTCAACGCAGGGCGACCCGTCACAGTCAGCAGAGTCATGGGGAAGTTTAGCTTTTCATGGCGGAGAAGGAGCTTTGAAGTTGAAATTGAGTCGCGACAATATGAGTGAAACGTGGCGCCACCTGACGGCGCGCCTGCGCGGACAACGTGCGGTCCATCAGTACACCGACGATGCACCGCTGCGCGCGGAGTTGTTCAGCGCCGACCAGATGGAGCGGCATGGCCGCGAATTGGCGGATATGCACCGTCTGAGTATTGCGCGTTCCCCCGATCAGCTGCTCGCCCGGTTGGCCGGGAATGAGAAAATTCTGCTGCATGCCTGCGGTCTGCTGAGTGGTGCGGTGAGACAAAATCGCCGAATCACCCCTGCCGGAGAATGGCTGCTCGACAATTTCTATTTGATTGAAGAGCAGATACGGACGGCCAAGCGCCACCTGCCGAAACGCTACAGCGCCGAGCTGCCCCGCCTGGCAATGGGCCCTTCGACCGGATTCCCGCGCGTGTATGACGTTGCCCTGGAGGCGATTTCACATGGCGACGGGCGCGTCGATCCGGAAAGTCTTGACCGCTTCGTCGCGGCATATCAAAAGGTCACCCCACTCAAACTGGGTGAGTTGTGGGCAATTCCCATCATGCTGCGTCTGGCGTTGATCGAGAATCTGCGCCGCGTCTCTGCCGGTATCGTCACCGGCGCGATCAATCGCGAACTTGCCGATGGCTGGGCCGACAGGATGCTGGAAGTCGCCGAGTCGGACCCGAAGAGCCTGATTCTCCTCATCGCGGACATGGCGCGCTCATCCCCGCCGATGGTAAGTCCATTTGTAGCGGAGTTCGCGCGACGATTGCAGGGACAAAGTCCCGCATTGGCCTTGCCGTTGACCTGGATCGAGCAACGCCTCGCGGAGGAAGGCACGACCACCGAGCAGTTGGTTCAGATTGAAACCCAGAGCCAGGCCGCCAGCCAGGTCTCCATCAGCAACAGCATCGGCAGCCTGCGTTTTCTTGGGGCCATGGATTGGCGCAAGTTCGTCGAGGCGATGAGCGTCGTCGAACAAAAACTGCAGGAAGATCCGGTCGGGGTCTATGCCACCATGGACTTCGCCACGCGTGATTGCTACCGGCATGCGGTAGAAAAAATCGCCAGAAACAGTCAGTTGTCGGAAGGCGATGTCGCGCGCAAGGCCATTCAACTTGCGCATGACGGTGCTGCGACGCTGTCCGGCAGCGGCCACGATCCTGCCAGCGCCGCGCGCGTAGCGCACGTGGGTTACTACCTGATCGACAAGGGGCGGTCGCAGCTGGAGCACTTGGCCGGAGTCCGCTGGTCGACAATTGAAATGCTGTGCAGGGCAAGTCGCCGCTTTCCGTTGCCGCTGTATCTGGGAAGCATCACGCTGCTGACGACGGCGTTTACCGCAGGCTTGCTATCCATGGCAAATCGCGGTGGCGTGAGTGGCTGGCTGCTGGCCGCGAGCGTCGTCGTCGTCGCTCTGTGCACCAGTCAGCTGGCAGTCGCGCTGGTGAACTGGCTTGCGACATTGCTGGCTACCCCGCAGTCACTGCCACGACTCGACTTTTCGAAAGGAATCCCGCCGCATTGCCGTACCTTGACGGTGATTCCCTCTTTGTTAACTCACGCTGAAGCCATTGAAGGGCTGGTAGAGGCGCTTGAAGTCCGCTTCCTTGCCAACCGCGACCCCAGGTTGCATTTCGGTTTGTTGACGGACTTTCAGGATGCGCCGCAGGA